>NZ_JACJQV010000196.1 GCF_014696875.1 Microcystis wesenbergii FACHB-1317 | reverse complement strand
TCCAGTGTTTTTACCAAGAGTTGTCAAACAATCCGAAACTGGTTTGGAGAAATAATTAGTTATTTCGAGCAAAGGACAACGAATGGGGTGGTCGAGGGAATCAACAATAAACTGAAACTAATAAAACGGAGAGGCTATGGCTTGAGAAACTTTCGGAATTTTTGGGTTAGAAGTATGTTATCTTGGCATCTTGTCTGTTGATTTAGTATAAAGAGTAACGAAGAGCCAAAATTGCTTGACAGATTGAATAAAAACTTATATGGTCGTGTCACATCGACTTACAACAACTTCATACCAGCATGAAAAAACTCTCCGCACTAGGTCTTGCACTGGGTGTTAGCTTGGCATTGGTTAATAGTGCCAAAGCAGATGCCGCTACTGTCAGTTATCAAACTGAGTTTTCTCGCTTTTTGCCTACTACTTTTAATCCAGGCGATACTTTTAATTTGAGTTTCAGTGCTATTAATCCTAAGGGAACTCAACCAATTTCTCTTAGCAGGATCATCTATATTGTTATCGTTATTCATCGGGACATAGTTATATTCATTCCATTGTTCTTTGAAAAATTGTCACCGGGATCGTCTTCTAATTTTACAACCGCCCCTGGCTCAACCTCTCCAAATGGTGCCGATCTGATCTTAGCTGGTCCCGATGCTTTTGCTATAACCAATAGCTTTGTACCCTTTGATTTCGGAATTACTCGTTCAGATATATTAGCCGCCAATTTATCCTTTGAATTGGAAACCGATGGTTTAGTTGCAGGGGATGGGATTGTTGCTTCTCTTAATTTAAACGGAACAAGTATCGGTTCACAAGCATTTAAACCTATACCAGAGCCTAGCACAGTGTTGGCAATTTTAACTCTTGGTGGTGCCATGGCCACATTAAAGAAAAAATCTCAGCCCTCAGGGATTAAAAATTTCCAGGATACTGCCGTCTAAGGCCATTTTTGACAAGTAATGCCAGAGATGGTTAATTGCCCTCACCTTCTCTCCCGTTCTGGGAGAGAAGGTAGGGGGTGAGGGCGACGAATAAAGAAAAATGGTATTAATACTCCATACTCCTACTGATAACTGCTCACTGCTCACTGCTCACTGATAAGCTATGCTAGTTTAGAGAGAGTAGTTAGGTTCGGTAGCAGCATTGGTTTCAAACAGAAGCGGTTTTTCCCTGATGGCCTTGACTGGGTTGTGTCCGATCTCCTTCTCGAAATGGCTGTGATATTGGGAGACAATCCATGACGATTTACGTTGGTAATCTGGTTTATGAAGTCACGAAAGAGGACTTGTACGGCGTATTCGCTGAATACGGCACGGTTAGTCGCGTTTACTTGCCCGTAGATCAAGCAACGGGTAAAATGCGCGGTTTTGGTTTTGTGGAAATGTCCTCCGATGAGGAAGAAGCAAAGGCGATCGAAACTCTTGACGGGGCCGAATGGATGGGACGACAGATGAAAGTCAATAAAGCTCGTCCCAGAGAAGATAATTTTGGTGGTGGCGGCGGCGGTGAGCGCAAAAACTTCGGGCGCCGCGAACGTTAAAGAGATTCTTGTAAAATTGCAGAAGCGGTTATTTCTGATAACCGCTTTTTCTGGCCTTAAACCGCCGTTTTCCGTGACTCAAGGATGGGGTGGATAATTGTCCAGGCCAGGAGGATAATTAAAGCCAAGATACCAAAACGAGCCATAGAACTGACTAACTGGTGCAAGGGGAACAAACGGCCTAAAAAGAAGGATAATGTCACCATAATCGTCGCCCACACCGTCGCCCCACCGAGATTACAGAGGAAAAAGCGACCGTAGGGCATTCGGGCAATTCCCGCCATGGGACCTGCAAAGATTCTTAACAGGGTCACGAAGCGACCGAAAAAGACCGCCCGGGGTGCATTTTTACTAAATTGTTCCTTGGCTAATTCTAGTTTTTGAGGCGGAATCCGAAAGAATTTGCCAACTTTTAACAAAAACGGCCAACCTCCAGCGCGACCGAGCCAATAGCCAAAATTATCGCCCAAAACTGCTCCTGTAATTGCGCTGACTAAAACTAACCAATAGTTCAAATCACCGCCACCGGCAAGGAAGCCGCCGACAATGGTGATGGTTTCCCCGGGGATGGGAATCCCGGTATTTTCGAGGGTGATGCCGATAAATACTGCCCAGTACCCGTATTGGTGGGCGATTTCTTCAATATTTTCTAGGGATAATAGCTCTAGGGACATGGAGCGCTTTCTTAACAAAGGTTTACGAATATTCTAAGATATTTTTACAGTATTTAACCGTGGCTGAACATGACTTTTCCCAGTATTGATTTATTAGCAATTCGTCAGGGTGAGATAAAAGATTTAGCGGGCATGAACTTGTCAGGGGCTGATTTAGCGGGTGCAGACCTAGCCGGGGCGAATTTACGGGCAAATTTACGCGGTGCTGACCTGACGGGGGCAAATTTAAGGGGAGCAGATTTTCGGAATGCCGATTTACGCGGGGCAATTCTCCTCGATGCGATCGTCACTGGGGCAAGTTTGGCCGGCGCTTTTTTAGCCGGGGCGGTTTTTAATCATCTAGATTTGTCTGGGGCGGATTTTCGCGGTGTCGATGGCCGGGGAGCGAGTTTTGTCGGGGCGATTTTAACCCAAGCGGATTTTACTAGCGCTAATCTGTCCGGAGCAGATCTGTCGGCAACCGATTTAGAGGAAGCAATTTTTTTCGGGGCGGTTTTACGGGGAACAAATTTTACTGATGCCAATCTTCTTTGTGCTAGTTTAGCCTCGGCAGTAACCCCGGGGGCAATTTTCGATCGAGCTTGTTTAGAAGGGACAGGATTAACCTAAATGGCTGATAGATAAGACCTCTTGTAAAAATCAAAAATTGTTGTTAGGGTTAGGAGTCAGTAGCCAGTAGTCAGTAGTCAGGAGAATTAAGAATGAATAATAATCAGTTAAATAGTCTATTTATAAACTTTATGCCATTTAATCCTTATTTCTGCCGTTTTTGAACTCTGAAAAATTAATGATGCAAGAGGTTTATAAAAGAAGATGAGTTTCTAATTCGTTGCTGGAACCTGATCTAGGTGGAAAAATCTGACCCATTCCCCTGTTTATCTGCCTCCATAGCTCCAGCTATTCTGAACCATTTAAACCCTTTGCTGTCCAGGGTCTTCTTCTTGTCCAAATTGATCAAGTTTTTGTCATCCTCCACCGGAAAATTTAGTTTAATTGTCTGGGTAATTAGTGCAGTTATTGAAGAATTTTTCCCAACCAATTAAGCAATCAACCTAGTTCCTTAAGGGGACCTAGGGGAAAAGATTATGCACAAAAATGATAGGATTGATTGATACCTAGCTGCCGTTAATCGCTATCGATGAGACCTTTACGCCAACTTTATCGCTATTTAAGTTTATTTTGCCTCTGTCTTCTTCTGACCGTGGGCTGTCAGTCCACTAATTCCAATTTACCCCCACGGGATAGCGATCGCCTGATAATCGGAACAACCCTAAAACCACGCTCGATCGATCCTGCCGATAGTTATGAGTTAGCGGGACTTTTTATTATTTATAATCTCGGTGAAACTCTCTACACCTACGCCGAAGGAACCACTAATTTAAAGCCTCTCCTGGCCACGGAATTACCCCAAATTAGCCCCGATGGTTTGACTTATACTATCCCAGTACGTCGAGGAGTTATTTTTCATGATGGCACGGTTTTTAACGCAGAGGCGATGAAGTTTTCCCTAGAAAGATTTATCAAAAATGGTGGTGAACCTTCCTTTCTTCTCCGGGATACAATTGATAAAATCACTGCTACCAAAGAAGACGAAATTACTATTAAATTAACCAGACCTTTTGCCGCCTTTCCTGCTCTTTTAGCTTATCCCGGAGCCTGTGCAGTTTCACCCAAATTTTATCAAATTGGCGAGGGTAAATTTAAACCCGAAGAATTTATCGGCACAGGACATTATCAATTAAAAGCAGTTACTAGCGATTCTTTTAGTTTAGAAGCCTTTGATCGCTATTGGGGAGAACCGGCCAAAAATAAGGGAGTTAATGTGCAAATTTATCTCTCGAATCCTGCCAATTTATTTAACGGTTTTCAAACAGGTGCGGTGGATATTGCTTATCAATCTTTACTCCCTCCTCAAGTGAGAAAATTACGCACAGAAGCAGCCCAGGGAAAATGGCAAGCACTGGAATCTTCTGGGGCAGCAATTAACTTTATGAGCGTCAATCTCAAAAGTGAACCCACCGATAATATTTTAGTGCGACAAGCAATTGCTTCTCTAGTCGATCGAGATCTACTTAATGATCGCATTTTACAAGGTCAAGGGATACCTCTTTTTAGTCTCATTCCTACTACTTTTTCCGAGTCACAACCGGTGTTTAAAGAGCGCTATGGCAACCATAATATAGAGCAAGCAAAACAATTACTAAAAACTGCTGGTTATAGTCCAGAAAAACCCGCAATTGTAGAAGTTTGGCACTCCTCGGGATCGATCACTTCCAGCAGCGTGGCGGCAGTGATGAAAGCTCTAGCAAAACGGGATTTAGATAATATGATTCAATTTGAACCCAATAGTATCCTAGGAGCGGCATTTTTCCGTAATATTAGCCGGGGACTTTATACCACTGCTCTATCTAATTGGTATCCCGATTTTTTGGATGCAGATAACTATATTTATCCCTTTTTAGATTGTGCTAAAGGTTCCACAGAAACTGGCTGCGAAGAAGGAGGATCGCAAAGTCAAGGCTCATTTTTTTACAGTCAAGAAATGAATCAATTAATCGCACAATCCCGTCGGGAAAGTAACCCAGCCAAAAGAAAGCAGATTTTTGGCAAAATTCAAGAAATTCTCGCCGATGAAGTTCCCTATATTCCCCTTTGGCAAACCAAGGAATACGCTTTTGCTCGCCATGGCATCACGGGAGTTATCATCAATCCCAGTCAGACTTTTCCCTTTTGGACAATTGCCAAAAAATCCTGATAATTAATTATTAGGAGTCAGTCTTGAATCAGTGATCAGTTATCAGTGATCAGTTATCAGTTATCAGTGATCAGTTATCAGTGATCAGTTATCAGTTATCAGATGTGAGTTTTCAGTTCACTGATTACTGTTTACTGTTTACTGTTCACTGACAAAACTCTCCACTCCCTAATTCATAATTTCCTTCCCCATTCTCCATTTTTCTATGAAACTAACAGCAATGTCCTTTAATATTCGCTACGATAAACCCGATCCCGATGAGCGTAATTGGCGAGTAAGAAGGGAAGCAGTAGCGGCTCTAATTGCTCACTATTCTCCCGATATAATTGGTACTCAGGAAGCTCGCGCTAATCAACTATTGGATCTACACCGTTTATTGCCAAAATACCAAAGTTTAGGTAGTGATCGCAGGGGGACAGGATTAGATGAACATTGTGCGATTTTATATCAACCAAGTCGGTTAAAATGTTTAGAAATATACGAATTTTGGCTATCAGAAACTCCCGATATTGTTGGCAGTATTACCGAAGCTTGGGGTAATCCTTATCCCCGCATGGTAACAGGTGCTAAATTTCGCACTCTTGAGGGGCAAACTTTGCAGTTTTATAACACCCATCTCGATTACTATAGCGACAAAGCTAAGGACTTAGGTGCTAAGTGCATACAGGAGCGTTTTTGTCAACTAGATTTAACAGAAGATTACCTATTTTTAACGGGGGATTTTAATGTTAATTCTCAGCAATTACCCCGTCAGATTTTAACTCAACCTCTCCAGTCAGAAATTCAATTAAAGGACGCTTTAGCCGATTTGGAATTAGCAGAACAAATGAGCTTTAATAATTACACCGATACCCCCTATTTAGCCATCGATACCATTTATTATGATAGCCGTTTGCAGTTAGATTGGGCAAAAGTCGATCCTTGCCGTTGGCTGAATCTTATTCCCTCCGATCATTATCCCGTAATTGCTGCTTTTACCTTGCCCTAAAAATAGATGATTTTTTTATTTAGCAAATATATAGAGGGTAAAAGCTTCAGCAGATTTTAGTAATTCGATGGTTAAATTTGTTAAGTAGGTAGGCGTTAAAAATTATCAGATGCCCCCCTTAATAAGGGGGGATTAAGGGGGGATCGGCCCCCCCCCCTTATCAAGGGGCGATTATTATTTTCCTCCGGGGATTAGTTACCAATCCTCTGTTTATTTGATTAATTCCACCCCATCTTTGCCGTCAATCTCTTGTAGATAAACTTTTACCTGTTCCTCGGCTGCGGTGGGTAGTTTTTTGCCCGTAAAATCTGGGTGAATTGGTAATTCCCGATGACCACGATCAACGAGGACTAATAAGCGGATTTTTTGCGGTCTGCCATACTCAATAATAGCATTAAAAGCGGCGCGGATCGTGCGACCTTTATAGATAACATCATCGACTAAAATCACGGTTTTTCCCGTGACATCTAGGGGCATTTTGGTTTTGGCAGGAGTGCGAGTTTTAATGCGATCAAGATCGTCGCGATAGAAGGTAATATCGATCGCTCCTACGGGAACTTTTACCCCTTCTAAGCTCTCAATTTGATTAGCAATTAAATTAGCTAAAGGCACTCCTCGCGTGTAGATACCGATCAAAATCAAGTTATTTAAATCGCCACTTTTTTCGATAACTTCGGAAGCTAAACGGGTAATAGTGCGACGAATTTCTTCAGCCGAGAGAATTTCAATTAACTGTGGGGTCATAATTTTCAAAGACAAGGGGGGATAGGGGATAGGAAACGGGGAAATTTTTACTTCAATGTCTTCTTTGCTTTTTGCTTTTTCTTTTTTCCTTTAAAACCATCTTCCCACTAACGAATATAATTATCTTCACTTACCTATTTTAACTCGATCGCTCATGAGTGATGAATTATTGCAAAAATCTGCCCTAGAATTAGCCCAACTGATTCGCACTAAACAAATCTCCCCCCTAGAATTAACCCATTTATACCTCGACAGAATTGAAAAATTTGACAGTCAAATCGGTAGTTTTGTCCATGTCGCCGGGGAAAGCGCCCTGGCAACCGCCAGCGCCCAAACAGAACAATTAAGTCAAATCACCGATACTGCCGAATTACCGCCTTTTTTTGGAGTTCCCACCGCCATTAAAGACTTAAATGCCGTCGCCGGAATGCCAGTTAGTTACGGAGTCGCCGCTTTACAGGGAAATATTGCCCAATACGACGAAGGAATCGTCACCAGAATGAAAATGGCGGGTTTTATCCTTCTGGGCAAAACTGCCACTTCCCAGTTAGGTTCCTTTCCCTACACCGAAAATCCGGGTTTTTTGCCGACTCGTAACCCCTTCAACCGCGATTATACCGCAGGCGGTTCCAGTGGCGGTGCGGCGGCGGCGGTAGCGGCGGGTTTCTGCCCGATTGCCCAGGGTTCCGATGGTGGCGGTTCGGTGCGTACTCCGGCGGGTTGTTGCGGTTTGGTGGGGATAAAACCCAGTCGTGGGCGCGTTTCCTATGCCCCGGTGGGGGAATTTCAAAGCGGTATCGCCACTAACGGCACTCTTTCTAAGACGGTGGCAGATGGGGCGGCGCTGCTTACCGTGATTTCGGGCTATACGACGGGCGATCCCTACTGGCTACCCGATCCGCCCTTTTCTTTCCTAGAAGCCACTCAGAGAGGCATAAAACCCCTAAGAATCGCTTTTTCTACTTCCGTATCCCCCTTCGGCGAGGCGGCTTCCGTTTATAAAAATGCTGTCCTCGCTACGGCTAAAATTTTAGAGGGTATGGGGCATCACTTAACCGAGTATTCTCCCGATTTACAGGCTTTAATCGCTCCTTTTCGCCGTATTTGGCAAGCGGGAACGGCAGCGACGGGAATTCCTAAGCAGTTATTAAGTCCTCTTAATCAATGGTTATTAGAGAATTCTGGCAGCGCGGGGGAGTACCTGCAAGCAGTGCAGCAGATGCACGTTATTTCGCGGCAAATTGTGGCGATGTTTGATAATTTTGATGTCTTACTTTTGCCTATTTTCCTACATCAACCTCCCGGAATTGGTGAGTGGGAAAATTTACCACCGGAAGCAGCGGTTAATAAGATGATTGGTTGGATTGCCCCTTCCCCGATTGCTAATGCGAGTGGTTTGCCCGCAATTGCTTTACCAACGGGAGTTGATAGTCAGGGTTTACCTGTGGGAATCCAGTTAGTGGGTAAACCTGCTGATGAAATCACTTTGTTAGGTTTATCGGCACAATTAGAGGCAGCTAATCCTTTAGGTTTGATGGCTAATTTTAAGTAGGTAGGTGTTAAAAGTTGTCAGACACCCCCCTTATCAAGGGGGGCAGGGGGGATCGGCACCCCCCTTATCAAGGGGGATCCCCCCGCCTATCGGCACCCCCCTTATCAAGGGGGATCCCCCCGCCTATCGGCACCCCCCTTATCAAGGGGGATCCCCCCGCCTATCGGCACCCCCCTTATCAAGGGGGGCAGGGGGGATCGAAGCTAAAATCCATTTTTAATTCAATTATAACCAGCTACTTAACTAGCAAGACTTTCGGTAAATTGGGGAATAGAAGCGATAAGTTTACGCGTGTAATCACTTTGGGGAGAGTTAATAATTTGGTTAGCTGTACCCATTTCCTCAATTTTACCTTTATTCATCACCATAATCCGATCGCTCATAAATCTGACGACACTTAAATCGTGGGAAATAAAGATATAAGTGAGATTAAATTCCTGCTGTAATTCTTTGAGTAAATTTAAGACTCCCGCTTGTACGGAAACATCTAAAGCAGAGACAGATTCATCACAGATAATAAACTGAGGATTTAAGGCTAAAGCGCGGGCAATACAAACCCTTTGTCGTTGTCCTCCTGATAATTGATGGGGATAGCGATCAAACCAATTAGGATCAAGTTTAACTCGTTCTAATAAATATTTTACTCGTTTTTGGGAATTGCCGCCGGTATGATGAATAACCATCGGTTCTAAAATTGCTTTACCGATGGATAAACGGGGATTTAGGGAGTTGTAGGGATTCTGAAAAACTATCTGTAATTCCCGGCGCAGTAGTCTTAATTTTGGATCGCTGGGGTTTAATTTAGCGAGATTTTCTCCTTGGAAATAGATATCTCCAGAAGTGGCAGGAATTAAGCGCAGAATTGTCCTTGCTAAGGTAGATTTTCCGCAGCCCGACTCACCGACTAAACCCAGGGTTTCCCCCCGTTTAACGGCAAAACTGACCTGATCTACGGCATTAAAAAAGGTCTTTACTTGCCCGAAAACTCCCTTAACTGGAAATCTAACCGATAAATTTTCTACCGATAAAATATTCTCGTGATTCTGTAAACCTGCGATTCTGCTTTCTTCTTCTTGGAGAGTAATAAATTTAACTGCTGGTGGAGTAATTTCCTGTAAGTCAATAATCTTACCTTGAGAGTCTTTTTCCACTTGTAAAAAATCGCTGACGGTGGGTAATTTTTCTGGACGAGAGTTTAAGCGGGGACGACAGGCAAGTAAACCTTTTGTGTAGGGATGTTGGGGATAATTTAATACTTCTTCTTTCGGTCCCTGTTCGACAATTTCTCCTTGATACATCACGACAATTTGATCGGCAATTTCGTTAATAACTCCTAAATCGTGGGAGATAAAAACCATTGACATTTCTCGATCGCTTTTACACAAATCGCGTAATAATCTTAATATTTCTGCTTGGACAGTCACATCTAAAGCGGTGGTTGGTTCATCGGCAATTAATAGGGTAGGATTACAAGAAATCGCCATGGCAATCATTACCCTTTGTAATTGTCCCCCCGATAATTCGTGAGGATAACGCTTGAGAATTGCCTCTTTTTGTTCCTGAATATAAGTTCTAATTTTTTCTCTGACATGACCTTTATTTTCTAAGGGAAAAGTTTCTATATACTGCTCCTCCAACTGTTCATCACTGGGTAATAAGCGCACTTCTTGCAGTAGAGAGATGGCTTGATTTTTTGCCTGTTCGGGTGTGACTTTTTGATGCAGTAAAATTGCTTCGGTGAGTTGAAACTCGATGTTATAGACTGGATTAAGAGAACTCATTGGTTCTTGGAAAATCATCGCCATTTCTCCCCCGCGATAATAACGCAATTCTTCTGGGGGAATAGATAATAAATCTACTACTTGCATTGACTGACCTTTTGCCGGACGAAAGCAAATTTCTCCCCCGGTAATTTTTCCCGGAGAGGGAACCAATCCCATGAGTGCGAGGGAGGTGACAGATTTTCCTGAACCCGACTCCCCCACACAACCGAGAACTTGACCTTTCTGCAAGCTAAAACTAATGTTATTAACGGCGACTGTTGTTCTTTTCTGATTAGAAAATTCAACGGTGAGATGGTGAACGTCGAGAATTTTGTTATCCATAGGTCTTTAAACAGAAAGACAGATTCGATTTACTTATTAAATATAGCTTTTTCTGTTCCCAGTAGCTGGATGCAATTAATTGGTAGATAGCTGGGGGAATCTCCCTTGCAAGGGAGAATTTTTCGGCATTAAGAAGATTTTCGTCTCTGAGCGATCGCCATTTATCGGAGACTTGTGACTTTTTTAAAGAAATATTTTTCTTTTCTGTCTCCCCTTTGGGATTACACTGGTAATTGAGAATAATTAGCATTTGTTTTAGAGATCGCAATTTCGAGACAGTTTCAAAACCGTTGACTGAGGCTGACATTAGCGCAGTTCTCACCCTTTGGCTACTTCAGTAAACTCGATGAGCTATCAAGAAATTATTGTCACTCTTGAATGAAAGACCTTCATTGCCTTACCTTTGGAGATAAGAAAAGCATGGACGATAAAATTAGACCTAATCAACCAGAAAAACCAGAAAAATCGGCAAATAAAGCCCAATTTTTTCGTTGGGGTGGTAAAAAGACAGAATTAGATAATGTCACTCCCACGGGTAATGACTTGGCTGCCACCTATCCCCTCGCACAAGTGGAAATGGGAAAAACCGTCTGGTTAGTGGGATTTCAGGGGACAGGAGGGATTAATCGACTCCTAGGTATGGGATTAAACCCCGGCATTCAATTACAGGTAATTAGCTCCCAACCGAGGGGATCAGTTTTAATTGGCATTCAAGACAATCGTATCGGTATCGGGGCAGAAATGGCCGAAAAAATCCTCGTTAGTGACAGTCAACCGAAAAAACTGGAACCTAAAAAAGACCTAACTGAAGTAAGAACATTTCTGCGGGAGATACCCATAGGAAAAGCGGGTAAAGTCGTCGGTTATGACCGAGCATTGCGCGGATACAAAGGAAAATTGTTATCAATGGGATTAACTCCGGGGACAGAGTTTACCGTCATTCGTGTGGCACCTTTGGGGGATCCCGTCGAGATTCGAGTGCGGGGATTTCATCTCAGTCTGCGTAAACAGGAGGCAGACACTTTAATCGTCGAAGAAATAGACCCAGAAAGCTAAATTTAATCATCTCAGCCTATTCGTCACTCAATATCCTAAATTATGGTCAAACCGATTATCGCCTTAATTGGCAATCCTAACTGTGGCAAAACTACCCTTTTTAATGCTCTCACAGGGGCCAATCAACGGACCGGCAACTGGCCGGGAGTAACAGTCGATCGCAAGGAGGGACGATTTCAAGTTAACGGGGAAGATATCACCCTTGTGGATTTACCCGGAGTCTATTCCCTCGATGTGGAAGAAGGGGAAACGGGAATGGATGAATTAGTCGCTAGGGACTATCTACTGTCAGGAGAAGCGGATTTAGTGATTAATATCGTCGATGCTTCTAATTTAGAGCGCAATCTCTACCTGACTACCCAAATCATGGAGATGCGTTTACCGATGTTGATTGCCCTGAATATGATGGATGTGGCCAAAACTAGGGGTATTGTGGTTAATCCGCAACTCTTAAGCGTTCGCATGGATGCAATTGTCGTGCCGATTAGTGCGGTTAAAGGGGAAGGAATCGGAGAATTAAAGCAAAAAATTGGGCAATTAGTCAGTAATATTAGCCATACTGCTGCTTATGTGGCTTATCCTGCGGTAATTGAAGAAGCTCTGAACGAGATTGTTACCTACATTAACGACCATAGCAGTAAAAGGATCGTTGAGCCAAGATGGACCGCTTTAAATCTACTGCAATACGAGGATCGCATCGCCCCAGAATTGAGTTCACAGGAACTATTAAGCATTATCGTCAAGCATAGACGACAAATACACCAAGTTTTAGGGGAAGACCTCGATATTTTAATTGCTGATACTCGTTATGGCTTTATTCAGCAAGTTACCCAGGGAGCCACTCAACGGACTGGACAGATAAATGATACCATGTCCGATCGCCTTGATCGGATTGTTCTCGATCGCTGGTGGGGAATTCCGATATTTTTGGGCGTAATGTACCTAATGTTCTTGTTTACCATCAATGTTAGTGCTGCCTTTATCGATTTCTTCGATTTAACTGCCCAGACTATCTTTGTCGATGGTTTTGCCCAAGTTTTACAAACAATTCATACCCCGGGTTGGCTAATTGCTCTGCTCGCTGATGGAGCGGGGGGAGGTGTGCAAACCGTCGCCACTTTTATCCCCGTAATTGGCTTTATGTTCCTCTTTTTGTCAATTTTAGAGGATTCTGGCTATATGGCCCGGGCAGCCTTCGTCATGGACCGATTGATGCGTTTGGTGGGATTGCCTGGTAAATCCTTTGTTCCCATGCTAGTGGGATTTGGTTGCAGTGTGCCGGCAATTATGGCCACCAGGACCCTGGAAAATTCCCGCGATCGTTTAATGACGATTATGATGAACCCTTTTATGTCCTGTGGGGCCAGATTACCTGTTTATGCCCTATTTGCGGCGGCTTTTTTCCCTATAGGTGGTCAAAACATCGTTTTTGGTCTTTATATCTTAGGAATTCTCGCCGCTATTTTGACGGGATTGGTGATGAAAAAAACCCTACTCAAGGGAGAAGTCAGTCACTTTATTATGGAATTGCCTCCCTATCATCTACCGCGTCTAAAAGGGGTTTTAATTCGCACTTGGGAACGTCTGCAAGCGTTTTTATGGAAAGCTGGACGAGTTATCGTTTTAATGGTGATGATTTTGGGACTACTCAACTCCGTCAGTTTTGATGGTTCTTTTGGTAATCAAGACAGCGAGCGATCGGTTTTAAGTGCCACCAGTAAAGCTGTAACTCCTATTTTCTCACCCATGGGACTAGAGCAGCAAAATTGGCCGGCAACGGTGGGCATTTTTACGGGAGTTTTTGCCAAAGAAGCGATGGTAGGAACCTTAAACTCAATTTACAGCCAACTAGCGGGGGAAGATAACCCTAATCAGGGGGTAGCAGCCGAAAAATTCGACTTTTGGGGGCAAATTAAGGCAGCTATCGCCACTATTCCCGCCAATTTAGCGCAATTACCCAATCAATTACTTGATCCCTTGGGTTTGAATATTGGTGATGTGCAAGATCAAAAAACGGCTGCCGAGAAGCAAGAGGTAGATTTAGGAATCTTTGGGGCGATGGCGAAAAGATTTGATGGTCAAGCGGGTGCTTTTGCCTATCTTTTGTTTGTTCTGCTCTATTTTCCCTGTGTTTCGGCCACATCGGCCGTATATCGCGAAACTAATGCCGGTTGGACTGTTTTTATTGCCCTCTGGACCACAGGAATGGCCTATATTGTTGCCACTTCCTTCTATCAAATCGCCACTTTTTCTCGACATCCGGGGTTTTCTCTCTTTTGGATAGTCTTGATGGGTTTAACCGTAGTCGGGGTTTTATTCACCTTAAAAAATCTCCCTCCCCGAAAAATCAACCGTCCGGCAATTTAAAAGTAGGGTGGGTTAGGCGACAAAAAGCTAGGCAACTAATTAATTATTTAGATTCGCCGTAACCCACCGCAATCAAGTAACTTTTCTCGATTTTTTTCGCTTATAAACCATGATTTTAACCGATATACAGGCTTATCTTGCCAAAAATCAGAAAGCATCTCTGTCTGACTTATCTACACACTTTCGGATGTCAGCGGATGCCTTAAGTCCCATGCTCGATCGCTTGCTGAAAAAAGGGCGAATTCGCCTGATTTCCCTAGAAAAATGCGGAGGATGCAGCCGTTGTTCCCCGGAATCTATGGCTTTTTACGAATGGATTGAGGGCAATTCCACAGGGACAAACAACTAAGAGTTGAATAAGTACCTAGGCAAAATTAATTACACATTTCGATAAAGCTTTTGCCTTTTGCCCATCTTCACTAGGAAATTTATTTTGCACGACTACTTACTATCTTTTTGTAGGAGATAAAATTATGATCACTAACACAGAAATTGTCTCGACACAATCGGCCACCAGCGAGGATCCGCAAATACAATTGGCCGAATTTCTGCGAGAACATAATGAAGTGGAGATGATTATTCCAGTTTTAATGGGATTATTTATTACCAGTCGTTTTCAACTGCGAGGGGCCAATGCACTATTAGTTAATTTAGCCGTAGCCAGTATCTCGCGACAAATTTTCCAACAGTTAAAATCTCCCTTCACCAGTGACCCAAAAACTGCCGAAAAAAGCCCAGATTATAGCAATCAGGAAATAATACCGGGTTGTCGCATTGTTCACTCGGTACCGGGACGAATTCGCCTTCGTATCGACCGTTTAAGTCAAGATGCTGCCTTTGCTAAAAGATTAAACCACCTCCTCGCAGCTGAGACAATTGTTCTTAGTCATCGCCTTAATCCTACCGCTGCCTCTCTGGCAATTACCTACGAAGCAGCCGGCCTCTCCGAGTTAGATTTAGGCTTTCGTCTGATCAATCTACTTAATTTAGCCAATTCTGACAGTAATCTTGAAACTAGCTAGATTTTACTCCGATGAACTTAAGCAAACTTTCCCTCAATTCCGTAAGCGTTGTTCACTCTCTCCCTGGTCGGCTGCGCTTGCGAATTTCCCGCCTAGCATCTGATAGGCATTTTGTCAAGACCTTAGAACAAAAATTAACTTCCCATCCCGCCATTACCCATTTCCGCATCAACGCCGCCGCCGCCTCTCTGGTGATCGAGTATGCTCCCGCCCTCACCCCTGAAATAAACAGGGATTTTGGCTCGCTTTGGCAAAAAATGCTCAATCAGCCCAACGAGTCTTCGATCGAGCCAGACAAGCCCCAAAAACTAGGTAAAGAAGAATGGTCTAACCTTGCCCTTCCTACCGCCGCCACCCTCCTTGCGATCGCCTGTCAACGTTTTCCCCAACCCGGTTTGAGCATCTTGGCCAGAAGCGTCCTTTTAGCCGCAGCTTTTCCCGTGGCAGCCCGGGCGCTGAAAAGTATCTTCGGAGAGCGTAAACTAAATATCGATTGTTTAGACCTCTTAGCCCTGATTTTTAGCGGTTTTCAAGGGAAATTATTGACACCTTCCCTGATTATCACCCTCCATGAATTGGGGGACATTATTCGCGATCGTACCGCTAGGGCAACGGAAAAACGAACGGCTAATTTATTAGATACAATCGGTCATTACGCTTGGGTGGAAAAAGACGGCGAAATCAAGCAAATTACCAGTGATGCTGTCCAAATTGGCGAGACAGTGGTGGTTTATCCCGGGGAAAGCATCCCCGTTGATGGCACAGTCTGGCAAGGGGAAGCGGTAATCGACCAACAGCAACTAACCGGGGAATCCTTGCCTATTGTCGCCCGAAAAGGAACTCTCGTTTATGCCTCCACCTTAGTTCGTTCCGGTCAGATCCGCCTCACCTGTGAACGAGTCGGTCAACAAACTCGCGCCGCTGCCAGTATCGAACTTCTGCAAAAAGCTCCTGTCCATGATACCCGCATGGCCAATTATGCCGCTAATCTGGCTGATCGCCTGATTTTGCCTTCTTTAGGGTTAGCATCACTAATTTTTCTCACCACCCGAGATGCTGCCCGGGCCGCCGCTATTCTCACCCTCGATTTTGTCACGGGGATTCGGGTATCTTTACCTACAGCTTTTTTAGGTGCGTTGAATCATACCACCCGTCACGGTAGGGTCGTTTCATTCTCGCAAATGTCATTCAATCAAATCCTTATCTGGCAAGGTTTTCAGTCAATTTCTCAGAACAAATATCTGAAAAATTTTTAAAATGCCTTGCTTTGCTTGCCCCGTAAGCGATTGAAGACAGACAAACAAGGAATCAAACTAGAGAATGAATCAGCCCTACCCGTCACGGGGTTTTGGTACGCAGTGGCAGAACTTTGGAGTTATTGGCAGATATCGATACGATTGTTTTTGATAAGACGGGAACTTTGACCACGGGGGAAGTGATGGTGGTGGGAGTGGAAACTATCCCTGGCCGCTTATCCCCAGAACGAATTCTCCAATTAGCGGCCTCGGCCGAACAAAGGATCACCCATCCCGTCGCTATGGCGATCGCTAATTATGCCCAGCGCCAGGGTGTGGAAATCTTACCGAGGGGAGATTGGGATTACCAGTTAGGACTAGGAATGCGGGCAGAAATTGATGGTAATCAGGTATTGGTGGGCAGTGACAAGTTTTTACGCCAGCAAGGGGTCAATTTAGACGAATTTGGCGGTGATTTAGCCAACCCCGCCAGTGCTTGGGTGTCTCGCAATTATCTCGCCTGTAATGGGCAATTTCAGGGGGTAATCCACTATACTGACCCTTTGCGTGCCGATAGTCGTTGGTTAATCGATCGCCTACAGCAAGATTATGGCATGACTGTGCATCTGTTGACGGGGGATAATCAACAAAGGGCGAAAGAAGTGGCGCAAGCGTTAAATATTCCCTTTGGCCAGGTTCATGCTGAGGCTTTTCCCGAACAAAAGGCTAAAATAGTTCGAGAATTGCATCGCTCTGGCCATACAGTCGCTTTTGTTGGCGATGGTCTCAATGATTCCGTGGCTTTGGCCTATGCAGATGTGTCGATTTCTTTCGAGAAGGGTTCGGAAGTGGCAAGAGAAACCGCCGACGTGGTACTGATGAATAATGATCTGAGCAGTTTACTAGAGGCGATCGCTATTGCCCAAGAAACTAAAGCTTTAATTGAACAAAATATTTTTCTAGTGGTCGCCCCGAATTTAGTCGCCCTCGTTTTGGCCACTAGCATCGGTCTTAATCCACTTTTAGCCACCGCAATTCATAACGGGACAGCAATTATTGCCGGTTTAAATAGTTTGCGTCCTCTGGTTTTTCATCAACTACAAGGTCAAAGGGAGACTCCATGAGTAAATATGATAAATTAGCTAATAAAATTGCCAAAAAAGTTACTAAAAAATTGAGCAAAAAGTTAATTAAAGCCATCTATAACCGACTGGATTTAGAAAATATTCTCTCCTCCCGTTCTTTTCCATTAGAAGAATTCGAGCGAGGTGATAATAGACATTAAACCATCATAAAAATCAAAGATTGTTATGATGGTTTAAGAGTCGGTATCTGGGGAAGTCTTGACCCATCCACTAATAACTGATAGGTGAATATCTAGGCTATATTCTCTTGAAAAAAAACTTAATAATATTCCCTCAAAAACTATTCTATAATGGTACTCGTAGGTAGATAATGCTTCTAAGTTAAAAACTTTTGCTATCTACAGACTGAAGGCAACAAAATCAATGGTTTAAAGCTCATGGAAAAAACACAGATGTTAGAACAAACGAGAAAACTAGCACAAATTACTCCAGGGAAAGCGATCGTTTTCGGAATCGGTGCGCTGCTGTTGGCCCCCACCGTGATTTCTTTACTGAAACCGGTCGCCAAAGCAACGATTAAAACTGGCGTTGTTCTCTACGAAAAAACTAAGAGTTCCTTGGCCGAAACAGCAGAAGTGCTGGGGGATATCGTCGCCGAGGCCAAAGCAGAAGTCATAGCCGAACGCGATCATCAAGTGGTTCTACCCAGTGGGGTTAATTCGGAACCCTCATTACGCGATAGTTAATTTCTGGTGAGTAACCAAAGTCACTCAACCCTGTTGGCCCTCAACCCGCAGAACCTCAAAGTTATATAATCTTTAAGAGTTATTAAGCTTTGTGTCAGTTTGCCCAGCAGGATTGAATGAATATACTTTTGGTGACATCATCTTTAGGGTTACTCCTAGCGATCGCTATCGTCGTCTATTTTGTTTCCTCTCGCAAGTACCAATCATCAGACTCGGTGGCCAATTCCTACGACCAATGGACTGAGGACGGGATTTTAGAATATTATTGGGGGGAACACATCCATTTAGGTCACTACGGTTCCCCACCAGAAAAAAAAGACTTTCTAGCGGCAAAAGCCGACTTTGTGGCGGAAATGGTCTCTTGGGGAGGTTTGGATAAATTACCCGCCGGTGCAACTCTCCTCGATGTCGGTTGTGGTATTGGTGGCAGCAGTCGCATTCTGGCCCGCGACTACGGATTTGCCGTTACCGGTGTCACTATTAGTCCCAAACAAGTGGCACGGGCCAAAGAACTAACACCCCCAGATTTAAATGCTCGCTTTTTGGTCGATGATGCCATGGACCTTTCTTTTCCTGACGAGAGTTTTGATGTGGTCTGGTCAATTGAAGCCGGTCCCCATATGCCGGACAAAGCCGTTTTTGCTGGGGAATTACTGCGAGTTCTCAAACCAGGGGGAGTCTTGGTGGTAGCGGACTGGAATCAGCGAGATGACCGTCAAAAACCGCTTAATTTCTGGGAACGTCCCGTAATGCGCCAACTTTTGGATCAGTGGTCTCACCCCGCTTTTGCCAGTATCGAAGGTTTTGCCGAACAGTTAGCGGCCACGGGATTGGTAGATGGGGAAGTGATGACTGCTGACTGGACAACAGCCACTCTACCCTCTTGGATTGATACCATTTGGCAGGGGGTGATTCGTCCCCAAGGTTGGTGGCAATTTGGTCTAACTGGGTTGGTTAAATCCGTCCGAGAAGTGCCGACAATTCTGCTGATGCGTTTGGCCTTTGGCACGGGTTTATGTCGTTTTGGGATGTTCCGCGCTGTTCGCGCTAAATCGAATCTGCAACCAAGTCAGCAAGAGTCTCTTACCTCAGTTATGTAGGGTTTGCTGAATAAATCTAAAAATCTTGTTGGGTAAGACTTTTGGACTTTTTTTTCTTCAAAAAGTGCCAACCCTTGGAGTGATCGGGGGTAAAATCCCTGGACTTTTTCCCTGAAAATTAGGTAATTGACCCCCTCAAAATCGATAAAACCCCACACCCCACAGGAAAAACTTTTTGCCACAAACCCTAACTAGAGGCAATCCAATTAATTATTGATCGGGTTGTGGGGAATAGTAGGAGTTTTGATCAGTGACGATCGAGCTTGGAGAGATAGGCCACTTTTGATAATTTGTTTGAGAATTGGTCGGCCTAATTTGACCGCAGCTGGCAGCACAACCGCACCGATAACAATTGTTCCCAAACCAAAGAGAGCCGTTCGATCTCCTGATTCGTGATCTTCGATAATTTCTTTGAGATGAAAAGTCAGAATCGATTTATCCCAGTGAATAATCGCCATAGGTTTATCTCCTAATAAGGATGAAATTGGGTGTCAGCAGAAGGTAAAACAATAATATGTCCTCCCGCACGAGAAATCAGACCTTGTTGCTCGAATTCATTGATGAGTCGGGTAATGCTCACTCTGGTCATCCCGACCATTTCGGCTAATTCCCGATGAGTGAAACGGATATCGATACGCTGGCCCGTTTCTGCGGGACGACCGAACTTTTGCGATAATTGAATTAGAGTTTTCAGAAAACGCAGCCTAGGCCGATCGCGACGCAGGGAACAGAGCCAATGCTCAGTTTGTTGAACGTGACGACAGAGAGCCGAGGAAAGACTGCTACCCCGTTCAAGAGGAAGACAAGTAGCTTCAACGCTAGTGCAGCACTGCATCTCGTAGGGTTGAATCTGCGATAGGGGACGGCCGACCACATCATTTTCTCCCCAATAGCCGAGGATGACGATTTCTCCTTCCTCATCCCACGTCATCACCTTAACCACACCGCGATTGATTAACCAAAGAGCATCCAGACGCGAGGGTAGGGGGTCACGGGGTTGAAATAGACGAGTGACGAGAGGTTCCCGCATAAGTACCACCGCTAGTAGAATTACCTTCTCCTCTAATTATTGCATAATTTTCTCAATAAAATCAACAGGGATCTTCCAGAAAAATTTCCTCCAACTGATGGGACTTACCAAAGATGAGCTTCCTTATACCCCTCATTCAAAGCTGTCAACAGCCAAAGACCAAGATTTCACCTCGAAATATCCCCTCGATCGAGACTGAGAATGATCGCGATTAGCTTTCAACCAATTGATAATTATTTGCAACTGTGTGATAATGAAGTTATGAGATTTCCCCCGCAACCATGAATAGTCACCAATAGCGACTTTGGTTTCAGGAAAGAGAGTTTGTACGGCCATTGCTAAGACATGGGCGCAAGTATGGCGTATTTTTACGATTTTTTGCGAATCTTCCTCGATAACGGGGCTTTCTGCTCGGGGATACTCAATCTGATTGACCATTGCTAGTTAAAACGATAATCATTATCATTTTAGCAAAGGAGGGCTGATGTCTGAGAAAAAAATGCGCTCAAATCCTCTAGCGGCAAGCTCAACGCTGATAGCTTACCGCTCAAACTGGAGGTTTCCCCGTTTTAAAAGCAGGGATTATCGACGATATTCTCGACTTAACAGCCAGAATCTAGGTTATAATGACGAAAAACGCCACAATGGGCTTTACTTCTCCCGTGTCCTCTCTTAAACTCTGTTTCTTGAGCGAGTAGTGCTTCTATTTCTGCCAATAGTTGACGCACTGGTTGCCATTCTGCGCTATTGTTCTCCTGACATTTAACTTCCCACTGAGCGAGAATTTCCTCTAGCAATAGCGGCAAGTCTCTGGGGGAAAATGCCTCTCCTCGGTCTAATTGTTGGCTAAAATCGAGTATTTGGTCTTTAATGGCAATGGGAACCCGGATAGTCTGAGTTTCTCCATTTTGCCACGCTCTTTTACGTCCTGCGCCACCGCGCCATCCACCTCTTCCTGACATAATTCACGCTCCATTTCTAGACAATTTACCTGACTCCTTTAGCCTAGCATCCTTTTTTGATTTTGTGTCAATATCTATAAGCCATGTATATCAAGGGTTGAGTCCGTAATCATCCCCCCTATTTTTTAGACTGACTATACTCTGCTTAGACACACTCCATAGCCAGTGAAAAGTTACCGTCAGCAAGGGGAGAGAATTAAGGGGATTTTCCTGAATTTCTCGCTCAAAATCCCGACAATCGATCGCCTCTTCCGAAAAGGCACGCATTGGATGCACCGCACATTTCAAGCGATAATCTCCAGTACAAAAAACACAGCGACTACAGGGAATCCGATGCAGCTTTTGCAACTGCCGGCGCCCTTGGGCAACAGCAAGAAAAAGAGCAGTAAAAAAGAACAGCAGCGTTATCCAGATTGCGATCGGACAAAAGAGCGGTATTAGCCTTAACATAAATCTCGATTTTTGTCAATTAAGGAATAATTACAGTTTGCTCAGAAAGAAATTCCTGTGGAACTAGAGATCGCCAGAAACTAAAAATCTCTTGACTGACGCTGTAGGGGTGGGAATAGTGAAAAAAATAACGCCCTTTGTGACAACTCCAAATGCGATCGCCTGACTTTAACCAGGGTTGCCATCCCTGCAATAAATGCCGATCGATAATCGTATCGATATCTCCTCCACAGACTAACAGGGGTACGGGAACTGTCCCCGGGGCGAAATGGGCATTCTGATAGAGATTATGGGGAGAAAGGGACAATAATAAATCCTCTTCCAAAAGATAGCGATATTCTTGGGTTAAAGCGCAGGATTGATGACCAAAAAGATTGTGAACCGATTGATTGAGCAAAGTTTGACGAGAACAAGGCAGTAATTTTGATAGCACATAATAATGAGCTTGCCAATCGATCGCCGGATAGACTCCCACAGAGAGCAAAGTTAAGGATTTTACCCTTTCCGGATAACGACGCGCATACAGTAATCCTACTAATCCCCCCGTGCCGTGGCCGACTAAATGCAGCGGTCGCTCGCATTGTTTCAGGTAATCTTGTATTAATACCAAGGCAATATCAAGAGAAGCTGGCTGATCAAGAGATTGACAGTATTGCCAATCAGCGATCGCAACTTCCCTGGCTAAAAAATCCAACACCGGGCGATCAAAACGGCGAAAACTGGGGTTAACATTAATCCAAACTGCATCAGGTAATCGAGACATAATAATCAAGGATATAGGGGATTTTTCAGTGATCAGTAAACAGTAATCAGTAATTGGTGAAAAGAAAGCTGCGAACTAGCCACTTAATACTATTCACTGATAACTGATAACTGATAACTGATTGATAGCTAACTAAACGCCAAATTCGCCCTTAAGTCCCGCGACCCAGGTTTTGATCCGTTGTTCAGTTAAATCGGATTGGTTGTCTTCATCGAGGGCTAAACCGACAAATTTGCCATTTTTTAGGGCTTTCGACTCGTTAAAATCGTAACCTTCTGTCGGCCAGTAACCGACGGTTTTACCCCCCAGGGAGGCGATTTTTTCTTCCAGTATCCCCAGAGCATCTTGAAAGTTATCCGCATAACCGATTTGATCCCCCATCCCGAAATAGGCGACCTTTTTGGAGACGAAATCAATGTCATCCAATTCATCGTAAAAACCCTCCCAATCGCTTTGTAATTCGCCGATATTCCAGGTGGGACAACCGATAATCAGGGCATCGTAGGGGGCAAAATCCTCGGTAGAAGCGGAGGAGATATCGTGTAATTCTACAATTGCCTCACCTCCAAATTCTTTCTGAATCATTTCCGCCACCGTTTCGGTTTTGCCGGTTTGCGTGCCAAAAAATAAGCCAATTTTTGCCATAAAATTTGTCCTTGTTGCGAAATAAGTGAGTTTAACTCTTAATTCTCCTTGATAGGGAATAAAGCCCCTGATTACAGTTTTCTCCCTCTGAAACTGGCATTTCCTGCCGGCAAGAACTACAGTACCAATAAGAGCGAGAGCGTCCAATGTGATGCAGCAATTTGGTGTTACAACAGGTACAGTAAGGCATAAGGGACAGTTAGAAAGATTGATCAGCGGGGAAAATTAGGAAAATCGATAATTTATCCTAATTTTCCTCAAAAAAACTAGGCTTCTATCGCATTTAAGGCTTTTTCTACTCGTTTAAAGTCAAAACCCATCGCGCGTAAAGCGTGCCAGAGATGACCTTGTAAAAAGAAGAAAGCGAGAAAAAAGTGGGCATTAGCTAACCAACAGCGCGCCGTATGTACTCCAAAGGGCAATTTCACCGTGTCGGCAAAGTAGGGAGCAATTCCTAACTTCACTTCTAAAATTGGCCCGTAAAATTCGACTGGATAAGCGAGGGTATTTACCCCACAGAAATAGGCGGCCACGAAACCAGCTAGGGCAATTCCGCCCAAAGAATAGGATAAAATGGCTTCTCCAGAGAAAATCAGCACATTTCTCGCCCATTTAAGCGGGGGAACGATAATATGCCAGATACCGCCCCCAATTAACATTAAACCGACGTAGATATGACCACCGACTAAATCTTCGAGATTGTCCACAGTAGCAAAGTGGGTTTGATAGCCATAGATAACCCAAGGATCGAGGGTTGGTTCACTAACGACTCGGACAGCGCCGATAGTTGCGTCGTATAATCCCCCCCAGTACATAGCTTTGGCCACTAACAATAATGCAGCTATACCTAAAAAGAGCAGGTGATGACCGAGAATAACTCCTAATTGTCGGGGTTCACTCCAATCGAAATGGAATTTTTTCCCTGGACCGGAGGAATCTTTCAGGGTTTCTGGGACTCTTAACAGGTGAAATAAGGCTCCTGCTCCCAAAACTGCCGAAGAAATCAGATGAATTGAGCCAATCACGAAAAAGGGATAGATATCAATGATTTGCCCCTTTTCTCCAACTCCAAAGCCTAAAGTGGCCAGGTGCGGCAGTAAAATTAAGCCCTGTTCTGCCATGGCTATATCGGGGCGATACTGGGAAATTTCAAATAAGGTGAAGGCTCCTGCCCAAAAAGCGATTAAAGCAGCTTGAGCAACGTGAGCAACGATAAATAAGCCTGATTTATCGGCAAAACGGGCATTTCCTGCCCACCAGTCGTATTCGATCTGAGGATTATCGTAGGTCTGCATGGCATCTTTTAACGGAAATAGAACCAAGCTTATTAATAATTATATGCAATAAGCTTTAAGTCTTAGTCTAGAATAATTCTCAATAAAGTCAAGTTAAGAATTGTTACAGTTGCTCGGTATCCTTTGATGCCTCAGTATTTTTAGCCTGATCAGCCTTTGACAATCAAGGCTTTTCAGCATGAATCTTGGATCGCAGCTAGAGTAATCGCCTCAAATAATTGAGAATAATTACTAATTAATTTTTAACGAAGACTAGAGGATAATTAGCTTGTCATCACTTAAACAAGCCTATAATTAGGCATTAAAGAGCATATTTAAGCTTATTTACGCTTTTTATTTCATTTTTAACCTGAAATATCTTTTTTATTCGATAAAATACCCACTGGTGCCACTCGCCTCGCTGTCGGTTGTGGTAAGCTGTACTGAATTTAAACTGCGTCAGAGTCTCTGAGCGCCCATTTATAGGGATTGCCGCCTCTGGAGGTTACTTTCTCCCCCCTCCCCAGTTCTGAAAAGATACTTAATAGAGCCGTAGATTAATAACATTGTCGTTAAAGTTATGGCCATAATTAGGGGAGCGATTTTGGCTAACCAGAAAGCCACGAAGATTATGCCGATTCCGTCGGCGAGTAAGATGGGTAAACGTGGCACTATGCCATGGTCAATGATTTTTTCTGTGCTTGGCTGCAGTTGAATTTTGGCTAAACAATGAAACCAAATTTGACTAACTAAAACTATTAAAGCTCCCCATCCTATCCAGAGGGCAGCCAGATAAAAGCCCGATAATTCTAAAACAATTGTACTAATTGTGACGATAAAAAAGCGATCGAGGCGAGGATCGCTGGTTTTTTGCTGAAATTGGGCAATTTCTCCCAAGTCCACCGCTGCCATGCGTGCCTGTTCCATACACATCCCCAGGGTACCTAGGGCAAGAATAGCAGCGGATAGGTTTTCCGGTGAGAAGATTTGGGAGATTATGCCTAAACTAGCCGGAAAAAACAGTAAAAAAAGCATCGTTCGTCTCATCTATTCGGGGTGGGGTCGGATTAAGATAAGAAATGCTCTTGACTTGATCATTTCTGTAATGTCTTGTTTGCCTCCTTTTCAAAATGCTCTCCTTCTCACCCAAGCTTTAACCCATCGTTCCTATGTCAATGAACAGTCGGAATTGACGGAAAATAACGAGCGCCTAGAATTTTTGGGCGATGCGATTTTGGCTTTTTTGGTGGGCGAACTATTGTATCAAAAATATCCCGCCATGAACGAGGCAGAATTAACCCGTTTGCGGTCAAATTTGGTCAAAGAAGAACAATTAGCGCAATTGGGCTTTGAAATCGGCCTGGGGGAGTTAATGCGTTTAGGTAAGGGGGCAATTAAAGATCGGGGGCGATCAAATCCTACCCTATTAGCGGACACTTTTGAAGCGATAATTGGGGCTTATTATCTAGATTCGGGGTTAAATGCGGTTAAAAACTATCTGCACGGGCTTTTTATCCCTGTAGCCTCTCATTTAGTCTCTCAACAATCGGAATCGCCATCTTTTATCGATGCCAAAAATCTCTTTCAACAGTGGGCGCTGGCCAATTTCGCCTCTAATCCAGAATATGCGATCATTGATGTTACCGGACTCCCCCACGCTAGGGAATTTACTGCTGAAGTGCGGGTTAATAACCTTCTCTATGGTACAGGTAAAGGTAAACGGAAACAGGATGCCACCAAAGCGGCTGCCGAAGATGCCTTAAAGCGCTGTCAATGGCAATAATAAATAGGGCCAAACCTACTTATCTTAGGGGCCACCAATTAACTTTATCTCTGGTGGCACTGTAAACTTCTTTTAAACCCTCGGCATCCAGTACTCGAATTAAATCCCCCGTCGATTCTGAGGCAATTAGTCCCACGTTTTGCAATCCTTTTAATACCTGTTCGACGGTGCGTTGATTGAGTTGACAAGCGCGAGCAATCACATCGACGGATAAATCAAAAGTATAGATATTTTCGGCATCTGGTTGACTGCCTAATTCTCTTTCTTGATAGATTAAAGCTCTCAGTAAAGTGGCTACAGCTTGGGGTGGATAGCTACTGCAATTAAGCAAATGATACTCGAATTTTTGCTGTAATTCAAATAAAAAACAGTACCGTTGACGAAAACTTTCGTTATCGTTGTAAATCTTTTCTAGGGCCGATAGGGGAATTTTCAGGACGTGGGTAGTTTTATAGGATTCCACCAAACAGGGAAAGGCGCGACTGGCTAAACCATAACTAAAGGGTAAACTCCTCATGCCAAAACAGCCACCGGGGTAGCTAATGGCAATAATCCGGTCGAGGGGAGTGCTGCGGACGACGATTACACCCTCATCCAAAATCACATACAAAACATCTAGAAATTCATCGGGGAGAAAAGCCGTATAGACGGGACGATTGGAAAATAGCCTCTCTAGCTTGAGATTGTCGGCATCGAGATACTGACTTAACCAAGCTTCCTCTAGTCCGCGAAAGAGAAAACTCTGGTTAATCAGTTGTTGTAGGAGGGTTGTTTTTTTGGCCTTGACGCTCTTGCCCATAGTCTCAAACCTAGATGTAGCACTGATTTTATCTTCTCACAGTTTCCCTTGTTATCGCCTTATTCCCAATTTGTTTTATAAATGTATTGAAATTTTGTTTCCTGTGCTGTAGGATTAAAGCAGACCTGAAAACAGATACAACCTCAGAGTAAATCTTAGGAGCGCCGCCGATGCCGTCATCCCAGTCTTGTTTATCCCTACTCATGGCAACTGTCCTGACTGGAGGAATGCTGGCATCTTGCACCCCATCCCCCACCAATAGCGGCAATGACAGCCAAAAACCCGTGACTGTGACGCTTGTTTCCTATGCTGTTACCCAAAGTGCCTACGAAAAAATCATTCCTAAATTTGTCGAGGAATGGCAAGAAAAAACGGGGCAAAAAGTAACTTTTGAACAGAGTTATGGTGGTTCTGGTTCCCAAACTCGCGCCGTTATCGATGGTTTAGAAGCGGATGTGGTAGCGTTGGCTTTAGCTTTGGATACCAAGAAAATTGAGCAAGCGGGATTAATTCAACCCGGTTGGGAAAAAGAAGCAACCAATGACTCTATTGTTCATAAATCTGTAGTGGCTTTTGTTCCTCGTGATGCCAATATTAAAATTAATAAATGGTCAGATTTAGCCAAGGATAATATTAAAGTTATTACCGCTAATCCCAAGACTTCTGGCGGAGCGCGCTGGAATTTTCTCGCTCTTTGGGGTTCGGTGACGCAAGCGGGAGGCAGTGAACAAGCGGCGCAAACTTTTGTCGAAAAAGTGTTTAAAAATGCGCCAGTTTTACCTAGAGATGCTCGCGAATCTAGTGATGTATTTTTTAAACAAGGCCAGGGAAATGTGCTGATTAATTACGAAAATGAGATGATTCTCGCTAACCAAAAAGGCGAGAAGTTGTCCTACACTGTTCCCACCGATTACAATATTTCTATTGATAATCCCGTGGCGGTTGTTGATGCCAATGTGGATAAAAAAGGTACGAGAAAAGTGGCCGAGGCTTTTGTGCAGTTTTTATTTACTCCCGCAGCCCAAAGAGAATTTGCTCAGGTGGGTTTTCGTCCCGTTGAACCGACGGTAGTTAAAGAGTTTGAGAGTAAATTTCCTCAGATAAAAAATCTCTTTACCGTACAGGATTTAGGCGGTTGGGATCAGGTACAAAAACAATTCTTTGATAGTGGAGCCGTCTTCGATAAAATTTTGACTAAAGCTGGTAAATCTTAAGGAGAAAAACCATGGACAATCAACCTCAATGGCAAACTATTAATCATCCCCAAAGTGACTTACATCTCGATCAATCTGGACTCGATCGCCCCACGTCCCGAAGAATAAAAATTCGGATTCCTAAACAATATATTAACGAGCCAATCATAGCACGTTTAGGGTCTTTTCCTGGTCTAAAAGTGAATATATTTTCCGCTTTGTTAGCTGCCAATAATAATCAAGATGGCTGGTTCGATCTACAACTACAAGGCAACTCCCAAGGGATAGAAAATGCCCTTTCCTATCTGGCAGATTTAGATGTAGAAGTTTGGTATGATTCAGCACAAGTTCTTGAAGAAGCAGACAATTGGTAATCTCTAGCAATAATTAACAATGGCTAACCCACAATTATCTTTATCTCCCAGTCAACCCCTGAAAAAAGTTTCTATTCCTTGGGTAATTACCATTAGTTATCTAGTGGTTTTGTTGGTTTTACCAGCAGCGGCACTATTTGCTAAATCCCTAACCCTTGGTTTTGCCGAATTTTGGCGCATTGCCACTTTACCGATTTCTTTATCCGCTTACCAAGTCACTTTTTTTACTTCCTTAATCGCCGGATTAATTGACGGAGTTTTTGGCACTATTATCGCTTGGGTATTAGTGCGGTATCGATTCCCCGGTAAAAAAATTGTCGATGCTTGTGTGGATTTGCCCTTTGCTTTACCCACTTCTGTTGCTGGTTTAGTCCTAGCCACGGTTTACAGTGATAACGGTTGGATCGGTCAATTTTTTGCCCCCTTTGGCATTAAGATATCTTTTACCATCTTAGGGGTTTTTGTGGCGATGTTATTTATCGCTTTACCCTTCGTTGTCCGCACCTTACAGCCAGTTTTACAGGAAATGGAAAAAGAAGTAGAAGAAGCGGCTTTATCTTTAGGTGCTTCCTCTTGGCAAATCTTCTGGCGAGTTATTTTTCCCCCATTACTACCCGCTATTTTAACAGGAGTTGCCCTCGGTTTTGCCAGAGCGATCGGTGAATATGGTTCCGTGGTAATTATCTCCTCTAATATCCCCTTTAAGGATTTAATTGCCCCAGTTTTAATCTTCCAAAGACTAGAGGAATATGATTACACAGGGGCGACAGTAATCGGCATGGTTTTATTGCTGGTTTCTTTGTTCATGTTAGTAGTAATTAATTTCCTGCAGCAATGGGGGCAAAAATACAGAGTTAAGTAAAGAGTAAAAAATATTAGGGTATAACTGGAGACAGATCAAAAATGCTGAGTCTAAAAAAATCAACTAAACCGAAAGAGTGGGATTACAAACCCCTACTAATTATCATCGCCCTTGTTTATCTGGCACTATTATTATTTATTCCAGCAGCGGCAGTATTTTACTATGCTTTTCGCAATGGATTCCAAGCTTTTTTAGAAGCGGCGGGAACTTCTGACTTTATCGAAGCGGTAAAATTAACAGTAATTATTGCCCTAATTACTGTACCTTTAAACACAATTTTTGGACTTTGTGCAGCTTGGGTAATTGCTCGCAATCAATTTCGTGGCAAAACTTTATTAATTAGTTTAATTGACTTACCTTTTGCCGTTTCTCCCGTGGTAGCGGGGTTAATGATTGTACTGCTCTATGGGCGCAATGGTTGGTTAGGTTCTTTCCTAGAATTTTTCGATATAAAAATACTTTTTGCTTTACCCGGAATGGTATTAGCAACTATATTTGTTACTATGCCTTTTGTGGCTAGAGAAGTTATCCCAGTCTTAGAAGAAATTGGTTTGGAACAAGAGGAAGCGGGGCGCACTTTAGGGGCAAGTGATTGGCAGATTTTCTGGCGCATAACTTTACCCAATATTCGTTGGGGATTGATGTACGGAGTGCTGTTAACTAATGCCCGGGCGATGGGAGAATTTGGGGCGGTTTCTGTGGTTTCTGGCAGTATTTTAGGGAGAACTGCCACCCTGCCAATTTTCGTAGAACAGGCTTATAAAAATTATCTCACTCCTGCCGCTTTTAGTGCGGCGGCTATTCTCGCCTTACTAGCCGGAGTTACTTTAATTATTAAAGAAATTCTCGAACGTAAAACCGCCCACAAAATTCACACTACTTAACTATAATTAACCTAAAAATATGAGCGGGCGTTGGGTTTCATGCTTCAACCGAACCTACGTTCTACAAAAAACCTAAAAATATGAGTATTACCATCCAGCAAGTTTCTAAACGTTTCGGCAATTTTCAAGCTTTAGATAATATCAATTTAACCATTCCTGAAGGCAAATTAGTTGCCCTCCTCGGACCATCGGGATCGGGAAAATCTACCTTATTACGTTCAATTGCGGGATTAGAAACTCCCGACAGTGGCGCAATTATCATTAACGGACAAGATACCACCCATCTGGATCCTAGACGGAGAAATATCGGCTTTGTTTTTCAACATTATGCCCTATTTAAACATTTAAATGTCCGTCAAAATATTGCTTTTGGTCTAGAAATTCGCCAGCAAAAATCGCCAGTAATTAAGAAAAAAGTTGAGGAACTATTAGAATTAATTCAATTACAAGGATTAGGCGATCGCTATCCCGCCCAATTATCGGGAGGACAACGGCAAAGAGTAGCTTTAGCCCGCGCTTTAGCCATTCAACCAAATGTATTATTATTAGATGAACCCTTTGGAGCTTTAGATGCAAAAGTCAGAAAAGAATTAAGGGTATGGCTGAGAAATTTACACGAAGAAGTTCACGTTACCAGTGTCTTTGTTACCCACGATCAAGAGGAAGCAATGGAGGTAGCTGATACGATTGTCGTGATGAATCATGGTAAAATTGAACAGGTGGGTTCTCCCGTCGAAATTTACGATCATCCTGCCACAGCTTTTGTGATGCAGTTTATTGGGGAAGTGAATATCTTACCCAGTTTAGCAGGGTTAGGAAATGGACATCATCCAGGTGATAATTCCACCGTTTTTATCCGTCCCCACGACCTCGAAATTATGCCCAATCAAGATGGGTTGAATAGTTGGGCAGTGGTGAAAAGAGTTATTCATTTAGGCTGGGAAATACAAGTAGAATTAATGTTAGCCGATGGGGAAATGGTGGTGGCTTATCTCAATCGTGAGGAGTACAAGCAATTACAGTTACAACCAGAACAAACGGTAAATTTAAAACCAAGAAAAGCGACCTTACTCACTGATTTTGACAATAAAAGTGAGAAATTTATCGATTATTCAATTTAAAAACTTTAGGTTTATTAGAGCATTTCTCATAAAGATGAAGTACAACCTAGGCGAGGCTTAGGCGGCTGTTGGTGTATTTTAATTTAGTGTCAACATTCATCCGATCGTTAAAAGCGAGGGACTTCTGCTGACACTAAGTTAAAAGCTTTGCTATCTGTGCTTAAATCTGCATCTAAATCTGGCCAATAAAAATGATTAGGAAAAGGCTCTTGTATATTTAAAATTTGTCTAATAGGGACATCTTGAAACCAAGGAAAATCTTGATAAGAAAGAAGCATTTCTTCATGGTTTGCAAGAATCCATATTCCATGAGAAGAAATATGAGTTACTTCAGCTTGAGAAGTATTTTGTCCAAGGGTTTATAAGTTCATTTGTATTTAAATTTTTACAGTTTATTTTAAATAAATCAAGAGATTTAACCCCGGAATTGTGCGCGAGAGAGTCCAGATAAGGAGAGTGATATAAAAGATGCCGATACCCCATTGATACCAAACTAAAAAAGAAATGATAGCGGGTAATTCTTGATCGCGAACTCGCCAATCATTAAAGCCTATTTTTAGCAAATTATTGAGACTTAAATCGTAATAATTTAACCAATTCCAACGCTTTTGCCAGGGAATGGGAGTATAACGATCGCGAAAGAGGGGAAATTGGGGAACCACGGGTAAACGGGTGATTAATAAGCGTAATTGTCGCATACTACCATCTTGTAGGAAATAGGAACTATCCATTAAATCGTGATAGCGTCCCCGACGATAAAGTTCGATAATTAAAATTAGGGGTAAGGGGACAAGAATTAGGGCAATAGCTGTTAAAGTTAGTAGAGGACGACTGGCAGATTGCAGGATATTAAACACACCGGAAAGGGTGAGAATAATATAGCTAGTTACCATACAAAAGATTTCATAACGATTAGGAATTACTGGTTTAGGAGTCAGACGACGCACGCGATCAATTAACCAAAATAAGCAGCCAAAATAGGCAAAAATTATGATTCCTGTGCCGAAAACTAAACTAAAATTTGTACCATCTTGACTTAATAGCAATAGTAAAGCAAGGAAAGAAGTATGCAGAAAATCAGCTACCCAAGTGAGGTTAATTAGGCGAATAAATGAGATATTATTTAGCTTTTGTTTTAACTGTTGAACTCGCAATTTTTCAGTTTTGTATTCAATTTGATTAGCATCGGCAATTTGTTCTAGGGAGCGAAAATTACGAACTAAATTTCTTAAAACTGTTTCATTTCCTGCTAGGGTTGGTAAATAAATTGCTTGACCAATTACTCCTCTATCTCCCAGTATTTTCGCTTTATCGGAATCAAAAGCTAATCCTGATACACTTAAATAACTATTTTTAGTAAAAGTGGAATTACTAAAATCTACCTGATCTAAAAGTTTCACATCTTGAAAACTAACCACACCATTAAAATAACTAGACCGGAAAGCACCCGATTTTTCAAAAGTGGCATTTCTAAAGGTTAATAAACTTAAAAATCTACTCTTAGAAAATAGCGGACGATCTCGCCATTGACTTTGGGAAAAATTGGCTTCCTTTTCCCAGAAAGTACGGGTAAAATCTGCGGTTTTATCGTATTTGGTTTGATCAAAATAAGCTTCAGCAGTAAAATGACTGCCATGGAAGTTAGTAATACTTTTAAAATGGGCCGTGCGAAAGATGGCTTTATTTAAAAATTGACTTTGACTAAAATTTACATCTCCCATAAAAGTGGCTTTGGTAAATTTCGCTACCCTAGCAAAACGAGATTCTACCCAATTACTTTCACGACTAAATTTTGCTGCCATTGCTTCGACAATTTGCAGAAAAAAAGTCTTAGAAAAGTCCACTTCTCCCATAAATACGGTTCTCTGCAACTTCACAGGTCCACGAAATACTGTGACATTAAAAACCGGTTCATCGCTATCGAATAAAAAATTTTCGTCCTGTTGTAATAACTGTTCTTCCGTGGGTGATAATAAGGTAGCCAGAGCCACTTTTGTTAAAGGAGTCGGTAAACCCAGACGGGAAGCGATAAAATTGCCTTGAATTAAGGAATTACTAAAATCTAAACCTAGGGGTTGTTTAGCGCGATTAATTTGACCTTGAATCTGTTGATAAAATTGTTCTTGCAGCTCCTTATTTTCATCGCGGATATCGATAACTAAATTGGCTAAATTAATGGTAGTCATCCCTTCTTTAAGGACGGGTGCGCTTAAACGTTCCTGCAATAAAGTTACTGTTAAAGGAACCCTATCCACTACTGCCAAACTAGGGAGAGAATGTAAACAGAAAAACAGAAAAACAATGATTAGTAACCAGCAGCCTTTCAACAACGCACCCACGACAGTTATTTTCCTAAACAAGCTTGGATAGCCATTTCTAAGTCCTCTTGGTTTAAATCGGTGATAACAAAGACTTCCTGAACACTTTTTCCTGTCCTCGCAATCAGCTTAAAACCACCACGAATCGGCACCGATATCCGCAATTGTAACCGCGGACAATGACCTTTTGAGCGAGAAAGTACCCCGGGGGTGACAGTGGTGATTCCTTGATAGGTAATTAACTTTTCTAATACCGCAATCAACCCCGGTATATGAGTAGAATGATTCCAAACTAAGCGACCATTATTCATAATTATGCGGCCTCTAGGGGAGCCATGGTTAATCCTTCCCGTCGCAATTGTTGGTGATAAAGTTCCGCTTGTTCTTGGGGACCTGTCCAGACAATTGCCTGTCCTTGGTAGTGAACTTGATTAGTTAATTCCCAAGCTCGATCGGTGGTCATATCCGGGATATATTTAATTAAACAATTGGCCACATGATCGAAGGTGTTAAAGTCATCGTTGAGAACAATAACTTTATAGTTGGGATAAGTCTTTTTGACAACTTGGGTGGACTTATCTAAGGTGGTACTAGGTGCGCTGGCCATAAAAGTTACAATAGGTCAAGGTTTTTGCGGTTAAATTCGAGCATTTTGACAACAATTAAGCGGCAAAAGCCACAGAATTATTATTCAAAACCCGGCGATAGTAATTTAATAATTGTTTGGTGGCCGCTTGCCATGCCCATTTTTCCGCTTCTAGGCGCGCATTTCGTCGTAATTCCTCTCTTTCTGCCTTGGCGGTTAGTAATCTTTGGGTGGCACTAATTAAACCTTTTTCATCCCTAGGATCGAAGAGATGACCATTAACTCCATCGGTGACAATATCGGGAATTCCCCCCGAATTTGCCGCCACCACCGGACAACCGGCAGCCATGGATTCTAAGAGTACCAAACCGAGGGTTTCTGTGCGTGAGGGAAACAGAAAAGCATCTGCGGAAGCAAAAGCGGAGGCTAATTCTAACCCCTGTAAATAACCGACAAAATGGGTATTTGTATCGGCAAAATGACTTGTTAAAGCTTCCCGATGGGGACCGTCTCCCACAATGGCAAATCTTGCTTCGGGAATCGCTTCTAATACTGGTTTAATGCGATCGATTTCTTTTTCGGCCGACACTCGACCAACGTATAATAAGAGAGGACTATCGGGGTTATTTTGGGATAATTTCAGTCTCATGGCCGGGGATTTTAAATGAGGTTGAAATAATTCCGTATCGACTCCCCTTTGCCAAAGCTCTACTTTTTCAATGCCACGACTAGATAATTCTTGTACCATAGCAGTGGAAGTGCAGAGATTTAAACTTGCTTGATTGTGGGCCAATTTTAATAATTCCCAGAGTAATCCTTCTAGGGAACCTAATCCATAGTGTTGTAGGTATTGGGGGAGATGGGTATGATAGGAAGCGACGAGAGGAATGTTCATCGTTTTGGCAAAATAAATACCTCCCAATCCTAAAACAGCCGGGTTAACCACATGAATAATATCAGGTTTAAACCTCTCTAAAGCTTGACCGACTGAAGGCCGGGGGAAAGCCATTTTTAATTCCGGATATAGGGGTAAGGGAATCCCTGTAACTCCATGAATCTTAGCACCTTTGTACTCTTTTAAACCGCCATCGGGAGAGAAAACCAATACCTGATGACCTAATCTTTGTAGGTGTTCAACGGTATGTTTAAGACGGGTGACAATGCCATCGATTTTTGGTAAGAAAGTTTCTGTAAAAAGAGCAATTCGCATAGAGAAAACAAGGTTAAGTAATAATTAAGGGCAAGCTTTTTGAGATAGCTAGGAATAATTACTGAATTTCTCAAGGCAATTAACTCCCCAATTAATCATAGATCAGAAAGGCCAAAGGTTTTAATCACTCGATCGCTACCTTCGATAACCACCGTCGCTCGATAATTATCGCCGATTGCTGCTGTCCATAATTGCCATTCCCCCGCCACATTGTCTAATTTTAAGGGATTAAGGCCCACTTCCACTCGATCGAGTCCCCCGCTAATTCCCGTTCCCACTGCCTTTAAATAAGCCTCTTTTGCCGTCCATAACTGAAAAAATAACTTTTCCTTCTCTGCGGACTTTTCAACAAGCTCATGTTCCTTAGCACAAAAAAACCTTTTTGTCAAGCTATCTAAATCTTTCACCTCGCGCATTTTCTCTAAATCTACCCCGATGCGAGCGGTTAAAGTCAAGCCACAGATGGCCATCTCCTCGGAATGGGAGAGATTAAACTGCAATTGGTAGTTAATACTCGGTTTTCCCCGTTCACTGTAGATAAACTCGATTTTTTCGGGACTTATGGTCAAATATGACCCTAAAATCTCCCGTAAACATCCCCTAGCCACCAAAAAACGCCGCTTGTGTTGGGGAAAATGGTAACGATTAGCTCTAATTATTTCATCTTCCGAGAGCAAAGAAGCCAGTTTTTCTAGTCTATCCCCAGAGGGATCAAGACTGATAAAATAGAGATGAACCTCATCGGTAGATATAAACATTAAACTCAGAAGCGATCAAATAATTAATTATCGGTAAATTTTACCGTAAAATGAGAATTGCCGACTCAAGAATTTATCCACCTTCTAACTCTTGACTTTGCAGCACACCTATGAACTTTTTTCATACTGAAGACCACCTCCAACAGTTCGGTACAGATATTTTAGAAACAACTTGGCGAGAATTTACCCAATTAGCTCAAGAACAAATTGCCCTAACTTGGATAGTATATGATCCTCCTGTTATCGTCAACACGGGGGGAGCAATTTCTCACGAAGAATTCTGGAAATATTCCCCCCGCGGATTTAGCTATCGCGGACAAGAAAGAACCTATCCCGCTAGTTTAGTGAAATTATTTTATCTAGTAGCGATTCATGAGTGGTTAGAGGGGGGGATGATTGCCGAAAGCCGCGAATTAAATCGCGCCATTCGTGACATGATTGTTGACTCTAGTAATGATGCTACCAGTTTAGTTGTAGATCTGGTTACGGGAACCACTAGCGGTCCAGAAATTTCCGCCGGTCCCTTTGAAACTTGGAAGCAACAACGCAACATAGTTAATCGTTATTTTCAATCCTTAAATTGGCCAGAATTAGCGACAATTAACGTTAATCAAAAAACTTGGTCTGATGGTCCCTATGGACGTGAACGCGCTTTTTTAGGGGAATTAATGGAGAATCGCAATATGTTAACTAGCAATGCAGTGGCGCGTTTAATTCATACTATTATCGGGGGGATTGCTGTTTCTTCCCAACGTTCTCAAATGATGATGTCTTTACTAAAACGAAGTCTTAATCCTGCTGATTGGACAAGTCAAGGAGATGATACACAAATCTTAGGATTTTTGGGACAGGGATTACCAGAAAATAGTCAAATTTGGTCAAAAGCTGGTTGGACAAGTCAAGTACGTCACGATGCAGCTTATATTGAAATTCCCCATCATACTCCCTATCTCTTGGTGGTATTTACCGAGGGAAAAGATAACAGTCAAAATCGCTCAATTTTACCTTTTATTTCCCAGAAAGTAGCCGAGAAAATTATGCAGTTTAATTAATTTAACCTGTGGGTAGGATAGTTTTCTCTGTCATTGTCAAAAGTGTTAGATAAACATCCTACTGCCATAGATATGTAAATTTACAGATGTGCATCTCAATATATAGCTTTTCTGGGATAGATGGGGTTTGTTCTTGCAGCTGAAATATCCGTTGAGTAACTCACAGAAAACGGGTTTCTCGGAGAAACCCGTTTTCTCCTCATGCACTCATGCAAAAAGGGGAATAAATAATCAGTCTTTAATAACCAGATTTAGTATGAGGATTTAGTCTGTGCTTCACCTTGACGAGAATGGCTGTCATCATTTAAACTAACAATAAGTTATTTTTAAGTATTTCCTCAAATCTGTGACTTTTAATCCTCACTATTGTCATAACGAAAGGGAAGTGGAGAGTAAATTAATTGTCCAGTATTTACTCCCCAAACTAGGCTACAATCCCGAACATTGGTATCAACAAGTTAGCTTCGGTAAAGTACGCTTAGATTTCCTTGTTTCCGCTCAAAAACCTATCAACAAAAAGCAGTTTTTATCCTCTCACTGTCTAATTATCGAGGCTAAAAATCCCAGAGAAAAGCTCATCAATCATCGTCACCGCTTAGGTTATTATCTCAACTACTTTAAAGTGCAGTGGGGATTATTAACCAATGGTTATGAGATTCAACTTTATCAAAGAAAACCCGATAAAATTTATTTGGTTTTTAGATGTTCTGGGTTAGAAATTTCCTCTCACTTAGAACAGTTAAAATCTCTGATTGGCTACGAAACCTTATCCCTAGGCATTCCACCGCTCAATTCTCCAATAATCAACCACAGAAACCCCATGAAAACCATCGCAATTTATCATCATAAAGGTGGTGTTGGTAAAACCACCGTCGCTACCAATCTAGCGGCAGCTTTGAGTAAAAAAGGTAAGCGAGTATTATTAATTGATATTGATGCTCAAGCTAATAGTACCTTTGCCGTTGGTTTAATTAAGTTTCAATTCGACGATGACGATGATTTAAAAGATAAAAATGTCTTTCATTTGCTAGATAACAGTAACCGCATTTTTATTGAGAATATTGTCAGAAAGTCTCAAGGATTCAATCATCCAGAAATTGATGTTATTCCCTCTCACATATCTTTAATTGCTAACCAAGCTAAAATTAAAGATAATGCAGCGGTATTTGCTAGATTGGCAAGAAAATTAGAGAAAGTAAATAATCAATACGATATTGTAATTATTGATGCACCTCCCGCACTTGATTTATATGCACGCATTGCTTTAATTGCAGCTGACTATCTAATAATTCCTTCAGATCTTAAACCATTTTCTAATCAAGGATTAGATAGCGTTAAAAACTTTGTTCAAGAAGAAATCAATGAAAGTCGTGGAGATTTGGGTAAACCAACCCTACAAATTTTAGGCGTTTTACCTTCCAAAATTTCCACCCATGCTCAATACTTAAGATATAATTTTCCCAAACAAAAACAAGTGATTCCAGACAAATATAATTTACCTTTGATGGAATCGACTATCTCGGAAAGAATGCCTTTATCTCGCTGTATAAATCAATACGTTACCGTGGGAGATTTACAAATTCCTGCCCCCCAATCTATAATCGATTATGCCGAACATCAAGCTGATGCAGGAGTATCAGCAGCAGAATTTGAAGCCTTAGCATTGGAAGTTTTAGCTAAAATAGGAGTTAAGTAGATGTGTAAATTTTTACAAGTCGATATCACTGATATTAATCCTTCCGTTGCCAGAGAAACCTTCTCCGAAACTGAATTGGAGAATTTAGCCAATCTTATTATTGAAATGGGTGGACTTATTCGCCCTGCTATTCTCAAAAAAGCTGATAATAAAAAAGTTGATGAACGTTATAATATTATCAGTGGAGATTTAGAATATTATGCTTCTGTCATCGCCAATCAGAAAGTTCCTGACATCGAGATGATTAACGCTTTTGTAGTTGATAAAGAAGCGGAGAATATCGCTTTACAGCAAATGCAGTTATTATCTCCTTCTCCTGGGTTAATTACCACGCCTGAAAAAACAGATAATCCTCTAGAATTGAGGATGAGTAATCTTGAAAAACGATTAGAAACCCAGCTACAAGCAATCCGAGAGGAGTACCAAAAAGAAATCAAAAGACTGGAAGAAAAAATTATTTCTCCTCCTCCTCCTCCTTCTAAGTCGATTTTAGAGCTTTTGAATAGCTGTGATGCTAATCAACTTAAAAAAGCGGGAATAAATAGAACAGTTACCGCAAATTTTCTAAAGGAGAAGCCCTTTGTTTCTCTTAATGATATCACTGAGCGAGTAGATAAAATGGGGGCAGCAACTCTGATCAAATTAATGGATTATTTATTGACTTCTAATTGATTTTTGTGGGTGTGTTGAGATGCTTTAACACACCCTACCGATGGGTGTTATAATAATGGAAGATCAGGAAAAAATCCCGATCCGATAGCCGGCAAAGATTAACTAGAAGACGGGTGAAAAGAGAAAAATTATGACAACTACCCCAGTAATTACTGCTTCTTTAACAATTCCTCCCCTAGAAAACGGCGATAAATTAACTCGATGGGAATTTGAACGACGTTATCAAGGGATGCCCCATCTCAAAAAAGCGGAATTAATTGAAGGAATTGTTTATATGGCATCTCCCCTCAGATTTGAAAGTCACGCCGAGCCTCATGCTAATATTGTCGGATGGTTAGCTCTCTATAAAGCGGCGACTCCCGCTGTTAGATTGGGTGATAATGCCACCGTGAGATTAGATATTGATAACGAACCCCAACCGGATGCCCTATTAAGAATTGACAAGGGAGGACAATCGACAATTAGTCAAGATGATTATGTAGAAGGAGCGCCGGAATTAATTGTCGAAATTGCCGCTTCTAGTGCTTCCTACGATGTTCATCAAAAATTAAATGTTTACCGTCGCAATCAAGTCCAAGAATACCTAGTCTGGCGGTTTTATGAACAAGAAATTGATTGGTTTCGGCTACAGGCAGGAGAATATATTAAACTAGAACCCGATAGTGATGCCATAATACGCTCCCAAATCTTCCCTGGTTTATGGCTAGATAAAAACGCTTTATTAATGGGCGACTTAGGAAAAATTTTAGTGATTTTGCAGCGGGGTTTAGAAACAGCAGAACATCGAGATTTTGTCAATAAACTAACTGTCAATCACAGCTAGATTTTAAAATTAGACAATTATTCTTGATCCACTGTCGTATAATTACAGAAAGAGTGAGCTAAGACGCATTTAAACCGCCTATCCTTAGATTAGCCGAATTTTCCCCGCCCCCCCCAACCCCCCCGACGTCGGGGGGGCTTGCCTCTTGCCTCTTGCCTCTTGCCTCTTGCCTCATCTCAACCAGCAATTTAAATGCGCGGGCAGCTTATTTATGTCAAATCTAATCCTTTTCTGGCATCGTCGCGATTTACGTCTCTCGGATAATATTGGACTGAGTAAAGCTAGGGAGCGCAGTCCGAAAATTATCGGGGTTTTCTGCCTCGATCCTGCTATTTTAGAAGGGGATGATATCGCCCCGGCTAGAGTTGCCTATCTCCTCGGTTGTCTAGAGGAATTAGAAAAAAATTATCGCCAAAAAGGTAGTCAATTACTGATTATTCGCGGCAACCCCAGTCAAACACTGGTCAATTTAGCCAGCGATTTATCGGCAAAAGCAGTTTTTTTTAACCTCGATATCGAACCCTACGCGCGTCAACGGGATCAACAGGTAATCGCCGCTTTACAAACAAAAGGAATTGAAGTAGAAACCTTCTGGGATCAACTTCTCCATGCCCCCGGACAAGTCCTCACCCTCTCAAAAAGTCCCTACACCGTATATACTCCTTTTTGGAAAAATTGGAGCCAATTAACCAAAGCCAGCCCCAAAACCCTAGAAAACCTGCAAGGATTAGACGAAAATGAGGGGGAGAAACTCACAGAAACTATTAACTTACCAACCCTAGAAAATTTAGGTTTTACTTGGCAAAACCCCTTACCCCTCACCCCCGGAGAAAAGGCCGCCCACAGCAGATTAGAAGAATTTTGTCAAGGGGTTATTAACAATTATCAAGAAGATCGTAACTTCCCCGCTTTCGATGGCACCTCGCGCTTGAGTGCCGCTTTAAAATTTGGGGCGATTGGCATTCGCGCAATTTGGACGGCAACCCTAGAATTATTAGAAAATTGCCGGGCTGAGGAAGCAAAAAATAGTATTATCACTTGGCAGCAAGAGTTAGCTTGGCGGGAATTTTACCAGCATTGTCTCTATTTTTTCCCAGAATTGGCGGTCGGTGCTTATAGAAAAGAATTTCGTCATTTTCCTTGGCAGGATAACGAAGAACATTTTCAAGCTTGGTGCCAGGGAAAAACCGGCTATCCGATCGTTGACGCGGCGATGCGACAATTAAATGAAACGGGATGGATGCACAATCGTTGTCGCATGATCGTGGCGAGTTTTTTAACCAAAGATTTAATTATTAACTGGCAAAAAGGCGAAAAATACTTCATGCAGAAACTTTTTGATGGCGATTTAGCCGCTAATAATGGTGGTTGGCAGTGGAGTGCCTCTAGTGGCATGGATCCGAAACCCTTAAGAATTTTTAATCCCGCTAGTCAGACACAAAAATTCGATCCGGAAGGGGAATATATTCGTCAATGGTTGCCGGAATTAGCTTCCGTAGATACGGAATATTTAGTAACTGGGAAAATCCCCCGTTTAGAAAGACATCGTTGTGGTTATCCTGAGCCAATTGTCGATCATAATCAACAACAAAAAGAATTCAAACGACTCTATAGCAATCAGAAGCCAAAACGGTAACTAGGGTTTGCGGCAAAAAGTTTTTCGTGGGGACAGGGTGTGGGGTGTGGGGTGTGGGGTGTAGGATGTAGAACGTAGGTTGGGTTGAAGCATGAAACAACGCCCGCTCATGTTAAGCTACCGCTAACCCATCCTACAAATAATTGTGCCTCCCTACTTAACTAAAGCGACGGTAAAACTAGCTACTTTTGACCGGCTTTAATCTGGTTCCAAACATCCTCTAAACTTAGATATAACACAGGCACAACAATTAAACTCAACAGGGAAGAAGTGACTAAACCTCCCACAATCACCATCGCCATGGGTTGCCGCAATTCCGCACCAGTACCCAATCCCAAAGCGATCGGAATCATGCCTAAAATTGTCGAACAAGTGGTCATTAAAATCGGTCTTAACCTAATCATTCCCGTTTCTAAAACCGCTTCCTCCCGACTCCAACCCTGTTGACGCAATTGGTTAGTATAATCCAGCAATAACACAGCATTTTTATCGAGTAGTCCCAAGAGGAAGATAAACCCGATCAGAGAAATCATACTAAACTCACTACCCGTTACCAATAACCCCAACATTGCCCCCACAATCGCTAAAGGTAAACATAAAGCGATGACGATAGTTTCTAGCAGTCTTCTGAATAATAACCATAAAACTCCTAACATTAAAATTGTCGCTAGGATTAAAGTGCGACCAAAACTGCCCAAAACATCGCTACTTTGAGAAGAAGTACCCCAACGCTGTAAAGTTATCCCTTCCGGTAAAGGAATCCCTTCAATTTTAATCGCCGCATCTTCTAATCCTAAATCGGGACTAAGATTAGCACTGAGAAAAATCGCCTGTTGACCATTTAAACGCTCGATCGCCAAAAAATCCCCCCGCTCATTTAATCTAGATGATAGGGAAATATCCTTTAAACCGGCGATTTTAGCAGCCTCAACCCGCAATTTCTCGGCGCTATCGCGCAATAGCTGCAAATTATCGCTTTTAATCGCAATTTGGATCGGCTTTTCCGCTTCCGTCTGCACAAAAGGAATGTCCTCGACACTGACATTCACCCCTCTAATTGTCGGTAAAATTTGCCGAATCCGTTGCTGCACCGCACTGGTGTGAGATTTACGATCGCTCTTCAGTTTAACGTGAATTTTGCCACGATTCGGCTCACCCCGTAAACCGGCGATCATAAAAGTCGATTCCACTTCCCCATCCTGCAAAATCGGCGCTTCTAATTTGCTGCCATCGCGGATAGTGCGACGCAAAAGAAAACTTTCGGGAGAACTCGCTAACTGAGAAATCCAAGCGAAACTATCGCTAGAACTCTTAGCCGTCGGTTTATTAGGGCTAATTTGCGTTATTTTCGGCAAAGGGGACGTATAAACCAGATTAAACTCGCCGCGATCGAGTCGGGGAATAAATCCCCTAGAAATGAAAGGAATCAAGGCAATACCCGCAAAAAAGGTAATTAGGGCAATAGCAATGACCAGCAAACGATGACGCAGTGACCAGTTTAAGAGCCGTCGATAGGCGTTTTCAATCGGTCGCTTTTGTTTCGTCATTTTTGCCCGTGACTGCGGTTTCAGCCAATATACTGCCAAAACTGGCGATAAAGTTCTGGCGATCAACAGAGAAAAAATCACCGCAGCCGAGACAGTTAAACCGAAGGGTTGAAAAAACTGTCCCACCGCACCCCCCATAAAAGCCACGGGTATAAACACGGCAACAATGGTTAAAGTGGAAGCAGTCACAGCTAATCCGATCTCCCTTGTCCCCTTGAGTGCCGCATTTTTCGGGGTTTCCCCCGCGTCGATTAAACGGGAAATATTCTCCACATCCACGATCGCATCATCCACGACAATGCCAATCACCAAAGCGAGAGCCAGCAGCGTCAGGGTTTCCAGATTAAACCCATAGATGGCCATGATAATGAAAGTCCCCAAAAGAGATAGGGGGATAACCAGAGCAGAAATGATTGTAGCGGCGAAACTGCCTAAAAATATCAATATCACCAGCACTGACAGCAAAACTGCCAAGAGTAAATCATCGATCGTGCCTTGTAGGGCAGCGCGAATATATTCCGCTTGGGTTTCAGCTAAAATTATCTTGACATCGGGCAGTTTTTGTGCTATGTCTTTAACCAGTTTTTCTGCGACCGCGGCCAGATCGAGACTATTGGCGGCACCTTTTTTGATTACCTGCACTGCGATCGCTTCTTGGCCATTAAAGCGCACCAGCGTGGGTAATGGTCGGGTTAAGCTTTTATGGGGATTATCTTCCCTAACTGTACCTTGACCGAGTAAATTAACTTTAGCCGTACCTGGGAGAGCTTTTAAGGGTGGAATTAAATTATCTTGGGCGATTTGGCTTAATTCTTCTATAGTTTTCTGCTCACTCACCAGCGCATAGGTGACTGTTGCCGACTCATTTAAATCAACGGGGATAACTTCCGTAGTAGCTTGAGGGGGTAAAGGGACTTGCGAGATAGCCTGTTTAACTGCTGCGGTGGCCTTGTCTAAATTTGTGCCAATTTTAAAGAAAATACTGATTACTGACTGTCCGGGGGCAGTAGTCGAAGAAATATCACGACGACCGGGGAGAGAGAAAAGGGGATTTTCTAGGGGTTTAGTTAATTGCTGTTCCGTGGTGATGACAGTAGCTAAATCCGCTTGAGCGTTAATTATTACGACTGGAAAGCTGATATCGGGGAAAAGAGCGTATTTTAAGGAACTAAAAGCTAAAATTCCCGCCATGGCCACCGCTAACCAGAAAGCAATGGTTAACCTCGGTGCATTAATCGCTATTCGAGAGATATTCAGACGTTCTCGCCATGATTCTTTCATCTTTGTTGAATAAGTGGGGTGTGGGGTGTAGGGTGTAGGGTGTAGGGTGTGGGGTGTAGGGTGTGGGGTGTGGGGTGTGGGGTGTGGGGAGTTTTCTCAGTGAACTGATAACTGATAACTGATAACTGATAACTGATAACTGATAACTGATAACTGATAACTGATAACTGATAACTGATAACTGACTCCTAACCCCATGGTAGATGTTGGATTTTTGCAGGAGTTCTATTTTCCGACAAAGATAAGTAAAAATTATTTATTGACTGCAAAAACTTGAGAATATTTAAATTAACATTCCGCAATATTTATAGATTCTTAAGAATTAATTGAGAAAGATTTTTATTTAACAACGACGTTATGCTGGGTACAGCGATTTGATAGAATTTCATAGTGGGTTATTCTGTGCTTTTTTGGGCAGCAATGGTTGAAACCCTTGCCACACCTAGAAGGTGATCCTAATTAAGACGGGTAAATCAGTCATTTTCACCCACAACGATGATCTTTTTTTTGTGTATTTTTATTGCAAAAAAAAAGTTTTTTTGACAAAAAGCACAAAGTATGATACGGGAGAGGGGAATTATGAATTATGAATTGGGGAGAGTGATTGCCTTTATTTAGAAAACGGGTTTCTTCGAGAAACCCGTTTTCTGGACTTGCAAGGGGTACATAGGATAGCATTTGTATAATTCTTATCAAAATACGGAGAAAATATGACTCTAGTTATTTCCCAAGAAGTGATTAAAGCAAGTGGTTTATCAGAGGATGAACTGTTGAAGGAAATTGTTATTATGTTATTCCAACAAGATAAGATTAGCTTAGGAAAAGCAAGTGAGTTATTAGGTATTAATCAAATCAGGTTTCAACGGCTGCTTTCTGAACGAGGAATTTGTATTCACTATGATGTTGCTGAGTTTCAGGAAGATATTAAGCATTTAAAAGAGACAGGTTGGCTATGATTATTATTAGCGATACTTCTCCTCTCAGCAGTCTTGCTCTTGTTGGTTATCTGTCAATCTTAAAAGATATTTATAGCAATTCTCTGACTTATGAGGTACAGTAGCAACAGTGAGTAAACCAATTGCGAATATCTTTTTGAGTAACTTCTAACATAGCCAATTCAATCCCTTCTATTAAGTCT
>NZ_JACJQV010000195.1 GCF_014696875.1 Microcystis wesenbergii FACHB-1317 | reverse complement strand
AAGAGTAGTAAACCAGACCAACCGATGAAGACGAAACGGTCTCTTTTGAGCCAGTCATCGAGAGCATCAAACAGCCCTCTTTCTGGGGCGCGTCCGACAGCAATGGTCATGGGTATTTTTCCTCTTGCTTAACTGAAATCACGGGCAAGATTTCTTAACTTTTTTGAGTCTGGGATTACTCCCATTGTCTTATAAGATGGCGCGATCGATTGACTGGATTAGCTTAACTAAACTAGCTGCGATCGCTTGTTAATCCTCACAAAATGTAAAAGATTAACGTTTCTTAAACTAGCACAAGCTAGACAATAATTTCGAGTTCGGTAAGACTTTGGTTCCTTGCGGCCTCTATCTACCTTTAACTATTATTAGCAAAAAATTACAAATCTATACAACTTAACTCATAATTGATTTTTTACGCACATAAAAGCTTTTTTGTCAATGAGTATTTATATTCATTTTTTTAATTGATCGCCATTCCCAATCCTCTAGGGGTTGCTCTAGCAATTGACAATCAAAGCATTCCTCGGCCGCGGTTTTCAGGGTAGCGATAATTGTCTCTAGGGTCAAATCTGGGGCTAAATTCAGTTTTTGAGGGGCGGCACTGGTGAAAACTTGCTCAAACAGCGAATTATCTTGCTCTAGCACCATGGAACCATGTTGGAGAACCGAGGAACCCCGTTGCAGTTGGGCGCTGCCAATAAATTTATTCCCCCAATTATCGACTAGATCTGCACCGGTAGCCGTACCGAAACAGTTAGCAGAATGGATATATCCCCGGCCGGCAGCACCGTAGGACAATTCCAGACCGAGATTTTGCCAGCCTGTGATTAAAAATTGACAGATTTGCTGGTAAACTTCCCTAACATTCCCCTTCATCCCTGAATTTACCACCATATAAGTCAAATCCCCCTGATGTAGTACGGCCCGGCCACCAGTAGGACGACGAACTAGGGAGATTTTTTGACCTTGCCAAGTCAAATTACGCCAAAAATCGGGATATTGCCGTTGATGGTAGCCCAAGGAAATAGCCGGGGGCGACCATTGATAAAAACGCAGAGTCGGGGGATGATGACCACAACGGTGTTGCTCTAGTAACCAAGAATCGATCGCCATTTGTCCCTCTGCCGATGAGATAATTGGAGGGATATAACGCCAAATTTTAGCTGCCACCAAAGGATTCTCGTAACATTTCATCATTATTATCTGCTACCGTCGCCACGAGAGTAATTGCTCGGGAAATCTCCCCGGGAGACAAATCGGCCACAGTACGCTGAGAAATCACCACCACCTGATCATTCATAATGGCAAAATGAGATTCAAAGGTTTCGGCACAATTCATCGCTAATAACTTGCGGGTTAATCCCAATTCATCCTTAACAGGCAATTTCAGCACAGAAGACCACACCGTGAGAAAATCATCGTCACTTTCCCCAGTTAACTGCACAAACACCTCAACGCTACCATACTGAAACTTCCACAGATAACCTTTTTCTGTATGTTGTACCATAGCAGTATCATGCTGCTGCAGAGTAGAAATAACCGTTTCAATCATTTCTTGGTGACTGCTCGTACTAACCAGAAATTCATCGGTCATTGACTCTATTGCTTCTGAAGTCGCTAAACTTTCTGTGGTCATAAAAATTCCCTAAACTCGATCGATCACAATCTTATCCCAAGAGAAAAGTAAAAAGTCAAAAAAATCGGGGAAAATACTGGTTACAACCCAGCACTGACGATATTTTTCAGCAGTCTGGATGGTAGAATATTGATTGCTGGTCTGTACCTGAACCGGAAGCCAGTATCATTACCTTGACACCAAATTTCAGAAAAGAGGCTCTCAAAATGTCCTTGGCTGAACTCCAATCTCAAATCCAGGAACTTTCAAAAATTGACAAGCTGCGACTAATGCAATTCTTGGCGACTGAGCTTGTCAAAGAAGAGAACGGAGACTTTTTTGTAGAAGGTCAAGAGTACCCAATCTGGTCTCCCTATGGCTGTTCTGAAGCGGCCAACACCTTAATGAACCTTCTGGCTACAAAACAAAAAGAACAGAATGCTTGATGGTCAAAAATTTCCCTACAAAATTATTGACACCAGTTCCAGCATGGTTGACCGAATGCCGTATGTGCCTATAACGCTGGGTCTGAATGGGCGCTCCTTAAACACCGAGGGTTTGATTGATACGGGAGCAAGTGTCAACGTTCTGCCCTACGAGTTGGGCCTACAACTAGGCTTTATCTGGGAGAATGAAAATCTTTCGGTTATCTTGGCTGGAAACTTAGCCCATTGTCAAGCTCGTGCCGTCGTTGTTGAAGGCCAAGTTAACCCATTCCCCACCGTTAATCTAGCATTTGCCTGGACTCAAGCTCCTAGTACACCTTTAATTTTGGGGCAGGCTAATTTCCTTTTTGAGTTTGATGTTTGTTTTTCCCGTTCGCAGTCTGAATTTGCAGTTCGCCCCAGAACGGTTGTATAAAAAGGGGTGAGCTACGGTCTAACTATCCGCTTGCACAGCGACCGTATGAAACTCATTAAGATTTTAGCTAGGTGGACAAGCTTCTAGCTTGATTTCTGGGGAAGTCTGCGGAACGATAACCGAACAATCTCTAACCCCAATTACTCAAAATTTTATGAAGCATTTGAGTAAACACCTAACTTGATCGATGACAATGGCTCTATCCCCTTCTAGCTGTCAATAATTATGCAAAGTCTTTTTCAACGTTCCCTAAATGAGACGAATTCTGGGGAAGAAGATATCCGTAGTCGTATTCTACAGGCCGCTTTACGTTTATTTGCCGCCAAGGGTTATGAAGGAACCACGACCAAAGACCTAGCAGGAAGCGCAAATGTGGCAGAAGGAACTTTATTTCGTTATTTTCCCAACAAAAAGGCGATTTTAATTGAAGTGGCCACTAGGGGATGGGTGGATATTCTCACCGACTTGCTGACGGAATTGAGCGAAATGGGCAGTTATAAAGCGGTAGCGCAGGTGATGCGGCGTAGGGTGTTGAGAATGCGAGAAAATAGCGATTTATTGCGAGTTTGTTTTATAGAGGCCCAATTTCATCCCGAATTAAAAGAGCGAATTCAATCGGAGGTAATTGCCAAAATGACCGATGTGGCCGAGGCTTTTTTTCAAACAGCGATCGATCATGGTATCTATCGTCCCATGAATCCGAAAATTGTGGCCCAGGTTTTTCTAGGAATGTTCGCAATTGCCGGTTTTTCCAGTGAAACTATTTTAGATAGTAATGCTTCCCCCTTAGCTTTACAAGAAATGGCCGAAGGTATTGCTGAAATTTTTCTGAATGGAGTGTTAGTTAAGTAGGTAGGCACAATTATTTGTAGGATGGGTTAGCGGTAGCGTAACCCATGCGGGCGTTGGGTTTCATGCTTCAACCCAACCTACGTTCATTTTATATTTAATTCCACCCACCCACTTAAGTAGTTGTGCAAAATTAATTTTCTAGTCGAGACTCCGAGACTCCGAGACAGCTAATCTAAGGATAGGCGGTTAAAATCCGTTTTAGCTTACTTATGATAAAATGCTGTCAAGGTCAGGGAAGGGAAAACTTGCAATTATTCACTCAATAAAATAACTGATAGCCGAGATGAAACCCTGTTACTGTATTAATCCCGATTGTTCTCAACCAGGGCATCCGAGTAATAATAACTCGAATACTCGTTACTGTCAAAGTTGCGGCTCTGAGTTGTTGTTAAATGGTCAATATAGAGTAAGTCGGTTATTGAGTGATAAGACCGGTTTTGGGGTTGTTTATGAAGCTTTTGAAGGTTTTACAGCCAAAATCCTCAAGGTATTACAAGAAAGATGGAATAATGACCCGAAGGCAGTGGAATTATTTAAACGGGAATATGACGTTTTATTAGAGTTGAGTCGTCAAAATGTGACGGGTGTTCCTCGCGCAGATGCCTATTTTCAATATGCCACGAGGGAGGGGAAAATATTACACTGTTTAGTTATGGAAAAAGTGGAGGGGATTAATTTAGACCAGTGGCTAAAGCAGTATGATAAGTTAAGTCAAAAACGAGCCTTAAAATGGCTGAGAGAAATCACTTTAATTCTCGATAAAATTCATCAACAAAACTGGCTTCATCAAGATATTAAACCCCCTAATATTATGTTGCGGAATAGTGGCGAGTTGGTGTTAATTGATTTTGGGACAGCAGGGACAGCAAGGGAAGAAACCCAAACCTATCATCAAAAGGGAAAAGGTCAACAGGTGACAGGTATTACCTCGGTCGGATATACACCGAATGAACAACAACATAGCCAAGCGGTGATTCAATCAGATTTTTATGCTTTAGGACGAACTTTTGTGCATTTATTAACCGGAAAACATCCCTTAGAAATTTATGATGCGGTTAATGATGTTTTAGCTTGGCGAGAAGAAACGGAAAATATTCACCCGTTATTGTTGGATTTTATTGACGAGTTAATGGGAAGATTGCCCAAGAATAGACCAGCTAATACTAGGGTTATTTTACAACGTTTAGATCAGATTGAAAGGCAATTAAAGTTACCTCCTACAACTCCTAATAGACCATCTCCACCACCAAATCCGCCTCCTATTGTAACTCAAAAACAATCGCCAGTTATTCCTAAGATTAATTCTTCTCCGCCAGTTTCACCTGTAGCTGTACCCCAAAAAACACCAGGACAACCGATTAAAAAGAATAAGCTGAGAAATAGAATGATATCTCTTGGTGGAGTTTTGTTATTAGGAGTAGGAATAACGCAAGCTTATGGTTATTTTAAAAGTCAGGAAATAAACTCACCACAAGAAAAAAAATTTTCAGAACATAGTTTTCCCGATAAAACCCTAACTGGTCATTCTGACTCAGTTCAATCAGTAGTATATAGTCCCGATGGCCGCTATTTAGCTAGTGGGAGTATTGACCAAACTATCAAAATTTGGGAGGTAGCAACCGGAAAAGAATTGCGTACCCTTACTGGTCATTCTGGCGGGGTTTTTTTAGTAGTATATAGTCCCGATGGTCGCTATTTAGCTAGTGGGAGTAGTGACAAAACTATCAAGATTTGGGAGGTAGCGACAGGAAAAGAACTGCATACTCTTACTGTTTATTCTTCCCTTTACGGGGCTGATGTAGTATATAGTCCCGATGGCCGCTATTTAGCTAGTCGTAGTGATGACAAAACTATCAAAATTTGGGAGGTAGCGACAGGAAAAGAATTGCGTACCCTTACCGGTCATTCTGGTCCAGTTTTATCAGTGGTATATAGTCCCGATGGCCGCTATTTAGCTAGTGGGGGTGGGCTTCGTGACAATACTATCAAAATTTGGCAGGTAGCAACCGGAAAAGTATTGCGTACCCTTACTGGTCATTCTGACTGGGTTTTGTCAGTGGTATATAGTCCCGATGGCCGCTATTTAGCTAGTGGGAGTCGCCAAACTATCAAAATTTGGCAGGTAGCAACCGGAAAAGTATTGCGTACCCTTACTGGTCATTCTGACTGGGTTTGGTCAGTGGTATATAGTCCCGATGGCCGCTATTTAGCTAGTGGGAGTTACCAAACTATCAAAATTTGGGAGGTAGCAACGGGAAAAGAATTGCGTACCCTTACTGGTCATTCTCACTCGGTTAACTCAGTAGTATATAGTCCCGATGGTCGCTATTTAGCTAGTGGGAGTCATGACAATACTATCAAAATTTGGCGGGTGGGACAGTAAACTTGTGTTTGGGGTGACAGCAATAATTTTTGTCTATCAAAAATGAGCGACACTTGCGGGAAACTGCACCGATGTCTTTAAAAATATTGGGTTTTGGCTCAAATTATTGAATCGAGCAGTTTTCTCCTAAATAGGGTATGCGGCAAAAAGTACGGGCGAAGCATTCGGATAGAAAATCTACAGTTTCACCGATAGGTTATTGTCCGAATGCTTCGCCCCTACAGGACGCGGGCCGATAAAGACGCAAGATTTTGAACGACGATTCTCTCACAATCTTGCACCTGTGGGAGCGAGAAAAGCCACAAAATCTCTACCTTGCTTACATCTCACATTTATTCAGCAAACCCTATATAATGTGTATATTAACAATCTACTATACACAACTAGGGATAGGATGATGACTAACATTATCATTGATGACCAACTCATGGCTGATGCTCTTAAAGCTACTGGTTTAAAGACTAAACAAGAAGTTGTTGAATTGGGTCTTAAGACTTTGATTCGGCTCAAACAACAGGAGAAAATTAAAGCCTTTAAAGGTAAGCTTAAATGGGAAGGAAACCTTGAGGAAATGAGGCACAATTAATGATTCTTGTGGATTCCAGTGTTTGGATTGATTATTTCAATGGTTATAATACTACGGAAACAACAGAACTTGATTTATTGCTGGGAGTTGAGCCGATAGCTATTGGTGATATTATTCTCACCGAAGTTCTCCAAGGTTTTAGGAGTGATAAGGATTATCAAATAGCCTATCGCTTACTAACTTCATTGACTATTTATGATTTACTAGGTTTGAGAATGGCATTGAAAAGCGCGGATAATTATCGCCAGTTACGCAAGAAGGGGATAACTATTAGAAAAACTGCTGATGTTATTATTGCCTCCTTTTGTATTGAAAATAATCTTCCGCTCCTTTTTTCAGATAAAGATTTTATTCCTTTTGTGAAGCACTTAAAGCTAATTTCAGTTTGTCCTACTACTAATGATGAACGATGATTGAGTTGCGACTCATTTCTATTAAGGAATGTTGAGTAAAAAGTGCTTCTATTTGGGTTAGATTATTCTGAAATAATGCTTCTAATTCAACATTCGTAATGTTACCCGTAGTCACTAGCAGAAGCTTATAAGGTTCTTGACTAATTAAAAATGAATCAAGAAAATCTCTGTCTTTGGTAATGACAATTCGATTTTGTTGAATTGAAAGAGCGTTAATTTCTGCATCTGTCGTGGCATTTTGTTGGGGTAAATCTTTAGTATGAATTGTATCATGACCAGCAGCTTGCAAAAAACGAGCTAAACGAACTGGCAATTGGGCATCGACTAAAAACTTCATGGTGCAATTTGGTAGATGCTTTTTACCTGAGTTAATCGAGTGGCAAACAATAACGCCGCTAGAATATCCTCCCGTTCCAAATCATCGTAGTCGGCTAAAATATCTTCGATACTCATGCCAGAACTAAGTAATTCTAGGATAAATTCAACAGGATAACGCAATCCTCGAAGGCAAGGTTTGCCATGACAGATATTTAAATCGAGGGTGATTCGCTGCAAAAGTTGGTTTTCCATAGGTAATTCAGTTGCTTGTAATCGTCCAATCTTCTGCTCTTAAACCGGCAATTTGCCCAAAATCTGAGAGATTTCTCGTCAGCAGGATAGCCTGATTAACCATTGAGATAGCAGCAATCTTCAAATCCATCGAACCCAAACGAGGGTAAGTTACCCGAAGTTCTTGAAAAACTTGACCTGCCTTTTCATCAAAGCCGACAATGGGAATCGTGCGATAATTAGCGAGGTGCTTTTCTAGCCTTCGATAGGCAACAACTTGGGTTTCAATCGAACTGGTCTTGGCTATGTAACTGAGCCATCCCCGCATTTGTTCTTCGTAGGTGATAATTGTGGTGGCAACTTCGCTGCTCGTAATAGCAGCCAGTTTTTTCAGCAATTGTTGTGCCGGTTGTCCCCCGCGATCGAGAATAGTAATATGATCGGTATCAAGGAGATACATTTCAGGATTCGGATGCTTCCTCGGCTAATGGTTTTAGGGACTGACGGTACTCTTGACCAAACTGCATTGCCTCTTCGTAAGCCAGATCTTCAGCAAAAGTGCCGACAATTTTTTCCCACCAGGGAGTTTCGCTGACAGTAGGTAGCAAACGCTTAAGCAGTGCTACTTCAGCTTCTAAAGCTGCTAGTCTTATCTCTAGATCAGTGGTTAACATGGTTGACATATCCTCCTATTCTGCTCTTGCTCAAAGGTTAGCTTTAAAACAAAAACTGCTAAATCCCAGCCAGAAGCCATAAGATGAACTGATGAAACCATACACAGCACTCCGGGTAAAATTACCGATGAAAGATTGTACACAATTCTGTCTTTAAGTCAAGTGGCTTTAGAAAACTTCAAGCAATTTCTTGACAAAATTTAACCTTTTTTCTCATTTTTGAACCCTCAAAAATTAATTATGCAAGAGGTTTAATCTACTATACACAACTAGGGATACTATGAGAACTAACACTGTCATTGATGACCAACTCATGGCTGATGCTCTTAAAGCTACTGGACTCTCCTATTCTTTGTGTGATAAGTTTGACTTCTATAGTAGTGATCGATCTTTGTGTCCTTTGTGTCTCTGTGGTTCGTTCCCCTCACTATTTATTGCCGGCAGTCTTCATTGACTATCTAGACCAAAAAAAACCAGTCTTCCCTAATTTTTCGGGAAAACTGGCCAAGCTAATCTTGAGATTTTAACCGACGTTAGCGGTTTGTTTTTGGCTAAAAAATACCGCTAAAACCTGTTGGGCAATCTGGGGACTGGTTAAACCCAAATCAGCGAAGGATTCCTCTGGTGTTGCGTGGTCCACTAATTTATCGGGAACCCCGAAACGTTTGACCGGAACTAGAATATTAGCATCCTGTAAAGCTTCCAAAACCGCAGAACCAAAACCACCCATCAAACAACCTTCTTCCAAAGTCACCACTTTACCAAGACGTTGGGCAAGGGGAAAGATAAGTTCTGTATCAAGGGGCTTGACAAAACGAGCATTAACCACTGTGGCTTCGATGCCGTGTTCGCTGAGGATTTCGGCCACCTGTAGGGAAGTATTGACCATCGTGCCGTATCCTAACAGGAGAATATCATCGCCACTGCGGAGAATTTCGCCCTTACCGATGGGTAAAGCTTCCCAACCCTCTTCCATCAGGGGAACCCCTAAACCGTTGCCCCGGGGGTAACGCATGGCAATGGGGCCGCTAGTATGATTAATCCCCGTCACCACCATTCTTTGCAGTTCCGCCTCATCTTTGGGGGCCATAATGGTCATATTGGGGATACAACGCAGGTAGGCGATATCGTACATCCCTTGGTGGGTCGGTCCATCGGCCCCGACAATACCGGCCCGGTCCATGCAGAAGAAAACCGGGAGATTTTGAATGCAGATATCGTGAATAATCTGATCAAAAGCCCGCTGCAGGAAAGTAGAGTAAATAGTGACAACTGGGCGCATTCCTTCGCAAGCAAGACCACCAGCGAGAGTAACAGCGTGTTGTTCGGCAATTCCCACATCGATGTACTGTTTCGGCAGTTTTGCTTGAAATTTGTCTAATCCCGTCCCAGTAGCCATGGCGGCGGTGATACCGATAATGCGCGGGTCATTTTCCGCCAATTTAGTGAGAGTATGCCCGAAAACTTTAGAATAAGCGGGGGGTTTCGGTTTACTGGAGGGAATCGGTTTACCCGTGGCTAAATTAAAGGGATTTTGGGCATGATAACCCACTTGATCTTTTTCGGCCCATTCGTAGCCTTTGCCTTTAACGGTGGCAACGTGGACGAAAACCGGTCCGTGGACCTTATGGGCCTGTTTAAAAGTGGCGATTAATTCGGGAATATTATGACCATCAATCGGGCCAAAATATTTAAAGCCCAATTCCTCAATGACAGCGCCGACTTTGGGAACTGCTAACCGTTTCATTCCTTCTTTGACTCGTTCCATTTCCGGAGTGAGGGAGTCACCGAAGAAGGGTAGATGTTTCAATTGTTCCTCGAGATTATCGGCGATAAACTGGACGGGTTCGCTCAGACGAACTTTATTGAGATAGCGGGAAATTGCCCCGACGTTGGGGGAAATGGACATCTCGTTATCGTTGAGGATAACCATGATGTTGGTGTTCGGTAAATGTCCAGCATGGTTAATCGCCTCTAGGGCCATACCCCCGGTTAAAGCGCCATCCCCGATGATCGATACCACCTTGAAATCTTCCCCCTTGGCATCCCGGGCTAAAGCCATTCCTAACCCCGCAGAAATGCTCGTAGAGGCGTGTCCAGCCCCAAAATGGTCAAATTTGCTCTCGCAACGTTTTAGATAGCCCGCAACGCCGTTTTTTTGGCGCAGGGTGTGAAAATCGTTATAGCGACCGGTGAGGAGTTTGTGCGGATAAGCTTGGTGTCCCACGTCCCAAAGGACTTTATCTCGATCGAGATCGAGGGTTTGGTAAAGGGCGATCGTTAGTTCTACGACTCCTAACCCCGGTCCCAAATGTCCACCGGTAGCGGCGATCGTCTGGAGGTGTTTTTCGCGAATCTGACGGGCAATATCTTCTAATTGACGGAGTGATAAACCATGTAACTGGTTGGGATGAGTAATTTCACTTAGGTGCATATCGGCTTCTTTTTCAAAGTAGTTTATCCCTATACCAACTGTATAGGATTTTCAGCCTGAGATGAGGGAAAATCTAGGCTAATCTGGCCGCCGTGCGTAAAATTTGGCCGGCTAACATGGCAGCCCCAAAACCATTATCGATATTAACCACACCGATACCGACCGCGCAGGAATTGAGCATAGTTAACAAAGGAGCAATACCACCGAAACTGGTTCCGTAACCGATACTCGTGGGAACGGCGATCACCGGGCGATCGACTAATCCCGCTACCACACTTGGTAAGGCTCCTTCCATTCCCGCAACAACAATTAACACATCGGCAGCATCCAGTAGATGGCGATGATTCAAGAGGCGATGAATTCCCGCTACTCCCACATCCCAGAGACGCTGCACGGAAAAACCGCATAATTGAGCAGTAACCGCCGCCTCCTCCGCTACGGGAATATCGGCAGTTCCCGCCGTTAGGATGGAAATTATCCCTTTTGGGGGATTTTCTGGGGCAGCTGCGGCAATGGCACAGATGCGGGCTAAGGGATAATAAACTAAGTCTGTCACCTGTTCCTGTAGCTGAGCTGCTATCTCTGCTTCAATGCGGGTGGCCATAACCACGGGACTATTTTGACGCAAAACATTGATAATTTGGGCGATTTGAGCGGTGGTTTTACCCGGCCCCCAGATAACCTCCGGAAATCCCGTTCTTAATTGACGATGATGGTCAATTTTAGCGAAGTCTTCCACCGGTTCAAAGGCTAGATGTTTAAGTTTATCTAAGGCTGTCTCCGGGTTAATTTCTCCCCTGGCAACGGCGGTCAGCAGCGATCGCAAATCGGCAGCATGCAACATGGTCAGTTATCAGTTATCAGTTATCAGTTATCAGTGGGTAAGTTAACAGTTATCAGATTTGAGTTTTAAGTGAGCAGTATGTGTTAAGTGACCAGTAAGTACCTAAGCAAAATTAATTACACATATCTAACCACCTCTTGCCTCTTGCCTCTTGCCTTTTGCCTATCCTAACCAAGAAATTAATTTTGCACGACAGCAAAATTAATTACACATATCTAACCACCTGTTGCCTCTTGCCTTTTGCCTTTTGCCTATCCTAATACCAATTTTCAATAGTTGTGACTAACACCTGAAAGGGCAATCCCGCTCTGAGAGAGGAATTGCGTTTTGGAATGATCAACTAAGTCTGTCATTACTTTTGAAAAATGATATAACCAAGAAATTAATTTTGCACGACTACTTATTAAATAGCAGTTTCTTGCCATCTTTTCACTGTTTACTGATCACTGATTACTGATTACTGCTCACTGATATTAGGAGGCCATGGTAGCTGCGGGACGACGGCGGCGATAAGTACGATTGTTCGCTGGTTCCGTTGCCGCCGCTTGCAGGAGGAAAATCACTAGAGGTTGACTCTGTAACTCCCGTTTAATTAAACGCTGCAAAGTCGTCTCGATTTCGGCCCGCAAACCGGCCCAATCCGGGGACCCCGTGGCGGTTTTAAATTCACCGATGCGATCGCTTAAACAGCGTTCGATCGCCCGAATAATTAGCTGATTCAGCAGCGAGATTTCCACTTTTGTCACCACACCGCGCAAATTAATCTCTGGGGGTGCGCTTAATTGTCCCTCACCGTTGACGAAGGATGCGATCGTAATCACACCATCTTCGGCTAACTGTTGTCTTTCCTGCATAATGTGTTCGTGGACCACACCCGCTTGATCAACTAACTCGATTCCCGAAGGCACTGGCGCGCCGAGGCTAATGCGATCGCCAGTTAACTCGATCGTGTCACCGTTTTTGACAATTATCATATTTTCGGCGGGAATCCCCATACTTTGGGCCATCTGAGCGTGTTTGACCAGCATTCGGTGTTCTCCATGCACTGGCACAAAAAACTTCGGCCGGGTCAAAGATAGCATCAATTTATGGTCTTCTTGGGAACCATGGCCGGAAACGTGAATTCCCTTATCGCGTCCGTAAACCACGTTAGCACCCTGCATCATTAGGCGATCAATTGTATTGACCACAGCGATCGTATTACCCGGAATCGGATTAGCGGAAAAGACAATCGTATCCCCCTGACGCGCACGAATATGAGGATGTTCACCCTTAGAAATCCGCGTCATGGCCGCTAAAGGTTCCCCCTGGGAGCCTGTGGTTAAAATAACGATTTTTTCATCGGCTAAATTGCGGGTCGCTTTTAAGGGTTCAAATAGATCATCGGGACATTTTATATACCCCAAATTGCGCGCATGAGCGATGACATTTAACATCGATCGACCCACTACTACCACTTTCCGGTTAAATTTCTGGGCCAATTTCAACACCAGATTAATCCGATGCACCGAGGAGGCAAAGGTAGTGATCATAATCCGTCCCGTTGCTTGGTTAAAAACCCGCTCTAAACCGGGATAAACGGAAGCTTCCGAGGGAGTATAACCGGGTACTTCTGCGTTAGTGGAATCACTCAATAAACATAGCACCCCTTTCTCGCCATGTTCGGCAATTTTTTGTAGATCAAAAAACTCACCATCGACGGGAGTATGGTCAATTTTAAAATCTCCTGTGTGAATAACTACCCCTAAAGGAGTGTGAATTGCTACACAAAAACTATCGGCGATTGAGTGGGTATTGCGGATATATTCCACCATGAAAGATTTACCTAAACGCACCATTTGCCGAGGAGCAACGGTTTCTAATTTGGTACGATTTGCTAATCCTGCTTCTTCCAATTTATCCCGCAATAAAGCCATGGCTAGGCGCGGACCGTAGATAATTGGTACATCGAATTGTTTGAGATGGTAGGGAATGCCACCTATATGATCTTCGTGGCCGTGGGTGACGATCATGCCTTTAATTTTATGGCGATTTTCCCTTAGATAAGTCATATCGGGAAGCACTACATTGACCCCGTGCATATCGTCGGAGGGGAAAGCTAAACCAGCATCGAGGAGAATAATCTCATCATCGTATTCAAAAACACAGGTGTTTTTGCCGATTTCGTGTAATCCTCCTAGGGGAATGATCTTTAGTTTTGTTTGGGTTTTATCTTGACTCATTAGGTATCCTTTGACGGTAAGTTATGGTGATTTTTCAGGTGGGTTTTGTGGACGGGAAATCTCAAAAAATGAATAGTTAGAATAAGTCTAACTAGGGAAATAACACCTAGTTAAAGTCACTTAGTATCAATACTTTCTAGCAGTTCTAAACTATATTTCTTTTCTTCTAGTGAAGCTATTAACATTATAACCTATTTCTCGAAAAAATCCTAGTTTAGTTAGCCAAATTTTCTAGTATTTTTCTAGATTAGGGCCAATTCTTGCATAATTTTTGCTAATCCTTCTTCTAACTCTGGACTTAAGGAACATAAAGGAAGTCTTAGACCCCCCACTTCCCAACCAACTAGATTTAAGGCCGCTTTAATTGGAATTGGATTAGTGGCACAGAATAAACCTTTAAACAGCGGAAATAATTTCAAGTTAATCTCGGTCGCTTTGGCCGCATCTCCGGTTAAGAAAGCTTGAATCATTGCTTGGATTTCTTCTCCCACTAGATGACTGGCAACACTGACCACTCCCACCGCACCACAGGTCATCAGGGGTAAGGTGAGAAAATCATCGCCGGAATAAATAGCGAAATTTTCAGGAGTATGACAGTAAATCTTACAGGTTTGTTCTAAATTACCACTAGCTTCTTTTACCGCCACAATATTATCAACTGCTGCCAGTTTAATAATCGTTTCTGGGGTCATATTTTGACCAGTACGACCAGGGATATTATAAAGCATTACTGGCAGATCGGGACAAGCTTTGGCAATGGTGCGAAAATGCTCGTATAAACCCTCTTGGGGTGGTTTATTGTAGTAGGGAACCACTTGTAAAGAACCATCTAAACCCAGTTTAGCAGCCTGTTGGGTAGCTTCGATCGCTTCGGAAGTGCAATTAGAACCCGTCCCCGCGATTACTTTTCCCCGACCATTAACCGCTTTTTTGACAATACTAAATAGTTCGTACTCTTCCTGCCAACTTAGGGTGGGTGATTCTCCCGTCGTCCCACAGACCACTATACCATCGCTACCGTGAGTAACTAGATAATCGGCCAATTTTTCCACCAGGGCATAATTAACTTGACCCTCGACGGTGAAGGGTGTCACCATCGCCGTAATTACTCGTCCAAAATATGTTGTTTCACTCATTGATCAGTTATCAGTTATCAGTTATCAGTTATCAGTTATCAGTTATCAGTTATCAGTTATCAGTTATCAGCTTCTGAAGGCAAGAGGCAAAAGAAAGAATCTGACAATCCTCCTAAGTAGGGAGGCACAATTAATTATTTGTAGGATGGGTTAGGGTAGGACTATTTAATTGATTATTATTCATTCTTAATCCTCCTGACTACTGACTACTGGCTCCTAACCCCAACAACAATTTTTGATTTTTACCAGAGGTCTAGTTATCATCGCCTTGATCTAGCTGATGGCTGATAGCTTAATTATCAAACTGTTGCTAATTTTGAACCGACGAGATTTTTCTTGACTAAAAGTTCGGCAATTTGTACGGCATTTAAAGCCGCACCCTTGCGAATTTGATCGCCGCATAGCCACAATTCTAGACCGTTAGGATGGGAGATATCTTGACGAATGCGTCCCACTAATACTTCATCGCGACCACTAGCATCAATTGGCATGGGAAAATAATTAGCGTCCCAATCTTCCACTAATTTTACCCCTGGAGCAGACTCAAGAATTTCTCTAGCCTTCACCACAGAAAAAGGCCGACTAAATTCTAGGTTAACCGATTCCGAATGGGCCCGCAGGACGGGAACCCTTACACAGGTGGCGCTAACCCGCAGCTCTGGACAAGCAAAAATCTTGCGGGTTTCGTTGACCATTTTCATTTCTTCCTCGCAGTACCCTTGACCATTAATCGGGGTATTGTGGGGAAAAAGATTAAAAGCGAGGGGATAGGGGAAGGAATTAGTGGGAGGTTGCCGATTGTCAAGAATTGCTCGTGCTTGCTCTTTCACTTCCTCCATGGCTCGCGCTCCAGCACCACTGGCGGACTGATAAGTAGAAACTACTACTCGCTCGATCGCCTGTACTTGGTGGAGAGGCCAGATCGCCACTCCTAAAAGAATTGTCGTACAGTTGGGATTAGCGATAATGCCCCGGTGATTGTCCACACTGTCGGGATTGATTTCTGGGACAACCAAAGGCACTTCGGGATTCATGCGAAAAGCACTGGAGTTATCGATAATCGTCGCACCCGACTCGACAATAGTTTTCGCCCAAGCTTTCGAGGTGGCCCCCCCCGCAGAAGCAAGAACTATATCCACGTCCTGAAAAGAGCGCTCGTTTACCGCTTCGATGAGGAGACTTTCGCCCCGAAAATCGAGGGTTTTTCCAGCAGAACGCTCGGAAGCCAGTAATTTTAGACTAGCGAGAGGAAATTGACGACTAGCTAATAACTCTAGTAATTCCGTTCCCACGGCCCCGGTGGCTCCTAAAATAGCGACCCGTACTTTTTGACTCAAATTGTGTGACCTCCTGACGAGTTGGGTGATGATAATGATCCGAAGAAATCGTTACAGTAAAAAATCTTTTTTGTCCACCGAGTTATTCTAAAACTTGGATTGATCGGCTTTTGATCAGCAAAATTTTCTGATTGGGCTTAACTGCCCCAAGGACGGAATAAGTTAAATATACCCCATTGACCGCTAAAATAAAAAGATTGTGACAGCTTGGGGAACAACTGCAGCTATTCCCCTAGAATATCATGAGCGGGACGGATCCACCGCAGGCGTAAACACCGCTCACCCTATTATAAACGTTCCTTGTCGTAAGAGCTAGAAAAATCAATGAAAGTTATTCAGGAAAAGCTTCCTGCCAGTCAGATAGGTTTAGAAATTGAAATTCCCGCCGAAACCACGAAAAACACCCACGAGCAAGTGGTCAAGAATTTAGCGAAGTCGGCCAATATACCCGGTTTTCGCCCCGGCAAGGTTCCCCGTCAGATCCTTCTGCAAAGATTGGGAACTAAGGCGGTAAAAGCGGCGGTAATTGAGGAATTAATTGAAAATTGCCTCGAATCTGCCCTGAAACAGGAGGGTATCGAGTCCCTGGGCAATCCACAGCTATTGTCTAAGTTTGAGGATTTGATCGCTGCCTATGAACCGGGTAAAGCTTTGACTTTTTCAGTTTCCCTGGATGTGGCCCCGACAATTATTCTCGGAGATTACGAAAATCTGAGCGTTACTGCCGAAGAAACCGTTTATGATCCCGAATCCGTGGAAAATTGGTTTAAAGAGCGTCAAGAACAGTTAGCGACATTGGTTCCCGTGGAAGATCGCGGGGCGCAGCTGGGAGATGTGGCGATCGTTGATTATCGGGGAAAATCCGCCGAAACTGGCGAAGATATCCCGGATATTGACGGCGAAGATCTGCGGGTGGATATGGAAGCAGGACGCTTTATCGAGGGGATGGTGGAAGGAATTATCGGCATGAAACCGGAAGAAGTCAAAGAGATGACTTTAACTTTCCCAGAAGATTATCCGAAAGAGGATGTGGCAGCAAAAGCGGTAATCTTTACAATTACGATGAAAGAGTTAAAGGCAAAGGAATTACCAGAGCTTGACGACGATTTTGCCCAAGAAGTCAGCGATCAGGAAACAATCGCCGAATTAAGAGCAAGTTTAGAGAAACGTTTCCAAGAACAAGCGGAGAAGGAAACCAAAGAAAGCATTTATGACGCTTTAACCAAGGAATTGGTCAAGGGTGCGACTTTAGATTTACCGGAGACGCTGATCGAAAAGGAAGTGACGCATATTTTGACCCAAAGCTTCATGGAATTTCAACAAATGGGGCTAGATGTCAACCAGTTGTTTACAAAAGATAATATTCCCAAAATGCGGGAAAACACCCGTCCCGATGCGATCGAAAGTCTGAAAGAGACTCTCGTGGTGCAGGAATTGGCTAAAGTCGCCGGCATTGAAGTCAGTGCCGAAGCGGTAACGGAAAAAATCGCTAAAATCATGGCCCAATTGTCCGATCGCGACATAGATAGGCAGCGTCTGGAACAGGTGATCACCGAAGAAATGCTGGCAGAAAACACCCTAGCATGGCTGAAAGAAAAAGCTACTATCACCCTCGTCCCCAAAGGTTCCCTAGAGGAAGAAACAAGCGAGGAAGAGGAAACAGAAGAAACCTTAGCATTCACCGAAGTGGAAGTGTTGGCAGCCGAGGAAGAATAACCGTAAGGAGTTAGCAGTCGTGTTGGGGTGTTGGGGTTTTAGGGTATTGCTTGAATTCCCCCATTCCCCCATCCCCTGATCACTGATAGCTGATCACTGATAGCTGATCACTGATAGCTGATCACTGATAACTGATAACTGATTGGGGTGTTGGGGTGTTGGGGTTTTAGGGTATTGCTTGAATTCCCCCATTCCCCCATCCCCTGATCACTGATAGCTGATCACTGATAGCTGATCACTGATAACTGATAACTGATAACTGATAACTGATGACTGATTCCTGCCAACCGGGGGAAACTTAGGGCATAATAGATGGACAGAAGTGCTAAAGATGCTTAACATTTGCCAGTAAAAGCTCCACAGCCAAGCAAAACCCCTAAGATTGTGATAGCGGAACCGAAAAAATTATGCTCGAATCGAGATCACCTGACTACCCAATTACCAGTAATTGTCGCCCTGCTATCTACGCCAACACGGGGAGAAACTCCCTAGCTAACGTTTTACCCGTGGTAATCGAACAGTCTGGCATGGGTGAACGGGCTTTTGATATCTATTCTCGACTCTTGCGCGAGAGAATTGTCTTTCTGGGAACTCCCGTCGATGATCAGGTCGCTGATTCGATCGTCGCCCAACTCCTCTACTTGGAGGCAGAAGATCCCGAAAAAGATATCCAACTCTATATCAACTCCCCCGGTGGTTCCGTTTATGCCGGACTAGCTATCTACGACACCATGCAACAAATTCGCCCCGACGTGGCGACAATTTGTTTCGGTTTAGCCGCTAGTATGGGAGCATTCCTGCTTTGTGGTGGCGCGGCAGGTAAACGGATGTCCCTACCCAGTAGCCGGATCATGATTCACCAACCCCTCGGCGGCGCCCAAGGTCAAGCTAGTGATATCGCCATCCAAGCCAAAGAGATCCTCTATATTAAACAGAGACTCAATACCATGCTGGCTCACCACACCGGTCAACCCTACGATCGCATCGCCAACGACACCGAACGGGACTTTTTCATGTCGGCCGTCGAAGCTAAAGAATATGGGTTAATCGATCTGGTGATTTCCCGTCCCGAACTGCCCGATCCTACCGTTCCCGTTACTTCCCTGTAAATAATAAACTATGTCTAAATACGACTCCCACCTCAAGTGTTCATTTTGCGGCAAATCCCAGGAACAAGTGCGAAAATTAATCGCCGGGCCGGGGGTCTATATTTGTGACGAGTGTGTGGAACTGTGTAACGAAATTCTCGATGAGGAATTGATGGAACCGCCTAGTCCGGTCGCCCCAGTGGAGGAACGTCCCAACAAACGGCGATCGGGCCAAAACAAAACCACTTGGGAACAAATTCCCAAACCAAGAGAGATTAAAAAATACCTCGATGACTACGTTATCGGTCAAAATGAGGCGAAAAAAGTGCTTTCTGTGGCCGTTTATAACCATTACAAACGCCTCAAAGATATCCAAACCCAAAAAGCCGGTGGCGGCAATCCAGAAGATAGCATCGAACTGCAAAAATCCAATATTCTGTTAATTGGTCCCACAGGATCGGGAAAAACCCTTCTAGCTCAAACTCTTGCTAAAATCCTCGATGTACCTTTTGCTGTCGCCGATGCCACCACTTTAACCGAGGCCGGTTATGTGGGGGAAGATGTGGAAAATATTCTCTTGCGTCTGTTGCAAGTGGCAGATTTAGACGTGGAAGAAGCGCAGCGGGGCATTATCTACATCGATGAAATCGATAAAATTGCCCGCAAGAGCGAAAATACCTCGATTACCCGGGATGTGTCCGGAGAAGGGGTACAGCAAGCTTTACTGAAAATGTTAGAGGGAACGATCGCCAATGTTCCCCCCCAAGGCGGCCGCAAACACCCCTATCAGGATTGTATTCAGATTGACACCAGCAATATCCTGTTTATCTGCGGTGGGGCGTTTGTCGGTTTAGATAAGGTGATCGATCAGCGTCTCGGTAAAAAATCCATGGGCTTTATTCAACCGGGAGATGGCCAAGCTAGTAAGGATAAGGTAGCGGCAGGGTTATTAAAACAAATGACTCCCGATGATTTAGTCAAATTTGGCATGATTCCAGAGTTTGTCGGTCGGATTCCCGTCCTAGCGGCGCTTTCACCCCTGGATGAGGAAGCTTTAATCGCTATCCTGACGCAACCCCGCAACGCTTTGGTGAAACAGTATCAAAAACTGTTGAAGATGGACAATGTACAGTTAGAGTTTAAATCTGATGCCGTCCTAGCGATCGCCCAAGAAGCCTATCGTCGCAAAACCGGGGCCCGGGCCCTGCGGGGTATTGTTGAGGAATTAATGCTCGATGTCATGTACGAATTGCCCTCACGCAAGGACGTGAAACGATGTTTAATCACCCGCGAAATGGTGGAAAAACGTTCCACAGCAGAGCTATTGGTTCATCCTTCCTCTCTACCCAGTCAAGAATCCGCTTAAGGGGAAAAATCGAGGTTAACCATGCTGAACACCGTTCCCGCGATCGTCAAAGAAGGCCGGATCGAACTCCTCGAATCCGTGCCGATTCCAGAGGGTACTAGAGTTTTAGTCACCCTCATCCCGGAGGAGACAAACTCGGATTTCTGGCAAAAAGTCAGCGAAACTGCACTGGCTAAGATTTGGGATAATCTGGAAGACGACATCTATGAACGATTACTCGAAGCTTGAAATCGTTCTCGTTCGTTATCCTTAAGACAATCGGACGACTATCGGACACAGATGCGCGACGTTGGCAAAACTCTTTACGAGGATGGCTAGGTATCTAAGTAGGTGGGTGGAATTAAATATAAGATGAACGTAGGTTGGGTTGAAGCATGAAACCCAACGCCCGCATGGGTTACGCTACCGCTAACCCATCCTACAAATAATTGTACCTCCCTAAATCCGTTGAGTAACGCACAGAAAACGGGTTTCTCCGAGAAACCCGTTTTCTACTCATGCAAAAGGCAAAACGGAGAATAAATAATCAGTTTTTAATAACTGGATTTAGTATGAAAACTCAAATAATCGATAAAACAGTCACTGTCCGCGGTGTTCCCCACTATTACGAGTGGATTCGGCAATCGGAATCTGCCCAGAAAAAGCCGGTTATGGTGTTTATTCATGGTTGGGGAGGATCGGGACGCTATTGGCGATCAACGGCTGCGGCAATTTGCGATCGCTTTGATTGTTTATTGTACGATATGCGGGGTTTTGGTCGGTCTAAATTGCCAGAAAAATCCCCCGATCTTTCCTACGATTTAGAAGAATATGCTCTTGATCTAGCATTGTTTTTAGATAGTTTGGAAATTGAAAAAATCTATCTCAATAGTCACTCTATGGGGGCATCGGTGGCGACTTTTTTTATTACTATGTACCCGGAAAGAGTGGTCAAAGCAGTTTTAACCTGTAATGGCATTTTTGAGTATAATAAAGCGGCTTTTGCTGCCTTTCATAAATTCGGTAAGTATGTGGTACAGTTTCGTTATGATTGGTTTTTAAAAGTACCTTTTGCCGATCGATTATTCATGGCGAGATTTTTGCATCGATCGATCCCAAAATCAGAAAGAATTGCTTTTTTAGAAGATTTTTTAGCGGCAGATTACGATGCCGCCCTAGGCACAATTTATACATCTGTGAGTGAAAAAGCAGTGGAAATTATGCCGGGTAAATTTGCTGAGATTAAGATACCAACTCTTTTAGTATCGGGAGAAAAAGACATTATTATCCCCGCCAAAATGGGCAAAATGGCGGCGGATTTGAATAATAATATCCAGTATGTGGAGATGGCTAATACTGCTCACTTTCCCATGTTAGAAGATGCCCCTACTTACCTAAAAAAATTGCGAGATTTTTTAGAAATTAATTAGGGTTTGCTAGGGGAAATGAGTTTCAATGATGTGACTGACAAGTATATTGAGGATAAAGAGTTACGCCGTCAGGGTGGATATTTGGGGGTACAGCGTCGCCAGGATTTAAAACCAGAAATATCTGCTGCTGTGTTTGCTACGAAACCTCCTCAGTTGCTTAAACCTATTGTGAAAGCTAAAGGGATAAGCTTGATTTTAGTGGAGGAAATTATACAGCGGAATTGGATGATAAGTACCTAAGCAAAATTAATTACACATATCTAACTACCTCTTACCTTCTGGGCTCTTCTCAAATTTGTGTGATAATTTTTGCTTATGTAAGGTTAAATGCTTACTGGTCAGGACTTTTAGGACTATTTTGAAAGAAGAAACTATCAGTATAGACCTCGTTTCCACACAGAAACCAGAAGAGCCATAAATGAACAACACTATGTTAAGGAATGTAAAAGAGGCGGTTTTCGCTGCTGCATACAGCTTTCTACCCTATTTACAAAACTTTATACAGCAGCGAAAACTTATGTCCGACTACTTAAACCAGAAGGATCTGGTATAATGCTCAAAAAGCATGGGCGACATACACCGTGCTAACTGCCCACCATCTGTTCTACGAGTACGAGGTAATACCCGTGTCTAATTGATTTATACCGCAAATACGCAACGCCAAATTTTGTTTTGCAAAGATGTCGCAGATTGTCCAAAATCCTCTAAAGCCAATGAGTATCAGCTTATGAAATCATCTCAAACTGGTATTAATTTTCCCAATAACTCTGGTCGATTTCTCAGTGCTTTTCAGAGAAAACACTTAGAAAAAAGCCTAGAAAAAGGGTTGTCTAAGCGCCATTTTCAACGAATTCAAATTATGCTGCTGGCAGATGAGGGTAAAACCCAAACCCAAATTTGCCAAGAGTTGGGCTGTTCCCATAGTACAGCACGCCATTGGATAACCCTCGCCAAGTCTGGTCAGGCTCACCAGTGGAATAGTGGCCCAATTGGCAGACCTCAAACTGTAGACGAGGAATGCTTGCAGCGTTTGAGGAAGTTAGTCAGTCAAAGCCCTAGAGAAGTTAAAGTCCCTCACCGTGATTTTAGTTATTCGGCTTCCCGATGGACTGCTAAGAAACTCAGCGAGCACCTGAGCGCAGAATTAGGAATTAAAATCAGCGATCGCCATATCAACAGACTACTCAAACAAATGGGTTTATCTACCAGACCAAAATCGAATAACCTTGAAAAAAATGAGCCGAAAAAATCCAGTAAAAGCGGCATTGTGATTAGGGACATTCCAGAGGAGGTGGCATTTTCTTAATCATCATGAAAAATCTATTAAGTGCTATTAAGTGTTTGCAACACTATCGAGGGAGAAATGACTACCAAAGAATATCTATCTGGTCTAATCGGTCAATTTTTATCAGAAGAGGATTTAGCCAGTTTAGTTGAGTCGGCTGAATTTTCAAAACCTAACCCCGGTTTGTTGTTGGAAAGTATCTCAGCATCCGATGGCTTATATATTTTGGTCGCTGGCAAAGTAAGACTGGTTAACAGTAGCCTGGACTTAATTAGCACCCTGCATCCGGCTCAACTATTTGGGGAATGTACTTTGTTTCCTGAAGCCGGTTTTTTAGATTATGCTGTCAGGGTTTCGCCTCAAGCAGAGCTATGTTATATTCCTGGTAAAGTTTTGCGCTCTATCATTCATAAAAATTCCCGATTTAAGGAGTATTTGTACAATTTAGCTACCGCTAAAGATAATGAACAAAAAAGTAAATTTTCCATCAATACTCAACTAGATTTATCCGTAAAGGACGACCAGGAACTAATTGCGGGAATTAGCACAATCAAAGATGAAATATATCTAAAAACCCACAAGCAAAAAGTTAACAAGGCTTATTTCCCTAGCCCCACTCAGCGCGTTACTCATCTATGGCAGCATATTACTAGACGCTATCCTTTTTTTGAGCAACAAAGTGGTTCTGACTGTGGTGCTGCTTGTTTAGTAATGGTTGCCCGTTATTGGGGCAAAAAGTTTAGTGTCAACCGCATTCGAGATATTGCTAATGTAGATGCCAATGGGGCTTCTTTGCGAGGACTATCCGCTGCGGCGGAAAGTATCGGATTTTCCACTAGACCAGTTAAAGCCAGTATTGACCAACTGGCTAAACAAAAATTACCCGCAATCGCTCACTGGGAAGGTAATCATTATATTGTCGTTTATGAAATCACTCGCAATCAAGTCATTGTTGCTGACCCTGCTATTGGTCAACGGAGTTTAACATATCCAGAATTTAAAACAGGTTGGCAGGGTTATACACTACTCCTACAACCGACAGCTTTAATCAAGGAACTCAAAAATCATACTACCCCATTTTGGCAATTTTTTAATTTAGCCAGTCCTCACGGTCAAGTATTGCTAGAAGTATTTATTGCTTCCTTAGTCATTCAAATTTTCGGATTAGTTACCCCACTATTTACTCAGTTACTCCTCGACCGGGTAGTTGTTCAAGGCAGTACATTAACCTTAACGGCTGTGGGATTAGGGTTAGTCATTTTTGGTTTATTTCGGGTTGCTTTGACTGGGTTACGACAATATCTCCTCGACCACACTGCCAACAAAGTAAATTTAGCCATGATTGTGGGATTTATTACCCACACTTTCCGATTACCCCTGCGTTTTTTTGAGTTTCGCTATGTGGGGGATATCATGGCCAGGCTGCAGGAAAACCGCAAGATTGAGAGATTTCTAACGGGTGAAGCCCTATCTATTGTATTAGATTTACTCACGGTCTTTATCTATGTGGGACTTATGTTCTGGTATAGCTGGAAAATGGCTTTACTGGCATTAGTCATTGTGCCACCTTTTTTCCTGCTTGCTATCATTGCTACTCCTTTCCTACAAAAGATATCCAGAGAAATATTTGCGGCCTTAGCGGAAGAAAGTGGTTATTTAATCCAATCTTTGACTGGTGTACGCACGGTCAAATCTCTGGCAATTGAGCAAGTAGTGCGCTGGCGTTGGGAGGAGTTTCTCAACAAGTCAATTCGCAAAAACTTTTCTGGGCAGATTATTAGCAACCGACTCCAAGTATTTAGCTTAACCATTGAATCTTTAGTGACCACTGGGCTGCTTTGGTTTGGCGCTTGGTTAGTGATTCAAGGAGAATTAACCATCGGGCAGTTGGTGGCTTTTAATATGTTAATTGGCAATGTAATAAACCCTTTTCAGCGGTTAACGGTTCTATGGAATGAGTTACAGGAGGTAATTATTGCAGTAGAGCGAATTAATGATGTGATTGATACCGAACCAGAGGAAGATTTGCAATCTCAGGCTCGTTATTATTTAACAGATTTACGAGGAGATATTATTTTTGACAAGGTGACATTTCGTTACCACCCAGAAAGCGAAACTAATGTTTTAGAGAATCTCAGCTTTGAAATCAAAGCCGGACAGACTGTAGCTTTAGTGGGGCGTTCTGGTTCAGGAAAAACTACTATTTCTAAGCTAGTTTTGGGGCTATATACCCCTACAGATGGGAAGATTTTCATTGATGGTCATGACATAACTAGCATTTCTTTATCTTCTTTGCGTCAAAGGGTTGGTGTTGTTGACCAGGATACTTTTTTATTTGGTGGCACAATTCGGGACAACTTGACCCTAGCGCGACCTTCTGCAACTCAGGCGGAAATTATCGAAGCCGCTCAATTAGCAGGTGCTGACGAGTTTATTCAAAAGTTACCGATGAGTTATGAAACCCAGATTGGTGAAGGTGGAGGGTTATTGTCTGGTGGTCAACGGCAAAGATTAGCCATCGCTAGGGCGTTATTAGGCAATCCTCGTCTATTGATTTTTGATGAGGCAACTTCCCACTTAGATGTGGAGTCGGAGCGAATTATTCAGACTAATTTGAATAGAATTCTTAAGGGACGTACTACATTAATTATTGCCCATCGCTTATCTACCGTTAGAAATGCTCATATAATTTTAGTTTTAGATAGAGGAGTATTAATAGAGCAAGGAAATCACGAGCAGTTAATGGCAAAAAAAGCGCATTATTACTATTTAAATCATCAGCAACTTAACTAATGTTCATAAATCTGAGCAAGATTTTCATAAATTATGACCCAGTTTAATGAGATTAACCAAGCAGACTTAAATGGTCGTAAAAGCGACCAAAATCTACCAGGAAGTAACCTAAATTCTTCGGCGGATTGGTCTTTTGCCACAAAGGAACTGTTGGATGCGTTACCTCAGCGGTGGACGCGAGGACTGCTCTATTTTTTAATCGTTTTTGTGGCGATCGCTTTGCCCTGGGGAATGTTGTCTCGGGTAGATGAAACGGGTAGTGCTAGGGGACGGTTAGAACCGCAAGGTGGTACAATTAAGCAAAAGCTAAATTTAACCTATACATCTGCGGCTCTTAATTCCCAAACGGCTAAAGTTGAAATGCTAAATATTGAAGAAGGAGACATGGTAAAAGCTGGGGATATTTTAATGGAACTGGACAGTCTCCCTATTCGTGAGCGAATTACCCAACTGCAAATTCAACTACAAAGTCAAAATAATCGGCTGAATGCACTAAAGCAACAAAAAAATCAGCTAGAAACCGAACTGCGTACCCAAGAACGGCAAAATCAGTCCCAACAATTAGAGAAACTATCTCAGGTAGAACAAGCTCGACAAACCTTTCAGTCTCTTAAGACAACATACAATTTGCAAGAACAGGAAAAACTGACTCAAATTGCTCAAGCGGAGCAAAATCTGGCAGCACTCAGAAGAACCTTAAATTTACAAAGAGAAGAGAAACTGACTCAAGTTGCCCAAGCCAAACAACAGTTAGAGGATAGCAACACCGCTTATAATTTAGCAGAATTGCGCTTACAAAAAGCCTTGAGGGAAGTCGAACGTTACCAGAATCTTTTCCATAATGGGGTGATAGCGGAAGTTCGGGTCGTTGAACAGGAAAATATCGCCGATGAAAGACAAAGTATTTGGAAGCAAAGTCAAGCAGATATTGAGCAAGCCAGACTGCGATTAGAAGAGCAGAAAAGCAGTTATGAGAGAATTGTTAATCAAGGGAAGGCGGATATTGAGCAAGCGGAGTTACGATTAATCGAACAAAAGAGGATTTATGAGAGAATTGTTAATCAAGGGGAAGCGGACATTGAGCAAGCGAAGTTGCGTTTAGCCGAGCAAGAGAATAGTGTTCAAACCCTTACTCATGCGGGGGAAATTGCTCTGTCTAAAATTCAAGAACAGCTAAAAAGTTTGGATAGCCAAATCAGTAGTCTTAAATCTGAGGTGACGCAAACAAAGAAAGAAATTGATTCTTTGAAGTTTGAGTTAGAGAAACGGATTGTTAGAGCCCAAGAAGGAGGCACTATTTTTAGTTTGCCGATTACTGGGGTGGGAGATGTGGTACAACAAGGAGGAATGATTGTAGAAATAGCGCCCCAAGAAGCGAATATTTTATTGAAAGCAGAAATGGCCACTACACAAAGTGGGTCATTACAGAAAGGAATGGCGGTTAAGATGAAATTTGATGCTTATCCTTTTCAGGACTATGGGGTAGTTGATGGAAGTTTAATCAAAATTTCTCCAACTACCAAAATGCAAGAAACATCTCAGGGACGAGTAGCAATTTATGAACTAGAAATTCATTTAAATCAAACTTGTATTCCTAGTGCTAATGACTGTATTCCATTACGTCCGGGAGATACGGCTACCGCTGAGGTGGTGGTGCGTCAGCGTCGCGTTATTGATTTTATTCTTGACCCATTCAAGAAGTTACAAAAAGGAGGTTTAGAATTGTAAAAACTTTTTGGCAATCTCTCGATGTTGTAGTTTTTTCAGGAAAAATTAATCATGTCACAATCTATTACCATTACTGCTGAAGATATTCTGAAACAAGTTAAGCTGTCTTTAAAAACTTCTGAACTCATAGAAGCAATTATTACCCGTAAAATGATCGCCAATACGGCAGAAGAGGTAGGAATCAAGCTAGAAGCTGAGGAGCTTCAAGAGATGGCAGACAAATACCGAAAAATGTATAAACTTCTTAGTGAAGAGGATACCTGGGCTTGGATGAAAAAAAATCATCTGTCTTTAGATGATTTTGAAGAATTTGTGTACTATCAAGGTCTTTCCACAAAACTAGCTGTTCATCTTTTTGCGGATAAAATTGAGCCATATTTTTATGAGCATCAATTAGATTATGCTGGGGTAGTAATGCATGAAGTAGTGTTAGAAGATGAAGATTTAGCGATGGAATTATTTTATTCTATTCAGGAAGGGGAAATGAGTTTCTATGATGTGGCTCACAAGTATATTGAGGATAAAGAGTTACGCCGAAAAGGAGGATATCGAGGGATACTGTCTCGTAAAGATTTGAAGCCAGAAATTTCGGCGGCTGTTTTTGCGGCGACACCACCAGAGGTTCTTAAACCGATTGTGACTTCTAAGGGAGTGCATCTAATTTTAGTTGAAGAGATTATTGAAAGGAAGCTAGACAACTGGCTTCGCAATAAAATTGCGACAGATCTATTTAACGAGTGGGTTAGTAACTCTCTGATTCACTTCCAAGCTAATAAAAATATTGAGATTTGCAATTAAGTTTTTTTAAAAAATATCAAATAAACCGAGATAATAAAACTATCTCGGTTTCATTTTTTGGGAACCTCGAAAAATCATAACAAAAGCAATTAATCAAAGTCTCCTATTCTCTTCAACTTAAATGCAAGATATTTTGCTACCATTGAACGCAAAGGGCAGTCCAAAGAATTCGGAAACCCCGCCATCCACCTAATGTATCAAGCATTTCCGAATCGGTCAATTCATGCATATAACTTTCAGAATCCGAGAACAAATCTGCACCAGCAGGACGTAAGTCAGAAATAGTAATATTAGCCATTTTCGTTTCCTCTTGGAATAAGTTTTACTTTGAGGTAATCAGATTAATTATGCTCTTCCTTTCCCTATGACTCTTATTGTTGCCTAACTCTCAAATAATGACAAGGGGTTGAGCAACTTTAAAATTCATCTAACTAGCACAATTATGTCTCAATTTTACCGACCAAAACACCGTAATTTCACGTAGATTATGACCGCAAATTACCATGATTTCGTATCAGCGAGCTTTGTTTTTGAGACAGAACTAACACAATTATGTCTTTTTTATATCTCTCTCCCCTGGGTTCGGGTGGTGGCGGGTCAAAAAAATAGCCCTATGCCCTAATGAGACTAAACTTTAGCGATGGGCCGATCGCTACTTTATTTTAAGATAGGCGATAAGCCTGACGGCATAGCGACCCTTACCGCTTTTTGTTATAGTAAGATGGCTAGTTAAACAAATCACATGAGTGGTATTAACAGAGAAATATATCTAGAAAACCGAACCAGTCTGATTGACAAACATTTACCCGAAACCGAAAAATCCCAAAGAGAACTGGAAATCGAAGGAATCGTCTATTTGTTTAACAATCGCCAGACAATGGAGAGAGTGGCAGAGGAAATTAAGCAAAGAGGAGAGAGAACGGGAGCAGCAGATTCAGAAGACAAATACGAACGCTATGGATTATTTTTTGCCGAACCAATTGGGTATATCCTAAAATTAGATGGAACGAGAATCCCTCTCCACTATGGAGAAATAAAAATAAAAAAAAGCACAGGAAAATATCATGTCATACCTCGTACCAGACCGCGCACCACAAAATCCTGAAAACGCAAAAACGCAAATTACGCCAACAGAAAAAACACAATGGGAATTTGCCGAAATCTGGGTAGATCCTTGGCTTTCACCCCCCTATATTCTGATGTTAGTTAAAGAACAATCCGGTAAATTCTCGATTCAAAATCCCGCACAAAACTATCAATCTATCTTTACCAGCGATACTTACGAAGAAAGTCTTATGTGGTTACTGGAAGATGAATATGAGCGAGTCACAGGTCGCTTTTGCCAACCAGAGTAAAAGCAAGGCGATAAGCCTATTTTACCCGAAAAAGAAACCCGGTTTCTGAGTCTCCGAGTTCTGCGCCAAGAAAGAAACCGGGGTTTTTTCTATGCTTTACCCAGAATAACTCAGGAAAATAGTAAAAACCCGGTTTCTGATTTTCTCTTAGCATCAGCTTGCCAACTCTAATCCCTGATAAACATCCTCAGAATCAGCATTCAAATAAGGACGCTGCCAATCAATCCCCAACCCAGAAAACTGCTCAGAAATAGCAGTAATGCGACCCACCGCAGAATTGTCCTCCTGTTGCCAAGCCATCAACAACCCATTGGCTATAATCTGACAGCGATTCATCCCAAAACTTTCCTCACTGCCAAACTTTTTGTCCGGTTCCTCCGCTAACCCCAATCCCGGTGCTAACTCCAGAGTAAATAAAGGTATTTCAGGCTTAAAAACAGACTGATTCTGCTGATAAACATTAGCCACAACCTGCCTCACCAACTCATAATCTGTTTTGCCAAAATAAAGCACCCCAGCATCATATCGTTGATAATCAACTGGATTATATAAAGCCTTAAAACTAAAAGGAATCCCCCTCTCATTTAACCTTTCAGTCAACCCAGTCATCACAGCCACCGCGCCTTCGGGAGTAACGTTAAAATAGAGCCGCACCATCGCTTCCTCTCTCTGTAAACCGGCATTACCCACCGCCATATAAAAGCCATTTTGCACCAAATTCTTAGGCATCAAAATTGACACAACATCCCCCACAGCCGCCGCTTTTTCAGACTCTTGAAGATGCTTGTCCCGTTGGATATGCAGTCGCAAACCGCCCTTAGTCACAGCCAAACTGCCATCGGTTTCCTCTCTCAAAATTGACCAACCTGAATCAAAATATCCCTCCCCCTTGTTCGCTGCTTCCAACTGTAAATAAAAGTCCATAGCTACGCCAGCAAAACTATTATTCTCCAAATCTAATTGCTGACCCTTATTCTCAGAACCTAATGCTTGCGATGCTTGCATCGACCCATTATAATAAATGCCATAAAGAAAACTCCTCAACTGTAAGCTCATATATTTATCCTGTATTTCCTTCGGTAAAGCCTGAATCCGAGACAACATCTCAGCCGGCATTTCCCAGGGTTGATAGTTAGGATGACGGATCGAAAAATCAGCGGAAATTTCAAGATTTTCAACAATATCTAGCAAAACTTCCTTTAACCGACCTCTAACCTCAGGGGCTAAATGATGAAATTGAGAATTAAGTAATGACATAATTTTTCAAGATACTCAACGATATTAAACTTGGCCAACAACAGAAGAATTCATCTGATTTAACTGAGTAGCAGTAGCCCCAAAAATCGTAGGCATTGATGATTCAGGACGACATAACAAAGCCTTGGCTACCTGAAGCATAGCAATTCCAGTATTATTAAAGATTTTTTGATACTGAACCATGGCCAAAATTGCAATAATTAAAGAAAAACCGGCCAACTGGACTACTTGCTTTAAGAAATCAGGACGATATTCTAAGATTTCTGGGAAAGTTTCTAAATAAGCTAAAGTTAACCCACCGATAGATGGCTGCAGTAATTCTAGGGGAGTAGTGGCTAGTCGCAGAGACTCTTCAATACTGAGAGAATTACTAATCACCAAGCTACCCAACCAAATTTGTAGATAACTAGCGATTGCCATTCCCAAATCAAATGCTGGATCTCCCCAATCAGACCTTTCCCAATCAATCAACCGGATCACATTTCCATTAATATCTTCCCAGTTTCGATTCAGAAGAATATTATTCAGCTTGATGTCATTGTGAGTCAGACAAATAGGAGAAATAGTTTCACTGGCTCGATGAACTGCTTCTCCTAAGCTATCATATCGTTGATAAAGTGCAAAAAATTTCAATCCATCCATCGGAGCCATGCCAAAAATTTCAGGACCGATCCTTTCCAAACTCTCTAATAATAGCGGAGATACTTTCGGTTTTCCAGCAAACTCTTCTTTAACAAAAAATTCCCGATAAATACTCTGATTCCAGGTATCACGGTGAATTGTCGCCAAACAACTGCCGATTTGAGTAGCAACCTGAGCCGGAAAGAGATTCTCTTTAGAATAAAACTCTGCTAAATCCTGATAATTATCCAGATAAGTAGAAACTAAAATTGAGTTATCAGCATCGTGGAGCAGTAATTCTGGCAGAAAAATACGCCAATGGTCAATTTCAGGAAAGTTCTCTAGAAATTTTGGGATTCGCCATTCCCCAAAAAACTCACCCACCGTTTCCTTTTCTAAATTAATAAATTGTTCTTGTTTAACCAGTAACTTTCGCCCCTCTGGTAAAGTCACTAATAAGTTAAAATTTTTAGCCTGAATCTGCTCTACTCCCGGATTTTCTTGTAAGCGATCGCAGATTTTTTGGTCGATTAAATAGTCATAAACATTTTGAGAACTTAACACAAATTTCATAATTACAATTATTCTCAAATATCGCTGATCTGTTTTTATTGATTTTAATTATAATTGATGATAGCCTTATTGCCAAGCTATTCATCTGCATTAAAAAAACATAATTAACACAATTATGTCTAAACTTCAACTAATCGCGCCAGTCAACCTACCTGTTAGATTGGTTTAGGGCTAATTGCGATCGCTCTATAGACAAAGAAACCGGGTTTCTCCACAGGGACAAGGCGGCTTTTGCTGCCTTTCATAAATTCGGTAAGTATGTGGTACAGTTTCGTTATGATTGGTTTTTAAAAGTACCTTTTGCCGATCGATTATTTATGGCGAGATTTTTGCATCGATCGATCCCAAAATCAGAAAGAATTGCTTTTTTAGAAGATTTTTTAGCGGCAGATTACGAGGCCGCCCTAGGCACAATTTATACATCTGTGAGTAAAAAAGCAGTGGAAATTATGCCGGGTAAATTTGCCGAGATTAAAATACCAACTCTTTTAGTATCAGGGGAAAAAGACATTATTATCCCTGCCAAAATGGGTAAAATGGCGGCGGATTTGAATAATAATATCCAGTATGTGGAGATGGCTAATACCGCTCACTTTCCCATGTTAGAAGATGCCCCCACTTATCTAAAAAAATTGCAAGATTTTTTAGAAATTAATTAGAATGCCAAAAGGTCAGGAAAAACGCCCCAAGGCCACACCAATCAGGATAGTAACCCCGAAAAAGAGACGATACCAGACAAAAACCCAGGTACTCTGTTTTTTGAGATAATCTAATAACCAAGCGATCGAAAGATAGGAAAATAGCGCCGAGGAAATTACCCCAATAGCCAGGGGAATTAGTTCACTGGTGTTAATCTGGTCGAGAACGCCTTTAAATTCCACTAAACCGGCTAAAGTTATCGCCGGAATGCCTAACAGAAAGGAAAATCGCGCCGCTACGGCCCTTTCTAAACCCATGAATAACCCGGCAGTTAAGGTGGACCCAGAACGAGATACCCCCGGTATGAGGGCTAAAGCTTGGGCTAATCCCATTAAAACCCCGTCTTTTTGTCGCAAAGTCTCGAAACTGCGTTTATGTTTCCCGATTTTTTCGGCCGTACCTAAGAGTAAAGACATGACTATGGAGGCACAGGCGATCGCTGTCATGCTTCTCAGGGGGGAATTATCTAAATCGGGAATGAAAAGTTTCATTAACAAACCGAAGAAAACGATCGGAATTGTGCCTAGGATAATCCCCAGGGCTAAACGAAAATCCTGGGAACGATAATCGGAACTAGCCACGGCTTTCACCATTCCCGTGGATATTTGCCTTAAATCCTGCCAAAAATAGGACAATACCGCCGCAATACTGCCCAATTGAATCACTGCCGTATAGGTGACACCGGGATCCCCCCAACCCAAAAAGACGGGAATCGCTTTTAAATGGGCGGTACTGCTAATCGGCAAAAATTCCGTCACTCCCTGCACAAATCCCAAAAAAATCGCCTGTAACCAGTTAATTTTTGCCAGAGGTATGGCGCTAGTGGTTGATTGGGCAATGGTGGCGGGTGTAATCGCCAAAATCACCGTTATTATCGCTATTCCTAGCCATTTATAACTTTTTTTCAGTAAGGAAAACATCATTTTTCAGTAAAAAAAGGGATGGGGTTTAGGGTGTGGGGAGCTTTTTTCAGTTATCAGTAAACAGTAACCAGTAATCAGTGAAAAGACAACAGCAATTTCCCTTTTAGTAAACAATAAAAAGTAATCAGTGAAAAGAAGGCTCCGGACTTGCCACTTAATACCTGGACTTCCCCCGTATAAACATACTAGCTATGGCTAAAAGTCTTACAGAGCCTGAGTTCAAGCAATAAAATACCAATGCACTACTGGACACAAAATCCTGAAGTTCTTACGCAGATAGGGTTTGAGGCAAAAATTTTCAAATTTGACCTTTAGACCATTATAGCTTGTTTTGGGGCAGAAAACCAGCAAAAACATGGCTACAGAGCGAATCCCTTACTCTAGAGATTAATGACACTATCTGTTAAAATCAGGTTAGCGATCACTATACAGCCAACTCTACGGAATCGCTCTACTCCAGATACAGTCAACGGTACAGCCATTTTCAAGTGAAAAATGTACCCAGTAGCCTCTTTTCAATTTTTTCTTAGAAGCTCCATGCAGTAAGGGTTTTGTTAATTTTCTAGTATTTATGTATGGGGGAAGTCCAGTAATACTATTCACTGATCGCTAATTTAAGTATAAATACTTGTTGACAACTCATAGTCGTTATGAGTACACTTAATTTACACAAACTCGAAATGAGTACGACTTAACGATTAGGAGTTGAAGATTATGCTACCAAACCGAGAAGGAGAGAGAGTTCCCGATGTCACCTTTCCCGTGCGTCAAAATAATCAATGGGTGAACATCACCAGCGAGGAATTATTCACAGGAAAAACCGTTGTTCTTTTTGCCTTACCCGGGGCATTCACTCCCACCTGTTCCACCTCCCATTTACCCGGATATAACGAATTAGCCCCAGTTTTTCGGGAAAATGGCGTAGATACTATTGTTTGCTTGTCGGTGAATGATACCTTTGTCATGAACGAGTGGGCAAAAGATCAAGAATGTGATAATGTCGTCTTGATTCCCGACGGTAACGGCGAATTTAGCGCAGGAATGGGGATGTTAGTCGATAAAGCTGACTTAGGTTTCGGTCAACGTTCTTGGCGCTATTCGATGCTAGTCAAAGATGGTGTTATCGAGAAAATGTTCATTGAACCGGAAGAACCGGGAGATCCTTTCAAAGTCTCCGATGCAGAAACGATGTTAAACTACATCAACCCAGAAGCCAAAAAACCGCCTTTAGTCTCTCTTTTCTCGAAAGTCGGCTGTCCCTACTGCCTCCGGGCCAAGAAAATGTTAGAAGAAAAAGGCCTACAATACGAAGAAATTATCCTCGGACGGGATGCCACCAGTCGTTCTCTGCGGGCCATGAGTGGTAATACCACCACCCCACAAGTCTTCATTGACGGCCAATTAATTGGCGGTTCGGAAGAATTAGCGGCTTATTTAGGAGCATAATCAATCAGTTAGACCTCAAGTTATCTTTCCATTGCAACTGGAGAGATATCTGTGAGAGGTTTTGCCCGGGCAAGTTAGAGCTTTTTTGTTGGGTGTGATTGTAGTCTGATGTATTTCGTTAATCATTTATAGCGTTTCTCAGTCTTATAAAGTACACCATCTGTTGCCTGTTCCCTAACTAAAACCAGAAACTTTGTGCCTCACAAGTATGAGAATTGCTGATTTTGTGAAAGCCCGTGACTTCATAAAGCCAAATGAAAAGGTAGTCGTTATCTTTACAGAGGGAAAACACTTTGTTCTCCACGATGACAACACTGGTTCAACGGGTCAGTGGAAGATCGATCCCAATCGTGAAGTTGACCGTATTATTCTTTATCATCGTGATTATGAGAATAATGCGAATAATTTGTACATAGCGAACCATGCTGGTGCAGAGCCAGCAGACAGGGAAGGTCGATACGACATTCGATTAACTCATGTTCAGTACATAGGGGCAACATCCGTAAATTGGGTTGAGTTTGCTGAAGGTGGGCAAAACCCAATTCGGTATCTTCCTTGATGTAGCTTTGATTACTGAAGGTTCTTGTCATCCACTAATAGGTAGGTGAGAACACGAGGTAAACTATAAGCGGGGAGATTGTGGTGAAAACTTATGAAGTTGACTGTAACACTTGACCGTGACGAAGATGGAGTTTGGGTTGTAGAATGCCCCAGCATTCCGGGTTGTGTCAGCCAAGGTAAAACGAGAGCAGAAGCTCTTGAAAATATCAGAGATGCAATTATCGCCTGCCTTCAAGTTCGTGCAGAACGTGGGCTACCCCTAACGATTGAAACTCACCAAGTAGAGGTAATGGCATAATCATGTCCTCTGCTCTTCCTGTTCTCAGCGGACGTGAGGTAGTCCGAGTATTTGAAACCTTTGGCTGGCAAGTTGCGCGTCAAAGTGCAAGCCATATTATCATGGTTAAGGAGGGCGAACAGGTAACACTCTCTGTTCCTGATCATCGTGAAGTGGCAAAGGGTACGCTTCGTAGTCTTATTCGTACTGCTGGAATTACGGTACAAGAATTTGTTTCTGGCATGAGATGAGCGATAAGAGAGGTCTGATAATTCGAGTGCAGCAGACGGACGAAGGCTGCTGATGCTCAGTTCAAGGTTGTCTGATGCCGCTGATTCGAGCCGTTACTTGTACTGAGCGCATTGGAAGTATCAGTTATCAGCTACTTGTTTTCCGAATTAATTGGCCGTTTTTCAGTTTATTATCAACGTCCAATAGGATCAAAATCAGTCCCTTATGCACCCACAAAAATTATCGAGTATTCTGTTAACTGATCAAGGAGAAAAATTATGGTAGCCACTCCAGTCAAAACCAAAACCACGGGACAATACTACGCCACCCGCATCGATTTAGCATTAGATATCCGCAAAGCTGTTATTGAAATCTTAAGCCAAACCCTTGCCGCTAGTTTGGACCTAAAAACTCAGGTTAAACAGGCCCACTGGAACGTTAAAGGTTTAAATTTCTACCAATTGCACAGCCTCTTCGACGAAATGGCCACGGAATTAGAAGACTATGGGGACATGGTAGCCGAACGGATTACCGCTTTAGGTGGAACCGCCTTGGGAACAGCACGCATCGCCGCCGCTAACTCAATTCTGCCGGAATATCCTGCTGATATCGTCGATGGTAGTGAACATATCGTTGCTTTAGCCGAACGTTATGCCTTATACGCTTCCCATCTTCGTTCTGCTATTGATACCACTGGCAATCAAGGGGATGCCGACACAGCAGATCTCTATACGGAAATCTCCCGGGACATCGATAAACGTCTCTGGTTCCTAGAAGCGCATCTGATTAAATCGGAAGATGTTATCGGTTAAATATAGATAAATTTGGGGTGTGTTAACGTAGCTTAATACACCTTGGATTTTGGAACTGGTCCCTTGCATCCCCACATCACGCCTAGGGTGGTTGGTAGGGGCCTAGGGCATAGCTTAGAGGTAAAAGTATTAAAGAAATCTGTTCACGACCAACAGCGATTATCGGTGATCTTGCTTAGGGTAACAAAAAGGCTTACAGTAAAATGTGCCATAAATTATCAAATCTACTAAATTAATTAAGCTGTGCCGAAAGTTGTTATTGCAGGTAACTGGAAAATGCACAAAACTCAAAGAGAAGCTTTGGAGTTTTTGCAAGATTTTAAATCCCATCTAGAGGAAACCCCGGACGACCGAGAAGTAGTTCTTTGCGCGCCTTTTACAGCTTTAGCTGTCCTCTCTAAAACCCTCCACGGTGGTCGTATTCGCTTGGGGGCGCAAAATGTCCACTGGGAAAAATCGGGGGCTTATACGGGCGAAATCTCGGCGGATATGTTAACCGAAATTGGGGTTCACTATGTGGTTATCGGTCACAGTGAACGCCGGCAATATTTCGGCGAAACCGATGAAACCGTCAATTTAAGGGTCATATCTGCCCAAAAACAAGGTTTAATCCCGATTATCTGCGTGGGAGAAAGTAAAGCCCAAAGAGATGCCGGAGAAACGGAAAAGGTAATTATCAAGCAAATTCAAGGGGGTTTAGTCAATGTTGACCAAAAAAACCTCGTTATCGCCTACGAACCCATCTGGGCGATTGGCACGGGGGAAACCTGCGAAAGCGAGGAAGCGAACCGCGTTATCGGTTTGATTCGGCAACAATTAGACAATCCCGAAGTAACCATTCAGTACGGTGGTTCGGTAAAACCCGATAATATCGATGAAATTATGGCTCAATCGCAGATAAACGGGGCTTTAGTCGGTGGGGCTAGTCTAGACCCCGCCGTATTCGCTAGGATTGTTAATTATCGCTAATCGATTTCTGCTGCCATGACGCGATTTTCCAAAACCCCGATGCCTTCTATTTCCACTCGAACCTGATCCCCCACCTGCAGCGGTCCGATTCCTTCGGGAGTTCCCGTTAAAATCACATCCCCCGGCAGCAGGGTCATCACTTGGGAGATATAAGCCACCAAGACATCGGGGGGAAAGACCATATCGCTGAGATAACTGCTTTGTTTGGGGTCGCTGCCATCATTGAGAAAAGTGGTTAATTGCGCCCCGATACTCAGTTCCCGGACAATCCAGGGGCCGAGGGGACAAAAACTGTCAAATCCTTTCGCCCGCGTCCATTGGCTATCTTTTTTCTGTAAATCCCTAGCGGTGACATCGTTAGCAATGGTATAACCCCAGATTTTGCTTCTGGCTTGGGCTGTGGTGCAGTTTTTGGCGGTTTCTCCGATAATTAATGCTAATTCTCCCTCATAATCTACTCTTTCCGATTGGGGCGGATAGAAAATCGTTTCACCATCGGCGATAATTGTCGTCGGTGGCTTGAGAAATAAAAGCGGTTCGCCCGGTACAGGTGTTCCCATCTCGGCGGCGTGGGCCGGGTAATTTTTGCCTACAGCAATAATTTTCGACGGGAAACAGGGGGCTAATAGTTGGTAGCTATCAGGTTCTAATTCTATTTTGGTTAGTTGCCCTCCTTGCCAGGGAGGGGCATCAAAGACGGCAACGCTACGGTTTAGCTGTAACAGTCCGTAGAAGATTTGTCCTTGACGATGTTTCACTCGTACATAGCGTTGCGCCATATTTTTCTGGGAATGACTAGCGATCGACTCTCGGATAGTAGTATGATCATATATCCTTGCTTCTTTATTAAAGGCTAGAGAGTTATTAAAATCAATTAACCTCTGGCCTTGACAAAGAAGCCTTCTAGTCCATAAGGATTCTGAGATGAGCAATAACTACGAAACTCTTTACATTCTCCGTCCCGATTTAGGGGAAGAAGTCGTTCAGCAACAGGTGGAACGTTATCGAACTCTGATTAGCGAACACAGCGCCACAGACATTCAAGTTAAGGTGTGGGGTAAAAAACGTCTGGCCTATCCCATCAAAAAACTCAATGATGGTGTCTATGTGCAGATGAATTATCAGGCCAGCGGCAAACAAGTCGCCCCCATGGAACGGGCCATGCGTTTAAGTGATGAGGTTATTCGTTATTTAACCCTAAAACTCGATCGCGTGGTGGCCCCCCCTGCGGATTTATCTCCCTTAACGGAAATTCCGCCCTCTCCTATCACCGAAGCGGTGGTGGAAGATGACGGTATCTCCGCTGAAGATTAATTATAGTCACAACTGTGTCGGGTCAATGCCCAATTCCCGTAATCGGGCAAAAGCGCGATCGCGTTCTTGTTGTGCTTGGTTGCGTTCCTCAAAGAGGGTTTCAGGGTCTTTAAATCGTTCCCCATTGGGATAAAAGACCTCTAAACCCTCTTCAAACATCTCAAACCGAATCCCTAGGATTGGGGAAGTCCAGGGAAAATTCAAGGCCGTTACAGGGAAAAAATCCTCTTGCTGATTGGCCCGCACCAA
>NZ_JACJQV010000194.1 GCF_014696875.1 Microcystis wesenbergii FACHB-1317 | reverse complement strand
AAAGACTTAATAGAAGGGATTGAATTGGCTATGTTAGAAGTTACTCAAAAAGATATTCGCAATTGGTTTACTCACTGTTGCTACTGTACCTCATAAGTCAGAGAATTGCTATATTTACACTTTCATTAATTATTTTACTGATAGATTTTTTTTATGAAGTTTCTTCGTTTTTGCGCCCAGTTCTCTGTACCTATTGCTACGGCAGGGATAACAACCTGTATTGTTAGTTTACCAAGTCAGGCCGTTGAACTTGTATTTTCAAGTCCTGGTGTGATCAAAGGTATAAATGGAGTGTCTTTTACTTTGCCAAGTACGGGTATCTCAAGAACCTACAATGTTATTCTTGAACGAGGAACGGTAAATGATATCTATGGTACACCTCCACTATTTGATGTGTTTACTGAAGAAGATGCTTTAGCTGCAATGAATGCTTCTGCTCAGGGTATAAACTTTTATATTACTAATGTATCTGAAAATCTGTCATTTGAATCTTTAGGAACAGATGTATTTTATATTCCATATTTTACGGATTCCGTTAAGGTTGTTGCCAGTTCCAGTGCAAGACAGCATATTGTTGCCCAAAGACTTATAGCGGTAGGCATTATAGATTTACCTGTGGATGTTGAGGTAGTTTATACACGCCTTATACAAGTTCCCGAACCCACCTCAACTTTAGGCCTCCTGTCTCTAGGAATTATTGGTGCTGGTGCAACAATAAAACGTCAAGTAAAACGCAATCATTCTATCGAAAAAGAAACCACAGAAATAGGCTAAATTGCCCATTAACTGGTGTTATCGCTCTTTGATTACTTTGCGTTCGCCGAAAAAAGTACAAGGGTTTTGAGTCTCTCGGAGCGATTTCTCAACGTTTGTTCCTGGCACTTTTTTGGAAAAAAAGCTCAAAACCCTTTTCTAGCAGAGCTTACATTTGTATTCAGCAAGCTCTACTTAAACGATTGACCGAATATTAGAATAAATCCCCATGGGAACCAGAGCGCACTAAAAAAAGATGGGTGTCTGTGATTTTATAAATTAAAAGCCAGTCTGGTTCTAGGTGACAATCCCTATATCCATTCCAGTTTCCCATCAAAGCGTGATCTTTGTATTTAGGTTCTAGTTCTTGCTTTTGAAGTAATTTATCAATGACATTTTTCAGTTTGGTCATATCTTTTCCCCGTTTTTGCAGTCGTTTAATATCTTTCTTAAAGCGATTTTCAAAAATGGGTAATAACATTAAATTCCTAGCTGCTGATACAGTTCAACTTGATCTTGGCAAACAGTTAAGTTTTTTTGCTCTTCAATATTCTGAATAGCTTGTTGAGTTTTTTCGTTAAAATCACTTATGGTATAAGTCCCTTCTGCAATTCGTCGTTCTTTTTCCGCTTCTTCTAAAAATTCAGCTAGGTGTTTTTTTAGATAGGTTGCCAGGCTATCTTGTTGTTCTTCAGAAAGCAGTGCAATCTGCTCGAAAGTTTCTTGAATTAATTTAGTCATCTGTATTGTACTCCGAAGTTCAGTTTTTGAGGAAAAAAATCAAGATTCAAATACTGCCCTAACACACCAAAAAAAAGTTTTTGATGTGTTACCCTTGCTCAACCCACTATTTATAACAAAGCCATTTCTCCCACCACTTCCAAGCGGGTATAACTGCCGATTTTAAGGAATTTTTCCGAGAGAGATTCGGCCACATTGGGAGTAATCCAGCCTAACTGTTTGAGAATTTGCAAAGCGGCGGCATATTTAGCCCGTTTGGAACCATCTAGGGCTTTAATTGCTAATCCTAAACCTTCGCCGACGCGCCCGATACATTGAATCCCTTCGGCCCCGGCTTTACTGACGATTTCCCCTTGGCTAACCCGCATTAATTCCGTGTCAAAAGCCCCTTCTCCTGCTACCATGCGGGGGTGATAGGTCATCGCCCGGACGATTCTTTCTAAGTCTAAACGGTTGCCAGAGGCTAACTGGGCGTAGAGATGGGCCATTTGCCCCAACTGCATTGAATAGGTGGGCGCGCCGCAGTCATCGTGGGCGCTGATTAATTCATCCCCCGGCATCCCCAATAATTCGGCAATTTTGCTGAGAATTAGCTTCTGTATCGGACTAGAACGCCGCAGATAGCTATTTAACGGCCAGCCACGCTGTTGACACACCGCTAACATCCCGGCGTGTTTACCAGAACAATTGTACTGGAGGCGACTGGGTTTACCTTCCGGGAGAGGACATTGCAGGGCATTAGGATCGATATCGGCGCGCCAGAGAATATTAAAGACTTGACGGGCGTGTTCCACCGTGCCTTGGTGAGAACTACAGATAATGGCTAGATCCTTATCGTTGAGATCGTAGCGTTCGAGGGTGGCGGTACTGATGACAGCCAGTGCTTGAAAAGGTTTCAGGGCCGAACGAATAAAGGCGCTAGTTTCGGCGCTGCCGGCGGTGGATAATACCCGGCCGCGGTCATCGCAAATGGCGGCCTCGACATTATGGACTGATTCAATAATACCTTCCCGGAGGAGATGAATTTCTAAGCGGTGGGTTGGTGAACGTTTTACCCTATTCATTCAGATTGGTGATTGGTTGCGGTTAGTGAGTGAAAAATAGCCAAAAAAGACCACTGATAGCGACAATTGCCCCTAGAATCAGGGCGGTTTTTTGTAAACGCCGGAGAATGGGCTGGATTTGATAGGAGACGATTAAACGATCGCGGGTTAAAATGGCGGCGGTTTTTGTCCAGATTTGGCCATCGTACCAACCCGACTCCTCATAAAATACTTTCTCTGATTGCAAGCGGTCATAGACGTAGATCCAGCCTAGATACAAGCGCAATAACACCAATCCTACCAAAATTGTCGAGCCAAAAATCCCCGCGCAGAAGAAGAGAAAAGGGGCCTTTTTGAGGGGAAAACTAGCGGCGGCAATCGGTCCGACAATTAACCATGTCCATAACCATAACCAGACAATTTTTTTGGTATAAGGGGCTACATCTAGCGTAGCCCAACGGAAAAACCAAGATTCTTTTAATTGTTCGTACTCGTTAACCGGTTGCTGTTCTTCCGGGACGGGACAGAAATCAAGGGAGGATTTCATGGATTCTACTCCTCCAAATGGTCGCTAGGCAGAGGAATACGTTGGGCATGACCCCAAAATGCTTCTAAATTATAAAATTCTCGCTCTTTTGGTAAAAAGATATGGACAATGATATCGCCATAATCCATCAGGATCCAGCTACCTTCGCTTTTTCCTTCCACTTGTCGGGGGGATTGTTGCCATTCTAGTTCCATAGCAGCTTCGATCGCATCCTCGATCGCTCGCACTTGGGTGGTAGAATAGCCGGTAATAATCAGAAAATAATCGGTTAAATAACAGATATCGGCGACTTTCAGGATGGCGATGTCCCCTGCTTTCTTGTCCTCGGCAGCGGTAACAATTGTCTCTAGAAATTGTTCGGTCTTGAGATTTTCGGCGATGGGGGTAATAATTCCAGTGGGATTGGTCATTCAGGTTGTGGTTATCCTTTGACTGAGGTGGTTGTAAGCGAGTCTTGAGATTATGTTAATCAATGGGTTTAGTTTTTGTTGGTTGTTCTTTAACAATTTGTAACGCCCAGTTGCGGGTTAGCACGGTGCGGGGATGAATGGGACAATGGCTACTTAAAAGATATTTTAGGGAATAATCGCAGGTTTGTTGAACGCTTTTATGGAGATTTTGATAGCTGAGTTGTCGTAGGGCGTTTAATTCGGGTGTATCGCCGCGATTGGGTTCCAAGGCATCGGCAATAAAGACTATACAGCTAAGATCACTCATATTGGGTTTACCGAGGGTATGATTGCGAATTGCTTCGAGAATTTCCTCATCGGTAACGTTAAATTCTTTTTGGGCGACAATTGCACTGACATCGGCGTGGAGTAAGTGGGGATGGGATAAACAGATATTATCCACGTCTATTCCCGCCGATTCCGCCATTTTTAGCAGTTTTTTGGGCTTGAAAAATTTAGCCAGATCGTGTAGTAATCCCGCTTGCCCTGCTTGGACGGGATCGAGATGGTGATGACGAGCTAAATCAATACACATGGTCTCCACACCGAGAATATGTCGCAGACGGTGTTCGTTGACGTTTTCTTTTAACCAGTCGATAACTTGCTGTCGCATCTTTTTTTTGCCCTTGTGGAACCCCAAAACGATTGTAACAATTACTATACAATTTTGCCTATTGCTCCCGGGTTCGATCTTTACCAATCATCCTCGCAACTAGCTTCTAAAACTTCTTCTTGTTGCCAATCATCCTGAAAAGGTTGTACCACTTTACCGATCGCATCGGCCACAAAAGACTTAATAAATTCTTCCTTGCGACTAAGTTGAAATTGTCTTTGTACCACTTCCGTCATACCACCGTCACCCCAGTCTTGATCCTGACGGAAATATTCAATAAAACTTTTGCCGGCAATGCGGGTTAAATAGGCGGCACTGACCCCTTGAATTGCCTTACCGACTATATAGGTAGTAAAATTTAACTGTAGGATTCTGGCTAATAATTCTACTGCTCCTTTCACTACTCCCAAACTAACTAGAGTTTTGCCCAAAGATAGAGCCAATTCCTTGCCTCGATCGCTGTTAATTTCACAGCCATAAACTTGACCAATTTCCCTGACCATTTGAGCATTAACCGCCGCCGTTGCTAACAGATCGAACACTGGTAAGGGAGTCACCGCAATCACTCCCGCACCGATCCACTGATAGCGATCGATAATTTTATCAGCTTGGCGACGACGTTGGCGATCAATAATTTTCCTAGCTTCTTCTCCTAATCTTTGGGATTGTAAGAGGATATTATCCGCCACTAAATCCTCCCCTTCGGCCCGTAAAACTGAAGCCAAACGTTTAATTAAAGCTAAAATATCCGGTTCTGGTGTGATAATTTGTCCACCAGTTAACTGTACTGGTTGGGGATTAGCGGCGACGGCAATAATATCGGCGGAAAGAATCACTCCTTTTAGACGTTCTCGTAATTGTTTTAAAATCATTTCTCGATCTTCATCGCTATAGAGATCGATTTTATTAAAGACTAAGAGAGAACGTTTACCAATATCAATTAAACGCAATAAAGGGCCGTATTCCGATTGTCGAATATCGTTATCAATGACAAATAAAAGTAAATCTGCTTCCGTGGCTAATTGTCGCGCTAACTGTTCCCTTTGACCTCCGGCCGCACCAATTTCGAGAATGCCGGGGGTATCGGTAATTTGAATTTCCCGATTCACACCTTTCATTTTTAAACTATAGGTTTCCCCTTTTTCCGTGGTTCCCATCGTTGCCTCCACATTGCCCACCATTTGACCAATGAGGGCGTTAATTAGAGAGGTTTTTCCCGCCGATCCTGTGCCGAAAACAATGATTTTAACTTCTTTTCTGGCTAAACTTCGCTCAATTTCTTGGGAACGGTTAATAAAAACCTGTTGGGTTACTTTATCTTGAATTTGCTCCACCTGTTGCCGGATAGCTTTTAAGGTTTCCCCGGCGGCCTCGGTTTTTTCTACCGGTAATTTTAGGGGTGGACGGGAGGAAGAACGCAATCCGCGGCGACTTTTTTGCTGCTGGGGCAGCAGATAAAAATAGTACAGAAGAACGTAGATCAGCAAGCCCAGCAGTCCGATAATGAGCAAAAGCAGAATATTAGCTAAGATAGGAGCGGTAAAGGCGATCTGGATGTAAAGACGATAGATAGAGTTGACTAACCACAACATTAATCCGAAAATAAAGCTCAGACCAATGATTAAAGTGGCAAGACGGGGTAATTTCATCAGCTTTAACGGTAGGGGATTGCTTGATCTTGATCTTAGTTCTTTGCCGGCCGATTGTCGGGAACCAGAATAGACTATTATCTATAGTCATAATTTCTTTTATTCATCAGTAGGGAGGCAAAATTATTTGTAGGATGGGTTAGCGGTAGCGTAACATAATCGGGCGTTGGGTTTCATGCTTCAACCCAACCTACGTTCTCCACCTACTTTTATTTATTCTCCCCACTTCCCCACTTCCCCACTTCCCCACTTCCTATTCCCTGGGACCAGAAAAGGGGTAAGATAATAAGTTTAGTGATAAGATGACCGAATTGTAAACGGGGACTTGATATGGCAGAAACCCTATTATTTAATGCTTTGCGACAGGCGATCGATGAGGAAATGGGCCGCGACCAGACAGTATTTGTTTTAGGTGAAGATGTGGGTCATTACGGTGGTTCCTACAAAGTTACCAAAGATCTCTACAAAAAATATGGCGATTTAAGGGTTTTAGATACCCCCATCGCTGAAAATAGTTTTACGGGCATGGCAGTGGGGGCAGCCATGACGGGATTGCGTCCGATTATTGAAGGCATGAATATGGGTTTTCTTCTGCTTGCCTTTAACCAAATTGCCAACAATGCCGGGATGTTACGTTATACTTCCGGCGGTAATTTTAAAATCCCCATGGTTATCCGCGGTCCGGGGGGTGTGGGGAGACAATTAGGTGCGGAACATTCCCAACGTTTAGAGGCCTATTTTCACGCAGTACCCGGCCTAAAAATTGTCGCTTGTTCCACTCCCTACAATGCCAAAGGTTTATTAAAATCGGCGATTAGAGATAATAACCCCGTGCTTTTCTTTGAACACGTTCTTCTCTATAATCTCAAGGAAAATTTACCTGATGGCGAGTATCTTTTACCCCTCGATAAAGCGGAAATCGTTCGCAAGGGAGAAGATATCACCATTCTCACCTATTCGCGGATGCGTCATCACTGTTTACAGGCATTAAAACAGTTAGAAAAAGATGGCTACGATCCAGAAATTATCGATTTAATTTCCCTGAAACCCTTTGATATGGAGACGATTGCCGCTTCGATTCGCAAGACTCATAGGGTGATTATTGTGGAAGAATGTATGAAAACGGCGGGAATTGCTTCTGAGTTAATTGCTTTAATTAATGAGCAGTTATTCGATGAATTGGATGCCCCCGTGTTAAGATTATCTTCCCAAGATATCCCCACACCTTATAACGGTAATCTAGAAAGATTGACGATTATTCAACCTAATCAAATTGTCGAAGCTGTCCAAAAAATGGTCGGCGATCGCATTTAACAAATTCTCCTTTTGATACTGAAGTTATGCAGAGACAAAATTGGTTATTGTTACTGATCATCGGCCTAGTTGTTGCCTCGATCGTTATCCTGATTAAGTTACCCCTACAATTAGGTTTAGACCTGCGCGGTGGTAGTCAATTAACCATTCAGGTTAAACCCACTGAAACCGTGACAACCATTCAACCTAATGATTTAAAAGCCGTACAAAATGTGATTGAAAATCGCGTTAATGCCCTCGGTGTTTCTGAATCATTAGTGCAGACTGTGGACAGTAAAAATCAGGTAATCGTGCAACTACCCGGGGTCACAAATCCCAAAGAAGCTGAGAGAAACTTAAATGTTCAGGCCCAATTAGAATTTCGTCAACAAAAACAAGGTACAGAAGGAGAATTTCGGGCTGAATATTCAATTTTTCAACAAAAAAAAGTGGAATTAGCCGCCCTTAAAACTGAGAATAAACCCGAAAATGCCGCTAAAATTGCCGAACTAGAACAATCTCTCCAGAAATCTAAAGAGGCAATTTTAAAGCTATTTGAATCGGTGGACTTAACCGGAAAAAATCTGCAAAATGCCCAAATCAGTTCCACCCAAGGCACTAACTGGGAAGTGGCCATTACTTTCGACTCGGAAGGGGGCAGTAAATTTGCTGAACTGACTAAAGCGATCGCTGGTACTGGTCGCAGTATCGGCATTTTCCTCGATAATGAATTAATTAGCGCCCCAGTGGTTGATGTGCAGTTTGCCCAAACGGGAATTACAGGGGGCCGGGCCGTGATTACCGGTAATTTTACCGCCGAAACTGCCAACGATCTAGCGATTCAATTGCGCGGTGGTTCCCTACCTTTCCCTGTCAAAGTGGAAGAAATTCGCACCGTCGGGGCAACTTTAGGCCAGGATAGCATCCGTCGCAGTATCTACGCTGGTTTAGTGGGTTTACTGTTAGTTTTAATCTTCATGGCGGTTTATTACCGTTTACCCGGGATTATTGCCGATATTTCCCTGATTATCTATACTATTCTCTCTCTGGGGGCTTTTGCCTTAGTGGGAGTCACCATGACGTTACCCGGTATTGCTGGATTTATCCTCAGTATCGGCATGGCAGTTGATGCAAACGTACTAATTTTTGAGCGTACCCGGGAAGAATTAAGGGCCGGAAAATCCCTATTTCGGGCGGTGGAGTCGGGATTTTACCGGGCTTTTTCCAGTATTCTTGATAGTAATGTCACTACTTTAATCGCCTGTGCTGCCTTATTTTGGTTGGGTTCAGGATTAGTCAAAGGTTTTGCTTTAACTTTAGCCATTGGGGTAACTGTGAGTATGTTTACCGCTTTAACCTGTAGTCGTACTCTCCTGTTAATCACCGTCTTAAACGTCCCCAGCGTCCGTCAAAAACCCCAACTTTTCTGCCCCAATTTACCGACAAACCAATAATCAGTTATCAGTTATCAGTTATCAGTTATCAGTTATCAGTTATCAGTTATTCCCCCACTGATTACTGCTTGCTGATAACTGAAAAATCTCCCCACTCCTGACTCCTGACTCCTGACTCCTGACTCCTAACCCCACCAACAAACTTTTTCAGCAAACCCTACTTAATCAATATGGCATTTAGCGTTACAAAACAGCGTAATTTTTGGTGGACAGTCTCGGCCCTGCTGACGATTGGTAGTATTTTGGCCATGGTGATTTCTTGGTTCACTATTCAAGCGCCTTTACGACCTAGTTTAGATTTTGTTGGTGGCACGAGAATTCAGATAGAATTAGCCTGTGCCAAAAAGAATAACTGTGAGAAACCCTTAACTACTGCCGAAGTGCAAGGGATTTTAGACGAGGAGGGATTGGGTAACAGTAGTGTGCAGGTGTTGGATAAATATACTTTATCGGTGCGAACGAAAACCCTGGCAGAAGAACAGAGAACAAAATTACTCGACACCTTAAATGAGAAAATTGGCACCTTTGACCCCGAAACCGGTCAAATCGATACCGTCGGTCCCACCATCGGTCAAGAATTATTTAGGTCGGGATTTTTAGCTTTATTAGTGTCATTTTTCGGCATTGCCGTCTATCTTAGCTTCCGTTTTCAACGGGATTACGCTTTTTTTGCCATTGTCGCCCTGCTGCACGACGTTTTGATCACTTTAGGGGTCTTTGCGGTTTTAGGCTTAATTGCGGGGGTAGAAGTGGATAGTTTATTTTTGGTTTCCCTCTTGACAATTGTGGGTTTTTCTGTTAATGACACAGTGGTAATTTATGATCGCGTCCGGGAAAATTTTGTCAATACCCCCGAATTATCCGTGGATGAAATTGTCGATAATGCGGTGAGTCAAACCCTAACTCGTTCGATTAATACCACCCTGACCACTTTATTGCCTCTGGTGGCGATTTTTCTCTTTGGTGGCACCACCTTAAAATATTTTGCCCTAGCTTTAATTATCGGTTTCGTAGCGGGGGCCTATTCGAGTATTTTTATCGCTAGTACCCTACTAGCTTGGTGGCGCGGTCGTTCCAATCGAACTAAGGGGGGTGATTCGGTAGTAGTGATGGAGGCTTAATGCTTTGCTTTGTTGGGCATTGTAGTCATGGATAAAATACCAAATAGCCCCGATATGATTATCCATTTTTTTAGAGAAAGATAGACTCTTTCTTACTAATCTAGAAATCCTTTGTCGCCAAGTATTATTAAGTCTTTAGACCTCTTGTAAAAATCAAAAATTGTTGTTAGGGTTAGGAGTCAGGCTTCGGCCGTGAGATCAGCGTTCGACCGATCTCACGCCGAGGTCCACACCCTAACCCCACCAACAAACTTTTTCAGCCAACCCTACCTAGGATTTGGGTCATTTTTGGCCACGTTGGTAGATATTCTGACTCCAAAGCCCCCATTTCCAGCCAAGGTCGCTCCCAATAGGGGCATTCCAGATGGGTCTAATGTGGCCAGCATTTGACGATATTGTTTTAAATCGGGTCGTTTATCTTTACTATATCCAAATTGAATGACTGATGTTTCTTTTTCTTTTTCTGAGATAAGGTAGGTAGAATAGATGTCTTAACCAATACGGAAATAATTGAAGTCAAAAATACAAAAGGCTGGAAATCAGCGCTCGGGCAAATAAAGAGTTATGGACAGTATTATCCCAAGCATAAAATGAGAGTTCACCTATTTGGGAAATTGACTGAGAGTAAACTGGAAACTATTCAGAGAGTATGTAACCTGGAAGGTATAACTCTAACTTGGGAATAGTATGATCGCCGCTCTGGTAGGGTGCGTTCCCTCATGCAATTCCTCCCGCTCCAGCGATAGATTTTGGGGAAACCCAACATCCTTACCTGTTACTATGAAAGGGTATAATAAGTTTACTTAAGGTCATCAAAGAGGTAACAAAACCTTAATGGAAAGTCGTATCCATATCAATCCAGATATTTGTAATGGAAGACCTGTTATAGCTGGAACCCGAATTCCTGTGCAAACAGTTATGGAATTTTTGGGAGCAGGGGATTCTATTGAAGAAGTCCTTGAAGAATATCCTTCTCTGAATCGAGAAGATATTTATGCCTGTATGCAATTTGCAGCAAGATTGATGGCGAATCACTATGAAGTCAGAAAAATTGCATGAATGGTTTTTTCTTTGATGAAAATTTACCAGCTAAAATCCTAGAAGCGAAACTAAAATAGAAAACGGGTTTCTTCAAGAAACCCGTTTTCTAAGTAAGTCTTGTCAAGTAACCTTAAACTTGTTAGAATAAAAGAGTTGTTATTTTCTGGCAGCAATTCTCATTTTGAAAACAAAAGAAGATAAAGTTCTCTATGTGAACAAGAGAACTTCTGTCTAATTATCATTTTTTTCAAGATAATCATCATAATTAGCTTCAAGAGACAGTTTGAAAATATCTGCCCATAAAAAACTTATCTCAACTCATAAATTTAGCTGAAATTCTGACCTAATTTGTGGTTTTTTCAATGAATAAAATAA
>NZ_JACJQV010000193.1 GCF_014696875.1 Microcystis wesenbergii FACHB-1317 | reverse complement strand
GCTGACTTCTTTGCTGATTTCGACGATTCCCAGGGGAGAAAGTAATTGTTCAAGGTAATTTTTGGCAAATTGGTCATGGGGTTTCATGGAGTTTCTTGAATAGCTTGTCGGACTTGTTCTAAGTCTAAATCCAAAGCTTGAGCGATTTGTTCCATACTTAAACCCAAAGCCAGCAAACGGGGAATAGATTCCAGTTTAGCCTCTAGTTTTCCTCGCTCTAGTCCTCGCTCTAGTCCTTGTTCGAGTCCTTGTTCGAGTCCTTCCCGTTTAGTTGCTTCCTTCCATTCCTGATAGGTTTGAGATAAGGTCATAAACACCTCTCTATCCTCAGTTTCTAGGATGTTATTTATTTCCATACTAACCCGCCAACTAATTAATAATTCCAGCACATTTTCCCGGAAAGCATTACCTTGAGGTAATTCTAACAATTCTCGCACCGCTTGGTCTTGAGTTTTTCCCCGTCCTAATAATCTTAACCAGAGAGTCTCAGCCGTCACAGGCAATTGATTAATAGCGATAATTGCCGTGCGATAAAGCGAGGGAAGAAAATAGACTCCTTCTGGCCAATCTGGGTCTAATTTTGCCCCAAATCCCTCTAAAACAGTGATACCAGCCGAAGGGGATAAAATCCACAAACGAGGGGCATTGTCTTCATTGTAGCTCTGATTTTCTCGTTTAGCTTGTCTTTGCAGTTCGGCTAAAATTGTCAAAAGTTTCGCTAAACAATTGCGAATCTCGCTCCGGTTAGGAGGATTGCGATAGGGTTCAATTAAGACAGTATTAAGGACAATTCTGCCTAATAATCCCAGATAATTGGGGTTGGGTTCGGCATTGGGGGAAAAAAATAAATCTATCTGTCGAGTTTCGTCGCTGACTTCTTTGCTGATTTCGACGATTCCCAGGGGAGAAAGTAATTGTTCAAGGTAATTTTTGGCAAATTGGTCATGGGGTTTCATGGACTGAGCAGTTAATCGATAATTCTCAATTGTATAGTTATTAAAAAAGTGGGTTTAAATAACCCACTTCTCAAGTGATGATTGGTAGTTTTTGGGATCGGAATTTTCAAACTGTGCCAGAAACTATGAGCAGCCATGGCAATTATTCTCCTTGTCAATAGTGAGCAATTGTAAGATTAGACTACCTCTTCGAGAAAATCATAAATTTTGTCTAATTGTTCCAAGGTCACTAAACCGTACTGCCAGAGAATCATCGGTAAATGAATTTTATCAGATTGGATCGAGCGCTCGGCCATAGCGATCGATTCTTGGGGAAGGGACAATTCCTCTTGTAGAAATTGTCGGAATTGGGAATAGGCAATCGTGGACATGGGGGTACTTTTTCCTCAATAGTATATCTCGTAATTTCAATAAAACACCACCTGATCGGTTTCAAGGACAGTTAGTCTTGCGACCGTTTTTTCTGTATCTAAGCTATCTCGATGATAGAGAGTGCTTTTCTAAAAATCGCTGGCTCTCTTACAAATAGTCCCGTTAGCTCCAGTAGAATTTTGTCTCTGTTTAATCTATAGCAAGGGTAAAGATTATTCAATCTATAACTTGATAGACTATAAAAATCTTAATCGATATGGTTATATCTTAAACAGTATAAATGCGTAATAGCTTATAAAAGCCATACTTATATTTTCGGACAAGGGACACTTTCTATAAGAAAGTTAACACCATTTTCAAAAATCAAGGTCTTGAGATAGACTCAATCTTAATTTTATCTCCTTCTTTCACTCCTAATTCTTTGGCTCGGCCCCCGGCTAGTTCGATCACTTGATTAACCATGGTGTTTGGCCCATAGACAGGACAAGGATCCACAGCACAAGGAGGGACATTGAGCAAAACTGCTTTTACTATACCATCTTTTAGAAAAATCATGTCTAGAGGAATCGAGACATTTTTCATCCAAAACCGGGCCACCAGAGGTTGTGCAAAGGGAAATAGCATACCGCGATTTTTCTCCAAAGACAAGCGATACATTAAACCCTTGGCCTGTTGTTCTGGGGTTTGAGCCACTTCTAGCTCAATTATCTCACCATTAATATCTGCTTTGGCCGTGACCGGTAATATTTGCCCTTGATTCTCAGTCGTAATCTGAGCCATCGAACTATTATTACCATTGAGATTAGTCGATTGACAACTCAGCAGCAACAAACCTAAGAATAATATTAACTTGATCTTGAGCATAAATGATTTTTTACCAGTCATCACCAATAGTTATCAATACTTAATTTTTCTAGTATAAGTGGAGAATTAAGCAGATAATACATTAACACAAAGTGACGACGGCAAATATAAAGATAGTATTAAAAATATCTAGCATGGGGTTGAGCATCCTTCCTTGAGGAGAGGGGCAGGATTGCTAGAACGTATATACTAAGAAAGTTCTCAAAGCTATTTGCCGATTTTCTCCCTCAATTTTGCCCTAGTCCGGCAGCAGTCGATCGCCTTCGTAGGTTAAAATACCATTGATCTATTGATCGATTATTGTAGGCTCAGGAGCAATCACCATGACCGCAGAAAGTATGTTATTTAATGGGGCGATCGTGGCGATCGTTCTCGTCCTCGTCGGATTAGCTTGGGGTTTTCTCCTCCTCAAAATCCAAGGTGGAGAAGCGGAATAGCTTGTTTTTCCGTTCATGGTTACTTTATTAGTAATCATGAACTAATTTTTCCCATCAAAAGTAATTAAGAGAAAATCAATAACCAAAATTTTATAGCTATACCTATGACCACTCCCACGATCGAGTTTTTTGTTGGTTTATCAGAAGAATTAAGCGGTGTTAGTCTCCGCAAAAATAAAAATACCGGGATTCGCAATGTCCTGATGACTTTTAAAACCCTGAAAGCGATCGAACGTTTCCAAAGTTTCACCACCCGTACCTACGGCGATCTCCGTCTCACCGATGAGGAAGGAGTGATTATAGTTATTCCCAACTCGACTAAGTTTATTTTTGGAGGAGATGAAGGAGATGAAATTCAACGGGTAGAATGTGGTTTTGAAATCACCGATGAACACTGGGAGCGTTTTCTGCGCTTTATGAATCGTTATGCGGCAGCCAACGGGATGGGGTATCAGGATAAGTGAGAAGTGGGGTGATGGGGGAATGGGGAGATAGGGGAATGGGGAGATAGGGTGATGGGGAGATAGGGGAATGGGGAAATTTCAACTAAAACCCTAAAACCCTAAAACCCTAAAACCCCAACTCTCAACTCCTGAATTCTGATAGCCAAAAACCAGCTAAAATAAGGATAAATTTAGTCAAGAAACCATGAAAATAGCGATTACTGGGGCGACGGGATTTGTGGGTAGTCGATTGGTGGTCAAACTCTATGATCGCGGCGATGACATCCTAATTTTGACTCGCAATCCCGATAAAGCCGGGAGAATTTACCCAAAGTCAATCTATCCTAAGATAGAGATTATTCCCTATATCGCCACAGAATCGGGGGATTGGCAAAAAGAGATTTCTGGATGTGATGCGGTGATTAATCTAGCGGGAGAACCGATTTCGGAACGCTGGACCGGTGAAGCAAAACGAGCAATCATCGCTAGTCGGGAAATCGGCACCGAGAAAATTGTCGAGGCGATCTCGCGTAGCGAGCGCGTTGCGACCGCAATGGCCGACCAGAAACCGAAAGTTTTAATTAACTCCTCGGCGATCGGTTACTATGGAACCAGTGAAACCGCTAGTTTTGACGAAAATAGCCCTCCCGGTGACGATTTTCTGGCAGATGTCTGTAAAAAGTGGGAAACAGCCGCCCAAAAAGTTAAAGATTACGGCACTCGTTTAGTCATTCTTCGCACGGGTATTGTTTTAGGCAATGGGGGTGCTTTAGGGAAAATGATCCCACCCTTCAAACTTTTTGCCGGCGGACCGATTGGCAGCGGTCGTCAGTGGTTTTCTTGGATTCATCGGGATGATTTAATTAATTTAATTATCTATTGTCTCGATCGCCCAGAAATTAGCGGCACTTTCAACGCTACTGCACCCAATCCCGTGCGGATGAAAGAATTCTGTCAGATTTTAGGGGAAGTAATGAAGCGTCCTTCTTGGTTGCCGGTGCCAGATTTTGCCCTCGAAATTCTCTTGGGAGAAGGGGCCAAAATCGTCTTAGAAGGTCAAGAAGTGCTGCCAAAAGCCACCCAAGCGATCGGTTTTGACTATCGCTATCCTAATCTAGAAGCGGCCTTACAAGAAATCGTCCCGAAAATGTAGAAAGCTGATAAGTAGTCGTGCAAAATTAATTTCCTAGTGAAGATAGGCAAGAGGCAAGAGGCAAGGGGCAAGAGGTGGTTAGATATGTGTAATTAATTTTGCTTAGGTACTTATACCCGAGGCCGAATGTTCTCAATCTATTTTTCACTCCAGACGGGATGGGAGAATAAAGAGGCAGCCACTCTCACCCCGCGCAGTTGATTTAACAGGGGTAAATGGCCCACGGGAGCGCTTAAATCCCAGATAAATTCTTGGGGGTATTTCGTCCAATTATTGCCATTTTTCCAACCAATTTTCGGCCAGAGTTTCGGGAAATCTTGACCCACACCGAGCCATAATTTGCGCTGCACCGACCAACCGAATTTCCCTTCCGAATGAACTAACCAAAGATGATCAATAGTCTGAATGTCAACCTTGGGAAAAGCTTCTACTTCCGTAAAATAGACCCATTTCCTCTGTATTGCTCCTTCTCCTGCTAATTCACAGAGTTTTTGACGGGTGAGACTATCGGCAGTTTGAAAATCCTGTTTAGCCAATAATTCCTGTAAAAGTCGATAATCGATACCTTTAGCACTATCGAGGGGAACAACACCCGTGGGGAAATAATTAGCTAAAAATTCCTTGCTCTGAGCGCTATTATCTTGGTATAGCAATTGATAAGCCTTACCTGTCACCAGATTAACAGGAGTGGGGCGCTCGGCTAATAAAAAATCTCTCAATACGGTTAGGCCACCTTCTCCGGTTCCGGCTAATTGTGTCAGGATCTGTAATTGATTTTTCGGCGACTCGGTGGCTAATTGACTCATCTTACGGGTAATATCCTCGCTTTGTTCTTCTACTAACACGCCATTCTGGTCAGTCATATCATCACTTTTAAGACCACTCCTTCAATACTATTACCACTATTTCGGGGTGGCTGCTCGATTTTTTCCTGACAAAAAAGGGATTTTTAGCGGGTCGTTGATCGTACACTGAAAGAGAGAACTATTTTGGTTATCTAGATCACCGACGGTCAAAATTCCCTCAACTGAATCGGGGATGCGCGGAGATTGTAACAAAATTTATCGATTTATTGACAAAAAACACCGCTCATGCTATCAACTGAACCTAAAATCAACAATTCCGGACAAAAATATTTAGCCTATCAAGATTGTCTATCCCCGAATCAAACCCTGTTCCCCCTGACAGCCAAGGTTAATAACCGCGATTGTCTAGAAATCGGTGGTTGTGATGTGACCACCCTAGTGGAACTTTTCGGTTCACCCTTGTATATTGTCGATGAAGTCACCCTCCGCACTGCCTGTCGTCAATACCTGCAAGGTTTCCAGACTCATTATCCCGGAGAATCTAGGGTAATTTATGCCTCGAAAGCGTGGAATTGTCTGGCTGTATCGGCCGTGGTCGCTAGGGAGGGATTAGGTTTTGATGTGGTGTCGGCCGGAGAAATTCACACGGTGTTAACCGCTTTAGACCAGATCAATAAAACCGCTGTGCCGATATACTTTCATGGTAATAACAAATCGAGCGCCGAGTTAGAATATGCGCTCGAGCATAACTGCATTATTATCGTTGATAACTGGCTAGAACTAGAAAATCTGGTTAAATTAGGCGAAAACCGTCCTGATACCCCTATTCCGATCCTCTTGCGCTTAACCCCCGGCATCGAGTGCCACACCCACGAATATATTCGCACGGGTCACTTAGACAGTAAATTTGGTTTTGACCCTCATCAAATCGAAGCGGTATTTGACTATGTTTTAGCTCATCCGCTGCTGAATTGTCTGGGTTTACACGCTCACATCGGTTCCCAGATTTTTGAACGTCAACCCCACCAAGACTTAGCCGCTGTCTTGGCAGATTGGTTTAAATTAGGTTTAGAACGGGGTTTACCCCTAGAGCAATTAAACGTCGGTGGTGGTTTAGGGATTCGCTACCTCGAAAGTGATGACCCCCCAAGTATCGAGGAATGGGTGCAAGCAGTGTCCTTAGCAGTGGCTAAAGCTTGTCAGGAAAGAGGTATCGCTTATCCCCTGCTCATTGCCGAACCGGGACGCTCTCTGATTGCCACCGCTTGCGTAACGGCCTATACAGTGGGTAATCGCAAAGAAATCCCTGAAATCCGCACCTATATCGCCGTCGATGGCGGAATGTCCGATAATCCCCGACCGATTACCTATCAATCGGTTTATCGGGCCGTTGTCGCTAATAAAATGAGTCAAGAATGTCAGGAAGTGGTGACAATAGCTGGAAAACATTGTGAATCAGGCGATATTCTAATTAAGGATATTACGCTACCGAAAACCAACCCGGGGGATATTTTAGTGGTTTTAGCCACAGGAGCCTATAACTACAGTATGGCTTCTAATTACAACCGCTTACCCCGTCCGGCGGCGGTAATTGTCCAAAACGGAGAAGCTAATCTGATCCTTGAACGGGAAAATCTGGCGGGTTTGCTGCGTCAAGACCGCTTACCCAATCGACTCTCCTTAATATAAACCTCATCGCTATTGTCCCCCCATGTCGGGTTTTTTTCTGGACCCTCGCCGGTTATTGTCCTGGATTCTCAGCCATGGTCTGTTATTCCTAGACTTTGGGTTAGTTCTCCTGCTTACCTATATGCTGCTGCTAATTATCGGCGAGCGGCGTACCTTTTGGATGGTGCGAGGACTAATCTATTTAATGCTGGCCTCGGTGATTAGCGATGCCCTAGGATTGCGCTTGCTGGGGTTAGTCCTAGAAAAATTGATTTTGGGGGCAGCCGTAGCGATCGCTGTGATTTTTCAGTCGGAATTTCGCCGTTTTTTAGAATTATTGGGCAAAGGTCAAGTGTGGGAATTATTTAAAAAAAGTTCCCCCACTCCCAAGACCGATAATGTCATTGATGAGTTAGTGGACGCGGTGAAGGATCTATCTCAAAATCGCACCGGTGCGCTGATGGTATTAGAAACCAGTGGCAATCTCGACACCAAGGTGTTTGTCAATCCGGGAGTGATGCTAAATGGCGAAGTATCTAAGGAATTAATTCAAACTATTTTTCAAACTAAAACTTTACTGCACGATGGGGCTGTATTTATTCGGGGCGATCGAGTGGTGGCCGCTGGTGTTATTCTACCCCTATCGGAGCGCAGTACCTCTAGGCAATTAGGCACCCGTCATCGGGCAGCCATGGGCATTACCGAAAGGCTAGATAATTGTATCTGTATTGTGGTTTCTGAGGAAACTGGCTCGATTTCCCTCGCGTCGGGGGGTAATTTGGATCGGCCTTTAACCAGTAGTAAACTAAAAGAGCTGCTCGAAGCGAAGTTTTCTCCGTCGGGAGAGGGGGAAGTGGTCGCACCGAGTTGGGGACGTTTAGGGCGTACAATTGGCTTAAAAGGTCGTCTAATCTTAGAAAAATTCTCCCGTTCGCCCAGCGCAACCCCGAAAGATAGAAAATGACTGTTAAACCGAGCTTATCACCAGAATTACCTACGGATTTAGATAAAAACCGTTTGCCTCAGCACGTCGCAGTGATTATGGATGGGAACGGTCGTTGGGCGAAAAATCGTGGTTTACCCCGGATTATGGGCCATCAACGGGGAGTAGATGCACTCAAAGACTTGCTGCGCTGTTGTCGCGACTGGGGGATTCCCGCTTTAACTGCTTATGCTTTTTCGACGGAAAATTGGGGTCGTCCCCTGGAGGAAGTAGAGTTTTTAATGACTCTATTCGAGCGGGTTTTGCGGCGGGAATTAGAAGAAATGATGCAGCAAAATGTCAAAATTCGCTTTATTGGTAATTTATCAGCCTTGCCAGAGTCTTTAAGACGGGAAATTGCTAAATCTCAAGCAGAAACTAGCAAAAATTCTGGTATTCAATTTACGGTGGCTACTAATTATGGTGGCCGAGAGGAGATCGTGCAAGCTTGTCAGGCGATCGCTCGTCAGGTGCAACAGGGTTTAGTCTCCCCAGAAGCGATCGATGAATCTCTCTTTGAACAGTATCTTTATACTGCCGGGATTCCTAACCCAGACCTGTTAATTCGCAGTAGTGGGGAAATGCGAATTAGTAATTTTTTACTCTGGCAAATGGCCTACGCGGAAATCTACGTTACTGACACCCTCTGGCCCGATTTCGATCGAGTGCAATTTCACCGCGCTTTAAAAGATTATCAAGGTCGTCATCGTCGTTTTGGCAAATTATAGAGGCTGCAGCCCAAATTTAGCGAAATAGCCACTGTCAGGCAATTATCAGTGTGTTTTGTGGGTGGTATTAGGAGTTCGTACCCCTCTCTACCATTACTTTTGAAAAATGGTATGACTACAAAAGTTTGAGCGGGTGCATCTCAGTGAAAGCAAAAATACTGAGTCTGGAAAGCTGACAATAGCTAAAATCCTTATCTGTCTGAATTGACAAAGGTGAGATGCACCCAGTTTCATCCCCCTAAATCCCCCTTAAAAAGAGGGACTTAAATTGATCATTCGATGTGTAATTTTCACCTGCGAGAATTGGTATAACTTACTCGTTTAAAACTACAGTTTTTTTCGGGTAAACGACAATAACGACATTCCGAGAGGTGGGGTTGCCGAGGCGGAAAATCGGGACGGGTAAGAGAGGAGAGAACTTGCTGAAAATGAGTGATAAAATCTCGATCGATCCGTTGATTAGGTATATCGATAATTCGATCGGAATAAATTAAACGTCCGTGGGGAATTTGACCCTTGCAGAGGGATTTTGTTTCCGGTGCGTGGGGGAGTAGAAGCATATAGAGGAGGATTTGGTAAAGATGGGAGGTTTTTTCCCGTCCACTTTTGCAGTCCTCCACCACTACCCAATTATCCTTAATTGCCACGATATCAGGACGACCGGCAATACAGATAGAATAGGTTTTTCCTTTGACTTTAAAAGAGTTAGCATTCTCCACATTAACGCTAAAACCCAGATTTTGTAATTCGATCGATCTTTGTATAACCATTTTGTCATGATCGCTGCTATCGAAGTCGCTGGGGAGCAAAGAAATATGATAATTTGTCGGCAACCAATTCCCATAATGACAGTTTTTTTCTTTGGCCATCAGTTGCGCTACACGAGTTACCCAAGCATAGGGAGTTAACCGTTTTTGAGATTGTTGGAGAGGTTGAGTCATATTCGCTGATGGGGTGAGATGGTTTATTTTTCTGCTAACAGTCATTTCGTGGTGATTGAACGCTACATATCGACAATAAACCGCAAATACAATGAAAATCTAGTGATATTAAAGGAAGATAAGCCAAAATTAAAATCTCTTATCTTCCCTTATCTTCCCTAGCCGATTTGTTTTCTATGGAGTAAATTAGTGATAGCCAAATCTGATATAGAGAACCGATGGATGAAAAAAAAAACGTTAACGGAGACAAAAAAACGTCAACGCGGTTTACAAGTAAAAACTAGCGGATTAGTGTTGATAGAGCGTAAAATGCGAGAAAATGGCTACAAATATAGCTCGCGAGAAGAAATTTATGCAGCATTGGCCGAGAAAACAGAATTATCTCATGAGACCATCAAAAATGTATTTCATCCTCAGTGGGGGAAGAATCCCGAAAGAAATACTGTACAAAAGCTTGCTAATGCTGTAGAGATAGAGCCATCAGATATCGTTGAGGAATGGATAAAAACGGAGACTAAACAGGAACCGAAAGCTGAAACGATACAAAATCAGACTCTCTCCCACGAAGTCTTTACAAAAATGCTCGCAGAACAAATTAAACGCATGACCTCAAATCCTTTAACCGTAGGGGATGATATTAATTTAGAGCGAGATAAAATGTATGTTCCTTTGGGATTAATAGAACGGAGAAAAAAACCTAGAGTTAAGGATGGGGAAGCGAAAAAAGGATCGAGATTTTACGATTCCCAAGAAGAAATCATCCGCAGATTTGAAAATGATCAGTTTTTCTGTGAGGTAATCGAAGGGGGAAATAGTCCTAAAAGTGCGGGAAAACGAATCGCAATTATCGGTGAACCCGGTGCGGGAAAAACTACCCTACTACAGCAGATAGTTGATCGCGTTTCACAAACACATCCAGAAGATAGAATTATTTGGGTTTCTCTCGCAGATTTGCCAGGGGATAATTTAGAGAATTATTTACTTGACAAATGGCTAAAAGTAGCTTTAAAAACCTTTGAGGTTAAACCAGAATCAAAACAAGCATTAGTAGATATTTTCAATACCGAGAGAGTTTGGTTATTACTAGACGGACTCGATGAGATGGGGATTAATAACCCATTATTCTGGATTCGTAACCAGATTGAGCAAAGTTGGCTCGCTGCAGCAAGAATCCTGTTAACCTGTCGGTTGAATGTGTGGGATAATGGTAAGAATTATCTCGATAATTTCGATATTTATCGGAATTTAGATTTTGATGAGGAACAAGTTAAGGATTTCATTGGTCGGTTTTTTATCAATGATCATGAGCGTTCTTTATTGCTTCAAGGTGAGTTAAATAAATCGGGAAAAGAACCTATTCGAGATTTAATTAAAAATCCTCTACAATTAACTTTACTTTGTTACGCTTGGCAAAGACGAGAGGGTTCTTTACCCGAAACGAAAGCGGGTTTATATAAATGGTTTGTGGAAACTCTATACGAATGGAAATCTGAATATTTTCCCACTACATCGTCACAGCAAAAAGAGTTAAATCGTGCCTTGGGAGAATTGGCAAAGGCAGCAATTAATCAACCATCAAATCGTTTCCGCTTAAGTCGTGAGCAAGTAGTTAAATATTTGGGTGAAATCGATCAACCTTTAGGTAAATTAGCTTTAGATATAGGTTGGTTAAACATCGTTGGGGTTGCAGAAGAAAATCCAGAGGAAGAAGTTTATGCTTTCTTTCATCCCAGTTTTCAAGAATATTTTGCCGCTTTGGTTATTGATGATTATCAATTTTTCTTGAATCATATTCCTAAAAATCCAGAACAAGGAGTCTATAGAGTTTTTGAAAATCAATGGACAGAAGTTATTTTATTATGGTTAGGACAGCAAAGTGATCAGATAATAGCTGAAAAAAATAAATTAATGGAGGAGTTGTTTAATTTTAATGATGGTTGTGGGTTTTGTAATTTTTACTGGCTTGTTTCTTTTAAAATTCTGATAAAGTTTTTAGGTGAATTCAAACAATATTGCAATTATGATAAAATTCTCACCAAGGCCATTCAAATAAATTTCGGTGAAATTGATATAAATACGGGGGAAATATATCATTATCCTTATGGGATCGATTCACGTAGGCTCTTACACTCATTGTATGAGTTTGAAAAAGATAAATTTATTGCCACTTTAACAAACTATTGCTTGATTATCGAGAAGAACTGCAAACTGAATAAAGCAGAAAATCTGGCTCGTTTATTTGCTTTTCTATTGAATTATGACAGTAGCAATCAATTAGGGATATCAATTGGTCTTCATCTATTGATAGATGAAGAACTAGATTATCTTTATCGTTCATGTGTGCTATGGACTTTATCGGAGCAGCCGCAAACAGGAAAAACTATTTCAGAAACTCCAGAGCTAATATCGATATTGTTAAAAAAACTCAATCAAAAACTGTGGGATATTATTCCTAAAGCAAACTCTCAAAAAAAATATTATCTTTTTTTTCTAGAACATAAGGAAACCGTGGACTTTATAGAAAGATTAGCTATTACTGATCCATTAATTTTTGATAACTTTTTTTCCTCTCTTATGACTGAACCAGAATTTTCTAAAAACAAAGAAATAATAATCTATGAGATTTTAGAAAATTGGGATTTGTTGTACAACATGGGTCGCTTGACTATTTGGTATCAAGAAAATATTTTCAATAAATTAGAACATAGTAAGATATTTGATAGTCAAGACAAAAAATCTTTATTAAATAAGCTAGAAAATTCAGACTGGGAATATCTTTTTGAATTAGACATGGAAGGTGAAGACACGGAGCTTGAAGTACAATATGTGAAAATTTCAGAATTCATCGAAACATATACAAGTAATATTAGCATAGACTATTATTCCGAGGCTTTAGCATCTATAATTAAAGGTAGTTATCCAGATTATTTTGATCGAATTCCAAATCCAATTGAAATTGACTATGAAAGTATGTCTAAAAACGATGTACTATATCTAATAATCAAGTCACTAAAAAAATATTTGACCGAAGCTTATAGCAGTTATGATACAACAACTTTTGAAGAATCCTATAGAGTTTGCTGCCAATGTGTTCAACAGATGACCTACCCCGAATTTTATAAAGCGTGGCACGGTCAAAATGAAAACAGCATTCCCGAAGAACTACAATCGCAACACTTAGACTATATTCTCGAAAAAATTAAAACAAATAACCCCAATGTTCGCACTATTGATATTAAAACAATAAACCAAGAGACTAACCTCGATCGCCTTGCGAAAGGTCTTGGTAATCGTATCTTGACAAAATTAATTTCTCCGATTAATGATGTCTATGATTTAGAATGGTGTCTCAAGACTGAAACCCCAAATCTTGCCCTAATTTTTTATGGTGATGATCCGAGGGATTCTTTTATTCAACTTTGCCAACTTATCAGCGATTTTGCTTCTATTGCCATAATCACAGATAAACCTATTGAACAGCCAATACAAGGATTTTTACCCAATCAAATTAACCTCGAAAATGCCTTACAAACTTGGCTAGAAAAAATGGTAAAATAAATTATTGATCCGAAAAATTCACCTAAGCATCATTCTCAGGTTAGACTAAAAGGGGAAATTTAATCATAATCGCAGTTGTCCTAACTATGGTAGAAAAAGTTCGTAAAACCGAGACGGAATGGCAGGCCCAGCTAACTCCCGAACAGTTCCAAGTTACTCGCAAAAAGGGAACAGAACGGGCTTTTACGGGTAAATACCACGATAATAAAGAAAAAGGTATTTACAAATGTGTCTGCTGTGGTACGGAGTTATTTACTTCCGACAGCAAGTATGATTCGGGTACTGGTTGGCCGAGTTTCTCGACCGCTGCTAACGAGACTAATATCAAGTACGAACGGGATATTAGTTTTTTCATGGTGCGGACAGAGATTGTTTGTGCCACCTGTGATGCTCATCTCGGTCACGTTTTTAATGATGGTCCACCCCCAACGGGAAAACGCTATTGTCTCAACTCTGCCGCTTTGCAGTTTGAAAAAAATCCCTAAAGCAAAAAGAGGTCTGGAAAGACCTCTTTTTTTTAAGTTCTAGTGGCAGCCGATTACAGTAAACCTGTATTAGTTCCAGGTTTGCCAGTAGCTAACTGCACTTTGACAATTTTGCCGCCCATTTTCATGATGCGTTGTTGCTCACGAAACCAATTATCGTAGGGAACGAGTTTGGTAAAATAGGTATTTTGTAATTCCCGTTGTGTCCGAATGCGGCTTTGGCTAGGAACACAAGCGGTGATTTTGAACATCCGCATGGATTGATTTCTCCTAATCGCTGAAAAACTTGTCGCTCAAACTAACGAAGGCCTTTTTCTAAAATAACAAAGGTCGGGAGTCAAGGATCAATACTAGCTCGTCAAAACCTATCTTGGACAGATTCAGCCTTTAAAGACCTAGCACTCATCCTCGGCTTCCCGAACCCTATTTCGTCCGAGTTCGTTACTTCTAGCTTAAGCCAGAGCTAATGTAGTCGAAGTAAATCCCCATTTCTTTACCCGCATCAGCACCAACTAAACTAGCGGTGACTTCTTTCATCGCTTGGATAGCTTGAACGGTGGAGGAGATGGGTACACCTAAAGAGTTGTAGGTTTCTTTCAGTCCGTTGAGAACGCGCTCATCGAGGATAGAAGGATCTCCAGCTAACATAGCGTAGGTAGCATAACGGAGATAGTAGTCGAGGTCACGGATACAAGCGGCGTAACGACGGGTGGTGTACATATTACCACCGGGACGGGTTACGTCAGAGTATAACAGGGACTTAGCCACAGCTTCCTTAACGATACCAGCAGCGTTGGCGCTAATGACACTAGCGGCGCGCACGCGCAGTTCACCGGTGGCGAAATAGCTTTTCAGTTTGCCGAGAGCATTAGAGTCAAGGTATTTGCCTTGAACGTCAGAAGAGTTGATAACAGAAGTAATTGCGTCTTGCATGGTGGTTCTTCCTTGGGTTTTGCTTAATCTTAAGAGGTTTACGAGGGGTGTGTCTAGAACAATTCACAAAGGAGTTATTCTACGACATAGAGCCGATCACGTAATCGAAGTAGGAAGAAGCTTCAGAAGCATCGTCAGAAGACATAAGACCAGTAGCAACTTCTTTCATTTCGCGAACGCTTTGAGCTACGGCACCGATGTCGGTTCCTAAAGATTTGTACATTTCACGCACACCGACTAAACCGATTTCTTCAATCGGGGTGACATCACCAGCAACTACTCCGTAGGTGATTAAACGTAGGTAGTAGTCCATGTCACGCAGACAGGTAGCGGTCATTTCTTCGCCGTAAGCGTTGCCCCCGGGGGAAACGATGTCAGGACGTTTTTGGAATAAGCGATCGCCAGCTTGTTTGACGATGGTTTCGCGAGCGCCAGTTAGGGTTTCAGCGATGCGTAAACGAGCGGCACCACTGGTAACGAAGGCTTTAATTCTGTCCAGTTCGCCGGGGCTGAGGTAACGAGCTTCAGCATCAGCATTCACGATCGATTTCGTGACGATACTCATTGATGGATTCCTCCCAACTAAGTGAGATTAATAAACTTAATCTGACATTTTATAGCAGTTGTGGTCACTACGCTCAAGTTATCTCGTTTCCGCCTTAGCGTCTCAAGACTTCCCTAGCTAGAGCGACCTAACGCAACTATTTTGCGGCATCTGGTTCACCTTCTCACTATTTTCGTAATACTTTTTAACATTTGCCCGAAGAAGGGAGCGCCGGAGTGGGGTGTGGGGAAGTGGGGTGTGGGGTGTGGGGTGTGGGGTGTGGGGAGAATCAATAAAACTAATCTTCTGACGACCGACGACCGACGACTGATTTAACCTAGCCAATTAATTGCGCCTTTAATCCAGTCTTCTGGCTGAGTATTTTTACTAAATAAAGCATCTTGACTGAGGACTGCTATGGCTCGATCGATCTCCTCTTGACTGTATCCTAAAGCTAAAAGGGTCATCTGCACATCTTCGCGTATCTCCGCTGCTGGTAGTATTGCCGTGGTTGTCGCCGTCACTTCTTTTAGCTGTCGCCATGCTGCCAATTTAGTTTTTAACTCTAAAGCGATTCTTTCTGCTGTTTTTAAGCCGACTCCGGGGGTTTTGCTCAAAATTTTAGTATTTCCTGTTACTATTGCCACCACAAGTTCCTCAATCCCCAAGGTATCGATTAAAGCTAGGGCTAATTGCGCCCCAACTCCATTGACGGAAAGCAGTTGACGAAACAGATCTCGCTCTGAGGCGGTGCCGAAACCGTACAATAAAGGCTGCTCCTCGCGAAGGATTAGGTGAGTAAAAATCTGACGACTATCATTGTTATCTTTGCCGATGTCTAGGGCTAATCGCGAGGGAATTTGGATTTCGTAACCGATCTGGTTTACGTCTAAAATCAAGATCAGTCGGTTATTCGGGGTTTTGATCACCTCGATCGCTTGTCCCCGTAAATAATTAATCATTGATTTAATTCTCCTACGAAAATAACCGAACCACAGCAATGACGGTTTTTACTCCCTGAAGGAATGCTGGGGAGATTTTCATTTTTGTTACAATTGTTAACAGAAGTGAATGGCGCAATTGATAACCTAATCTTCTTGGCGTTAGTCCCCCATAATTGGAGAAGATACAAAATGAATGGCAACATTAGAGTCGGGAATCTCTTTGGAATTCCCTTTTATATTAATCCTTCTTGGTTCTTTGTTCTGGGGTTAATTACCTTAACCTATGGGGGAGATTTAAGTCAGTTTCCCCAGTTAACGGGAATTATGCCCTGGCTCTTAGGATTTTTTGCCGCTATTCTCCTATTTGCCTCCGTGGTTGCCCACGAATTAGGCCATAGTTTTGTTGCCATCGCCCAAGGTATTGAAGTTAAATCAATTACCCTATTTTTATTCGGTGGTTTGGCAACTCTCGGCAGAGAATCGAAAACTCCCCTAGAAGCTTTTCTAGTAGCAATTGCTGGCCCTTTAGTTAGTTTACTGCTCTTCAGTATTTTCCTAATTATTCGTCTCAATATTAGCTTAAATGCGCCCATGGCGGCGATTCTTTCTCTGCTGGCCTATATCAACCTCGCCCTAGGGTTATTTAACCTGATCCCCGGTTTACCTTTAGATGGTGGTAATATCCTTAAAGCCATCGTTTGGCAAGTAACGGGTAATCCCAATAAAGGGGTTTTATTCGCTAGTCGTTTCGGTCAATTTTTTGGTTGGTTAGCGATTGTCATCGGTGCGCTATCAATTCTCGGAATCACTCAATTTGGCAGTTTTTGGACGCTATTAATTGGCATTTTCCTCCTACAAAATGCCGGCTTTTCCGCTCAATCAGCTAAGGTTCAAGATTTCCTAAGTCGCTACAGTGCTAAAGATGTTATCTCTCCTAATAGTCCTGTAGTGCCGATTAATTTAACCCTGCGCGAGTTTGCTAATAATTATGTTATCGGTAAACAACAATGGTCTAAATTTCTAGTTACCGATAGCGAAGGTAAACTATTAGGGGTGATTAATGTAGAGGATCTGAAAACGATTCCCACTTCCCAATGGACAGAGGTAAATATCGGCCGGTTATTACAAACTAGCGAAAGTCTCAAACTGGTTTTGTCTCATACTTCCCTCCTAGATGTGGTGAAAATTTTGGAAGGAGAAAATTTATCTCAAGTGACAGTGGTAGAAGAAAACGGCACGGTTTTGGGGTTAATTGAGAAAGCTTCTATCCTTACTTTTCTCGCCCAAGAAACCCAAAGTCAAACCGCTTAATCAGTTATCAGTTATCAGTTATCAGTTATCAGTTATCAGTGAGCAGTGAGCAGTTATCAGTGAGCAGTTATCAGTTATCAGTGAGCAGTTATCAGCTAGAATCAGTTAGGTCAATGTAATTTTCACCTCAATATTGATGAATCATTCTAATCGCTATCTGTTAGGATTTATCCTTGTTGTCGCCGCTTATGTAACTTTAATTGCTCCAGAAGTTAATAACCATATACAAGCAATGCTCGGAGGATCATCATCAAATTTACAAGCAAACAGATATTCTGAATTTATTAGTCTTGTAATTAATGCGAGTATTTTAGACCTTATATACAAATGGTTTTCAGGAAAGTATAATTTATGAGTTATCAGTGTTAAGTTGACGACTCACAGAATTTTGTCTAGTATCTCCTGACTATACTGACTGTCGCATTGCTTGCCATAATTGCTCGTATTCTTGCTCGGTTGCTGGGGATAAAGGGTTTAGAAAATCGCTTTTTTTGATCGCTTCTGGATTGACAAGTAAAGGATTATTTTTAATATCTGAGGGAATTTGGTCGGGATTTTCAGTGAGAACTAGGGGTGATAATCCAGAGGTAAATAAAGAAATTTTAGTAGCGGATTCTGGTTGCCAACAAAAATCAATCCATTGCTGGACAAGAGAATTAGGAGTAGTTAAAACTGGTTTTACCCAGACATCTGACCAGAGAGAAGTGCCGGATTTGGGGACAACAACTTTAATTTTATTATAGCGATCGCTCACTGGTAAAATATCATTAGACCAACCCACAGACAGCCAGACATCACCGAGTATCAGGGGTTGTAAATAATGTTGAGAACTATAAAATTTTACCTGTTTTTGTAAAGCGAATAGCTGGTCTTTTAGTGCCGTAACTTGCTTTAAATCACTAGAATTATAAGAATAACCCAATTTTTTTAGGGTTAAACCGATGACTTCGCGACGATTATCAATTAGGGCAATTTTACCGGTTAATTCCGGTCGCCATAGATCGGACCAATCCTGTGGTCGCCAGTCAAATTGAGCGAATTTTTCCTCATTATAGGCAATTACTGTCATTCCCCAACGGTAGGGCGCAGCCCAGACTTTTCCCTCTGTTTGCGGTTGTCCTTGGGCATTGCGAGTCATATTTTCTTGCCAACGGGGGGGCAGTTTTGACCAATTAGAGAGTTGAGAAGTATCTAGGGGTTGAATTAAACCGTTGCTAATCGCTTTTCCTAGCCAAGCATCCCCTAGGGTGACTAAATTACCGATCGCTGGGTTTTGTTCCGTAAAAGGGATAGGAATCGGAAATTGTGAGGCTGGTTGCTCCTGATTTTTCAACCATTTTTCCAACAATTTTAATAGCTCTTTCAGCTGCCTTTCCGACTGAAAATTGACTTTTTTTTCGGCAATAGTTTTCCGAAAGTCTGTTAGTAATCGCGGCGGAATCGAACCGGAGAGGAGAAAAATGCTCGGCTCGCCGCTTCCAGAAGCGCAGCCACTCAAACCTCCCGCTAAGGCGATTGTACCTAATCCTTGCAAAAAAGAACGTCTATTTAACATATCGCCCGCCGATTCTCAACTTCAACAGTAATAATTGCCAATTTCTAGCCTTGAATTATTATAGGACGATTTTTAACAGAATGTAAACTAGGGAGTTTTGCCGCTACCGATTTCAGCTATAGATCAGCTTTGTTGTTAACTTTTATGGTAGAAAATTCTGATTTTGTCCTAGTTAAAGCTAGGATAGAAGCAGTAAGCTAAGGGGCGAGGGTATAAGACCATGTCCAACAATCATAATCGAGATTTTCGTTATTCTTGTCGTTGTGGACAAGCCAATTTTCAGTCGGTAAAACATCGATCGGGTATTTTATTAATCGGGGGAGCGGAAGGAGGTAAATTAGGAGAAGATCAAGCGACCACATGGTTATTAAATCGAGCTAAAGGCGGTAATTACTTAGTGCTGCGCTTTGGCGATCTTGGTGGTCAAGCCGATTGGATTTGCGACAATTATCCCTCCCTGATCGGCTCGGCGGCGGAACTATCAATTGATAGTCGTGAAGGGGCGAATAATCCTGATGTTATCGAATATATTCGTAATGCCGATATCCTTTTTTTTGCCGGTGGTGATCAAAATCAGTACGAGGATTTGTGGGAAAGCACAAAGGTGGAAACAGCGATCAATTATCTAATCAACGACAAAAAAGTTCCCGTGGCGGGAACCAGCGCAGGAATGGCTATTCTGGGGGATTTTTACTATGCGCCTACTCACGAAGGAGTACTGAGTTCAGAAATATTAAATAATCCCTTTCACTTCAACACTAAAGACTTCTATTGGAGTGATTTTATTCGGGTTCCTTTTCTCAAAAAAGTGGTGACAGATACCCATTTGGATCGACTCAATCAAGATCATCCCGAAACGAGATATGGTCGCCTTTTTGGTTTTTTAGCCCGCAATGTACACGATAATCACAATCAACTACCTGCCTACGCTATCGGTTTAGAAGAAGGTGCTTTTCTGGCGATCGATGAGCATGGTATCGCCAAAGTCTATGGCAACGGCACCGATAAGGGACAAGATGCCTATTTTCTGCAAACTAACGGGACTCTACCCGAACAGATGGAGCCGGATCGGCCTTTAATCTGGAATAATAACGGTCAAGCGGTGAAAGTCTATCGCATCGCGGGAACTCCCTCCGGCAGCGGTGAATTTGACCTCAAGGATTGGTCTAGTGCTGCTGGCGGTGGCTGGGAATATTGGTACACTAAAGGGGGAATAGCTGGGTTTAAGCGGATTCCGGTGGCTTGAAGGTCATTTTTATCAAAAAAGTTATTTCTCTGGGTGTTATGATTAATTTTGAGGCAATACGGAGAATTTTTTGAGCTATGACCCCTGAATTAATCACTTTTGGTCGGTATCTCGCGGGTGAATTTGAAAATCAACAGCAAGCGCAAGCAGAACCGGTGTGGTACGTTCACCTGCGCTTATGGTTGCGTCCGCTGCCTTTATTTCGGGAAGACAGCATCGCTCTTTTTGCCGAACAGGCGAGTATAATCAATTTAGACCAACCCTACCGACCGCGACTGTGGCGATTAATGCGATCGGAATCGGCAGGGTTAGAGGTTAGGCATTATATGTTTAATGACCTGAAATCCGTGCAAGGTGCGGGCAAAAATCCCGATATTTTGCGAAAAATTAGCTTAGAAGACTTAACTTTCCTGCCTACTTGCACTTTATCGGTCAAAGTCAATACTCTCCCTGATAATCAATATCAGTTTATCGCCCAACCGCAACTAGAACAGCGCTGTCAATTCACCTATGAGGGTACAACCTATCAGGTGGCTTTAGGTTTCGAGGTGACGAGTCATAGCCTAAAAACCTACGATAAAGGTCTAGATCCCAGCACTGGTAAGGGAATTTGGGGTGCTCTGCTCGGTCCCTATCAATACGAGAAAAAACGGGATTTTTCGGCAGAATTGGAGGTGTGAGGAAGATTGCATCACATTAGGTCAAAATGACGGCAGATAACACCGCAAAGAGCCGCTAAAGCGGTAATTCCTAAAGCTGTACCGATGTCTTGTCCTTGATTGACGGCAAAAGAAGTGACGATTCCTGCACCTAAACCGGCTGTGATTGCCGCTCCGAGAAAATCTTTATCCGAGTTTTTATACATAGAGATAAGGCCAAATTTCGACAAAATCGTGCTTTTTACCTTATCATCCTCTTTTGAGCCACTAATCACCTGGGGGCGGAATTGCAATCAAGCTTTAGATTTAGCCACGTTTCTTAACATTAAGTCGGGTCAGATAGATAGGGGGTAAAATCGATGAAATTAGCTAAAATCTCTTTTTCTGGCTTTTTAACGCTGATTATCTCCCTTTTGCTAATACTGAGTTTTGTTAATGCCAGCAAGGCACAATCGGATACGGCGGTAAGATCGGAGTTAATTAGTCTCCGCAATCGAGTCGAGCGCCTTGAAAGTCAGGTCCGAGGAATAACCATCCGCGGGGACAATGCCGCTCCCATTCCCCAACGGCGATCGGGAACAGGTATAGTAAATGGGGAAGTAGTCGGGGAAAGTGACCCACTGTTCCAGCGTTTAGCCACTTTAGTAATTGAACTAAAGGAAGATTTAAAAAAGCTAGAGCAACGGGTGCAAATCTTAGAAAAAGAAACCGTTAGTCAGAAATCGTCGTCAATTGATGCTATAACGATCGAAAGTTAAATTGATCTGAAACTATGCAGTTAATTGATTATGTAATTGTGCTGCTGTATCTGGCAGCAACCCTAATAATCGGGATTATAGCCGAGAAAAAAGCTTCTCAAGGTCTAGAATCCTACTTTTTAGGTAATCGCAATTTGCCCTGGTGGATGTTAGGCGTGTCGGGAATGGCGGCTAACACCGATTTAGCGGGAACTATGGTCATTTCTGCTCTAATTTACGCCGTCGGTCCAAAAGGACTATTTATCGAAATCCGCGGCGGTGTTGTCCTAATTATGGCCTTTCTCATGGCTTTTATGGGCAAATGGAATCGCCGGGCCCAAGTTATGACCATGGCGGAATGGATGCAATTTCGCTTTGGTCCGGGAAAACAGGGAAATTTTGCCCGAATTATTAGCGCTGTCGCCACTCTCTTATTCTCTATCGGTGCGATGAGTTATTTCTCCGTTGCGGGGGGGAAATTTTTAGGGCAGTTTTTGGGCATGGATGATCGTCTTGCTTCGGTGATATTAATTCTTCTAACCTTGATTTATACGGTGGCCAGTGGTTTTTATGGTGGGGTAATTACCGATTTATTTCAAGGTTTTCTGATTTTTGTGGCGGTAATTTATGTATCGACAGTGGCCTTTTTTACTGTTAATCTTCCCGATAGTTTCACGGTGGCAATTCCAGGGGCAGCGGAGCCAAAAACTTGGAATTTAAGCGAATGGGCGAGTATTTTTCCCTCCCTGACTTTGGATTTACCTGGAGATTATGCCATCTTTAATTTGTTTGGTGGGGTGATTTTCTTTTATTTAGTTAAAACCATCATCGAAGGTTGCAGCGGCAGCGGTGGTTATATGTTACAACGATACCTAGCCGCCAAAAGCGATCGAGATGCCGGTTTATTATCTTTATTCTGGATTGTTCTGCTTTCTTTCCGTTGGCCCCTAGTCACAGCTTTTGCGGTTTTAGGTATTCACTACGGTTTAACCGAAGGCACGATTACAGATCCAGAAAGAATTCTGGCCACGGTGATTACTCAATACATTCCCGTGGGGATGAAAGGGTTATTAATTGCTGCTTTTTTAGCGGCGGCTATGTCCACTTTTAACGCAGTTATTAACGCTAGTGCTGCCTATTGGGTCAAAGATATCTATCAAGCTTTTTTGAAACCGAATGCGGGAGAAAGGGAGTTAGTTTTTCAAGGTCGTTTAGCCTCGGTTTTTGTGGTCGTAATTGGCTTAGTTTTGAGTTTTAATATCCAAAATGTTAATGATATTTGGGGTTGGTTAACCACGGGATTAGGGGTAGGATTAGCAGTTCCTCTCCTATTACGTTGGTATTGGTGGCGCTTTAATGGTTATGGTTTTGCCGTGGGAACTTTAGCGGGAATGATTGCGGCTATTGCCTCACAAGCGATAATTTTAGCTTTCTTTCGTCACAGTCAATATCAGGAACTTATTCTCTTTCTTGTGCCGAGTTTGTTCGCTTTAGCTGGCTGTATTATCGCTACTTTGTTGACTCCTCCCACCGATAGTTTAGTCATGGAAAATTTCTATAATGTTACCAGACCTTTTGGCTTTTGGGGAGAAGTACGTCACAGTGTTAAACCTAACCTACAGGCAAAAATTAAAGCGGAAAATCAACGGGATATCATCGCCGCTTTTCTCACTGTTCCTTGGCAATTAGTCCTCTTTATGATGGGGATTGTTTTAATCATCAAGCAGTGGCAAAGTTTGAAGATTTTGGCTTTGGTTTTTCTTTTACTTTCCATCGGTCTCTATTTTACTTGGTATCGCCACTTATCTAAGGAAATTACTGTCACTAAAGACCGAGATTTAGGTTAGGCAGTTATCAGTTATCAGTTATCAGTTATCAGATTTTAGTTTTAAGTGTGCAGTAGGGATATACTGAGGAAGAGGCATTAACTAATATACAAGATGCAATGAGTATCTTGCAGCCTTGGAAAAACGCTGGCAAGATGGGGAAATTCCTGAAATTAAAATGCAGGTGTAACTATTTGACAGTCGTAGAATTTCGTAAACTATTATGATTGCGATAAAATTAGCTAAAATTTCTCTTTCTTTCGACTCAGCCCTAGATTTGATGATTAATTACATAAGCTTTAAAAACAGGATTCAAACATAATAGAGCGTTTTCATCTTTTGCCACTATTATTCGTCTGATTAGAGATTGAATTACTTTCAAAGAATCTGTATAAGCTAGAGAAGTTTGGTCGATCATTTCTTTAATAGAAATAGGTCGATTAAAATTTGCTAATTCTGTTAGCATTAGTTTCTCTGATTCTGTTAAACTTTGCAAAATACTTAATAAAGTCTGCTCTAAAGTTTCTTCGGCAATCGGGTATTTAATCTCCAAAAAGTCAGCAACCTTACCTAAAAATGTCTCTTGAATAAAACTAGCAACTAATTCTAACCAAAGAGGATGACCTTGATAACATTTAATTAAGGCTTCCCAACTGTCTTCATTTAATAGATTATGATGGCGCAAAATTTCTATGGCATCTTCTCCTAAACCTTCTATGATTAATGTTTTAATGAATTTATTTTTCTGCCCATAAAAAGTCGTATCAATAGGTTTTTCTTGACTCAACAACAGTAAACAGCTTTGATGATTGACTTCAGCAATGCTTTTAAACAATAGTTGATAATCTTGGTACTCTTTGTGATAATTACCTGCTAGTTTTTTAGAATCAAATAGACTTTGTAAATCATCAAGAATAATCAAACAGCGATGGCTTTTTATTAACTCTAAGAATAAATTTAATTTCTTGTCAAGACTTTGAGAGAGCTTCAATTGAGGATTGATAGAGGGTAAAATTTCACTTAAAAGTTCATCTAATTTTGGACAAAAATACAAACTTCTGCGAATAACATAGTTAAAATTATCTTTGATTTTATCAACCAGTTTCAGAGAAAGTGTGGTTTTACCAATTTCTTTTAAACCTAACACATTAACCAAGCGGTATTTCTCCGCAACTATCCAAGTTTCTAGATTATTTAATTCGGCAACTCTCCCATAAAATTGAGTTATTTCAGGAATATGACCTAAATCTAAATAGGTACGATTATTGTCAGGTTGAGATTGGTGGTTATTGCCATTAGACGCAGATAGATTAGAAGTACAGAGATTGACATTATTAAGAGAAACAAAATCTCTACCTGATGAAATATGATTATAGAACTGAGATTTCTTTAAAACTGCTCTAATATTTGATTTAGTAATATCTTCCCCTAAAACTTCTGACAAAATTTTCCATAATTCTGAAGCACTATCTCGAATATGACCTTCACTAAGATGAGATTCTTTGGCAACTTCTGAGTATTTGTAACCTTCTAAGGTCCCTTGCAAGATAGTTTTTTGAAGATAGTCTAGATGTTGATCTGTTTTGGCAAAAACCAACTCATCTAAGAGATTTAACACCGTATTAGATAGATTAGCTTGAAACATGGACTATAGATTAGGTAAGTTTTTTACTTATTTTAGCTGATATTTCCGATATTTCAGATCAATTGTTTGGCTGTAAGTTCCGACTTTTCCGACTGACTAAACTCAAGACTACGATGTATCCTAAGTAATTAAGCAGTTTCAAGGCTTTATTTAGCCAATCTAAAGAAAATGTGTGATAGTACAGATTCTAGTATATCAGCAATAACATTTTTGTACTACTGTTGGCTGATTATTTAAGTTATAGCGGTTCTCGCATCTGCGAGGCACACTTTAACCTTTGTTGATTAAGCTTTTCAGGATTGAGAATGTACCTCTTGTGAACAGGAAACGCTATAGATGTACATTAAATCTATAGAGGAGTAGATTTTGCTGATTTTTCGACCTTATAAAATTTACTAAATAGAGGACAATGAAATGATAAAAATTGCCAAGTTGTCAATTATCCTAAGTCTAATGTTATCTTTAACGTCCTGTGATCAAGCTTTTTACGATAAGCAACAGCAGGAATCAAAAATTGCTCAAATGCGTGATGCGTTAGAGGTTGCTTTAGAGGCTAATTTAAAATATAGAGAAGCCGATGTCAATTGCGGATGGTTCAATAGCAATTTAACATCTAAAATTATTATGATCCCTTTAAACAAAGATGTTATTGATGCTACTGTAGCCTATAAAGTAGCCTTAGAAAATCTTGCGGAGGATGAAAAAAATAAACTTTTGCAAAAGAGTTATCAGCATTTTCTCAGAGGAAATACTGCTACTTTTGTCATAATGATTATTAATAATGATACACTCGAACATGGAAAAAATTTAATTTACTTTAATGATTTTAGAGAAGATGTCATTTTACTTAGTGAAAGTCAAAGAGTTCATAAGCTGAAGAATTATGACACTAATTTATCAACTTTTTTGAGTCCAGGTTTAAACATGGGATATGTTTCTTTTGAAAACTTTAGAAATGATCAAGATAAAGATGGTTTTATGGATACTTACACAATTCGTCTTGATCGTCTTATTTTAACCTGTAGTAACCAACAAAAAAATTACCAAACAATAGCCCTCCGTTTTGATGAATCAGAAGTTCATTTTGTCGATTTAATTGCTCAAGGTATGAGCAAAGAAGATATTAGAAATAAATGGGTTGCTGAACCTTATCAAGATGTTGGCTTAAAAGCTAATGACGTAGCAAATTTATTAGTTTTTGTGATTAAAATCTTATAGATTTTAACTATTGTCGAAGATTACATTATTATAAATATCTGCTATCTCTACCTCAACCCGCAAATATTTTAAAGTTATTATAGGAAGATTTTTATAAGCTTTTAAAAACCCGCAATCGCCTTCTTTTTGAAACTGTTCAATATAACATTTTTCCTGAGAAATTAATAAATATTCCTGAAAAGTTGGAATGGTTCGATAAGCAGTAAATTTATCTTCTTGATCATAATTAAAAGTATCTGTGCGTCTTTCTTGATAAGTCAGAGGTTCAGACATTACCATAATATCAGGATAAGTGGCCATTCGCCGCTCAGGTATCCATAAACGCTGAACAGTGACAAAAACGGCATAACATTGATTTGTGAGCGCGGTATATAAAGCCACTAATAAATTAGCAATAATGCGATTATTAGTCGGTGTTCCTACTATCATAGCAATAATTTTTCCATCAACCTATTCATGAGGAGTTTGTGATTGTATTTCTGGCTCAAAATATACTGTTTACTGTTTACTCGACCGAATCTAAAACCTAATTGGTTAAGCTAAAAGCTTTGATGTGCTTAGTTTCTAACCTTCTTTTTAGGCAGGAGAATTGTCAGACTCTTTCTTTTGCCTGTTGTCTGTTGCCTTTTGCCTTCAGAAGCTGATCACTGAAAAGTCTCCCCAAACCCTCACCGCTCAAGGAATTAGAAGTTTCACAGAATAATTAGGAGTGATCCCTTGACTTTGGCGGCGGCTTGGGTTATGATTCTCTTATAATCGGATATTTGTGTTTATCACCAACTGCTTAGATTTCCATTATGAATAAAGTCTTTTAAAAATATTATCCCAAAATCTGCCAAAAAAAGCAAGCAAAATTTTGCCGTCAATTGTTAAGTTTTGTTAAGAAAAATAGCAAGAGCGGTAAGGAATAGAAATCCCTTACCGTTGACTTTAGCCGGACTCACCACTTCTTATAGGGTAAAAACTTACCCGACATGGTAATTTTAACGCGATCGCCTTTAGGGTCTTCCTCCTTATCCACGTCGAGGGTAAAATCGATCGCACTCATAATACCATCGCCGAATTTTTCATGAATCACCGATTTTAGGGGCATTCCATACACCTGCATGATCTCGTAGAAACGATAAATCAGGGGATCAGTGGGGACAACTGGACCCAATCCCTTGACAGGATACTCGGTTAAAGATGCGACGATTTCGGTTCCCAGTCCCAAAGCTGCCACAATTTTCGTTGCTTCCTCTAGGGAGGCGCTCGCTTGCCGGTAAAAAACAGCGGCAATCCACACCTCATCTCGTCCTAGAATCGCTTCTAGGTCAGCGAAACTCAGTCCTTTTTCCTTCTTCGCTTCCAATAGTTTTGCAGTAATTTCGGGTATCATCGCTTATTTTTGCAGAATTTGTCTGCTTCTAGTTTACCTGAACATCAATTATATAAGTAAAAGTTATGACATTGATAAAAAAACATTTCTTAAAACCCCTTTACATAACTATAAAAAGCCGATAGTATTAACTCATGTCAAACAACGAACCTTGACAATCTAATACATACAGAAATTATCCAACCATGACCACCACTCTACAACAGCGCGAGAGCGCTTCCCTGTGGGAGCAGTTCTGCCAGTGGATTACCAGCACCAACAACCGTTTATACATCGGTTGGTTCGGTGTGATCATGATCCCCACCCTGCTCACCGCCACCACCTGCTTCATCATCGCCTTTATCGCCGCTCCTCCTGTAGATATCGACGGTATTCGCGAGCCTGTAGCTGGTTCCCTACTCTACGGAAACAACATCATCTCTGGTGCTGTTGTTCCTTCTTCTAACGCGATTGGACTCCACTTCTACCC
>NZ_JACJQV010000192.1 GCF_014696875.1 Microcystis wesenbergii FACHB-1317 | reverse complement strand
ATATTGTCTGAAGCCGTTTTTTTGCGCTTCGTTTTTGAAGCAATTGTCAAACCGCCGACACCATCGGTCAAAGCATGGGGGCATCGCGGCTGGGGTTGTCTCTTTCATCGCTGCTCTTTCAACGTAAAGTGCTTATTCTTTAACGATTATACTCGATTTGATCTTTATTTAGCGTTTAAGTCCCACTAATACCTCAACCGCATCCCCATACAACCCATAACCTCGATAAAGATGCGCTAAAACTAACCCTGCTTCCTCTGGGGATAATTGCTGCTGTTGAACAGCTTTAACAGCATCTAAAACCGTTTTCTTCTTCTGTTCATCTAATACTGTAAACCCGACGTTTTCATCATCACGTCTAGAAGACGCACCATTATCAGCTTCTATGGTTACTCGATATCGCTTTCCTGCTTCCAGAGGAGGTTCACCAGGATAGACTATTTGAGTTTTATTTGTCTGCGTTTCCCAATTAACCCCATCTATTTTGATAGTATAATTAGTTGCACCCGGAACAGCATTCCACCGCAGTGAAGGACGATTGGTAATAATATTCGTTTGACGAGGAGTAATTAGGTAAGGTAATTTTGCTAAAACTTTCTCTTTATTTCCTGTTGGACGGAGGGTTGTATTATTACTATTGGGAAGTGAAATCACAGGATTTCCCCGAGGACAGCCACTAGAAACAATATACTTTCCTGTTTTAACCGTCCACTGCTTGAGATTACTACAATAAACCTTAACGGAAGCGTTAGCTGCCACTTCTAACTTATCATCAAAACTGAGGGTAAGTCCGACAGAAGCAGGAAGGGGTTTTTTCCATTGTGGTTTTTTAACGGTAACTTTCCCTTTTACCTGAAAAATCGTGTTAACTCCAACAGTGTTGCTAAAAGTCGCCGCCGGAAATCCTACCGTAATTAATATCAGGGAAATGGGGGTAAAGATTTTGAGAAATTTATTCATGGGTTGAATCACTTGAGGTTTGGCTTTAATTAGGTTCGTTGTTGAACTTTAGTCATAATCCGGTGCGCTGAAGCGCAACTATGAACTATTTCTTGACTGTTAATTTTATTGATACTAACTTATTTTTTCTATTTTATGTTGATTTATTATGGGGATGAACTAAATTCCATCGGAGTCCAATCACCAGAAATAATAAAACTTGCCCAGTAGAAGGGATGTTGATAGTTTTCACTCTTGAGCATTCCTAGTTGAATTTGCCGTAAAGCTTCACTGCGTCCTTCTCCTTTTTGTAAGCGTCCATAATAGGCCACCATTAAATCTTTAGTTGCATCATCAGATACTTTCGAAAGGCTAATTAATTGGCTTTCACTTCCTGCAATAACTAAAGCGCGGCGCAATCCATAAACTCCTTGACCGATTTTAATATCTCCTTTCCCCGTATCGCAAGCAGAAAGGACAACTAATTTGGTTCCCACTAGATTGAGTGCAGTAATTTCCAAAGCCGTGAGAACCCCATCATCTCCTGCACTTTGACCGATTGTAACTCCTGCTAAAACTAACCCAGAACGCAATAAAGGATTCTCAATAACATTCCTTTCTGGTTTAATAAAAAAACCATGAGTAGCGATGTGGAGAATATTCGGTTTTTTCACTTGCTTGACGGCGTTTTCTGTGGCTTGAGAACCAGTTAAAACAGTGGCTTGAGGTAAGATATTTTTAATCGCTTTAGCTTCTTCCTCTGTACCCGGAAGACCGGAAAAAGTAAACTCAGACAGGTAGATGGAACGAGTGATAGTGCTTTTTTTTCCTGCTTTATTGTAGAAAGGAGCAGCTACAATAAGCGGAGATTGTTGACTGGCAAATTTATCTTTAAGGCGCAGTAAATCCCGTCCAGAAGTGAGGTAAGTAATATGATAATTTTCCACTAAGTATTGATTATTTTTATCCACTAAAGCTTCAAAAGGAATTAAATTAAGTGCAGCGTCAGGAGAAAGCAGAATTGTTTTAGTATTGCCTAATAATTGACGGATAGGCTGCATCAATGTCTCATCAAGTTTACGCGCTGATTTTTGTAGTTGAGGGAGAGGAGTTTGTGCGTCTGCAAGATTGTCACGGAAGTAAATTAATTTGTCGTCAATCGGTTTAGCTTCCCCTAAATCCTTGGCTTTGATGTCACCATTGGGATAGAGAATATAAACAGCATAACGAGGATTGCCATAGCGTTTATTTTCAGGCGCTTTAGGATTAAAAGGTCGATAGCGGACTATTTCAACTAAAGCAGCATTGGCAGGAATTAACTTTTGAATACCTTCGAGGGTAATGGGTTGGGATAGGCTACTAAATCTGGCACTACGACGACCGATTTTATCCTCTATTTCTTTTGCTTTTGCGGTAACTTCGTTAAGTTGTTGACGGTAAATTTCTGGTGAGGGGATATCATCAGGCTTTTTAAAAGTCAGATTAGATAGTTGAGTCCGAACTTCAATCAGTTGAGTTAATAATTGTTGACTTTCGAGGTCATCAGTACGTTGTCGGAGAATTTGTAAGCTATTGGTTGCAACATCTAAAATTCGTCCTTTGCGTTCTAAGATAGTTTTCAATGCAAGACGGGTTGCTTCTGGGTTATTCGGTGCAGCTTGAAGATTGAGGGAAATCACCGAATTAGTCGTCCCTAAAACCTTTGCCATATAATCTTGTTTTTGCTTGTCATCTCCAATATTCAGGTTTTTTGAGAGGTTGTATTCTTCTACTGCAAGTCCTTGGTTGAGATAATTAATTGCTTGAGGAATATCATCTTGAGACCAGTAAAGTCCAGCCAAATTGTTGAGACTTTGTGCGGTATCGGGATGGTTGTCTCCTAATTGTTGTTTCCTGATAGTTAAGGCTTGTTTGTAGAGGGGTTCAGCTTCACTGTATCTTCCTTGGGATAGGTAAAGTTCTGCTAGGTTGTTGAGACTTTGAGCGACATCAGGATGGTTGTCTCCTAACTGTTGTTTCCTGATAGCTAAAGACTGTTGTAAAAGAGGTTTAGATTCACTGTATCTTCCTTGTGATAGGTAAAGTTCTGCTAGGTTGTTGAGACTTTGAGCGACATCAGGATGGTTGTCTCCTAACTGTTGTTTCCTGATAGCTAAAGACTGTTGTAAAAGAGGTTCAGCTTCACTGTATCTTCCTTGTGATAGGTAAAGTTCTGCTAGGTTGTTGAGACTTTGAGCGACATCAGGATGGTTGTCTCCTAACTGTTGTTTCCTGATAGCTAAAGACTGTTGTAAAAGAGGTTCAGCTTCACTGTATCTTCCTTGTGATAGGTAAAGTTCTGCTAGGTTGTTGAGACTTTGAGCGACATCAGGATGGTTGTCTCCTAACTGTTGTTTCCTGATAGCTAAAGACTGTTGTAAAAGAGGTTCAGCTTCACTTACTCCGACTTGATTTCTGACTCCATTAAGTGAAGCAAGCACTGAATTGAGTTGAGTCTGTGCTTCTGATAGTTGAGTCTGTGCTTCTAATAGTTGAGTCTGTGCTTGCTGTTTCTCTTCCCTTGCTATTTTGGACTCGTTTCGGGCATCTTGTGTGTTTTTGGTCGCTTCTGTAAATTGTTTCTCAACTTCTTGAACCTGTTGTTCTTTTGCTTTGATAGTGACTTGAGCTATTTCAGTAACTTGCTTTAGGTGCTTCTTTTCTGCAACTAAATTTTGATTAACTTGTTTCAATTTCTGTTCTGCTTCTAGCTGTAACTGTTTTGCTTTTTGTGCGTTTATGTCTGCCTGCTTTTTGTTAGTTTTAGTTTGCTCTAAACTGCGATTGAGACTGATTTTATCCTTATTAAGTTGGTCTTTATCTTGTTCAAGTTGTTTTTTTTCTCCCTCCGCTTCTTGTACATCCTGCCATGCTATTTTCAAATCATCTACCGCCTTTATCGAAATAGGAACGGCAATAGCAGCAATGGCAATAGCTCCCAATGCCCCCAACAAACTAAGCTTATTCCGTCGATTGGCTTTTTTGATGATTTTGTCGGATTCCTCCCTTGTTTCTAATAATGCTTGGTTCGCTGTTTCTAATTCTGTTTCCGCCTGTTCCCTCGCCGCCGTCAAAATCTGATTCGCTTCCGTTTCCGCCGCCAACCGCCTTTCCATATCCCGTTTTTCGACATCCTGGCTATCATCTAAAAAGCGTTCATCTTCTTTACTCAAGCGCTTTCCTTTTGCCCAAGTCTCCGCCTCCCGCAACGCCTGTCCCCGCAACAAAAACGACTCTTTCTGCTCTTCTTGTGCCTCCTGCCAAGCCTTAAACGCCTCCCCATAAAACCCCGGACGCAAATCCGCCAAAGCGCGAGCCACCCACTGCCCATTAAACACCTGCGCGTAGATGGGGTTATAGACTTTCAACCTGCCCTCTCGCTTCACCACCAAACCCGTCAGCCGCAGTTGCAGTTGCTCGTAGCTCTCATCGGCAATGATCCCCCCTTCCTTTCTGGATGAGAGAGGGGGGGGTTCAGCATCCAAAACTTGCTGATAAATCCCTAGCAGTCGCCCCCGTAGCCGTTCGTCACTGCGTAAAATCCTGTCTCGAATCGTTTTCAAATGCGGCGGCACGTCCTGCGCCTCCCAATTATCGATAAGCTGGCTCGTCACCACCTGCGCCACCAAATCTGGGGGCGATAGGCGCAAATCTGCCTCCTGCACTACCAAATTCAAGACCCGCTGCGTCAAAAACGGCTGTCCCCCCGTCCAATACAACACCGCTTGCAGCACCGCCTGCGGATCGTCCACCTTGCCCACCAAACCCTGCATCAACGGTTGAGCTTCCTGGAGTTGAAAGCCACTCATCTCCACCGCCCGACCGATATTAAACGCCAAACTATGCTTACTGACAATCAGATCGGAAGGTGTTGCCACCCCTAAAAACGCAAAAGTCAGCCGCCGATAACGCAGATCTTCCGCCCGCCGCTCAAAGAAAGAGCGAATCAGAATGAAAAAACCATCGGTATCAAACTTGAGACTGAGCAGGTTATCAATTTCTTCGACAAAAATGACGACATCTTGCGAGAGTTCTGCCAGCAATACGCGATCGATAAAATAAGTAAAGCGTTCGACCGCCGAAATCGACTGAGCCGCCAGATCCTTCCACCAACTCGAAAAATCGATTTTCTCTTGTAAATGCAAATCATCGATCAAGCGTTTTATGGTTCCGGCATACCACTGATCCTCGCTCAAACTGGTTCCCCGGGTTTGCGGGTCAATGACCGCACAAGCCACCCCCTCTGCCGCTAACTTCTGCATCACCCGCACCCGCAAACTAGACTTGCCCATCTGCCGCGAGTTAAAGACAAAACAATATTCTCCTGATTTCAGGCGATCGTACAATTCGCGATCGGCCTGTCGCTCTACATACCCACGATATTCGGCAGGTAAGCTCCCGCCTACTTGGTAGTTAAAAGAAGTCGAGGGAGTTGGGTTTGTCATCTGATACCAAGTTGCTAAAAATATGTCCCAGAAAACGGATTTCTTTAAGAAACCCGTTTTCTAAGAGGTTAGGCGATCGCGTAGCCCGTGTAACCGCGTACATCCGCCGGATGAAAAGCGAGGACAATATCCTGCCGGGGAACACCCGCCGCCACTAGCTCATGGGTTACTCCGTCTTCGGTTTCATCTCGTTGTACCCAGATTTTCTCGTTGATAATATCCAAATGAATTAAACAGCCATGCACGCGAGTTTTGCGATCCCATCCGAGCGTCATCAAAAGATAGCTATCTCGAACTTCATCAAAAATCGGCTTACAAATCAATTCGCCGTGAGAATAAGGGATTTCAGTATAAGGAATCAAAACCGATTTAATAATATGACGATACTGATCTAATTTTTCCATTGCGAAATGACCTCCTTTTCAGCATCAAAAACAATAAACTTGAGATTTTCATCTTCGATTAAAATTTGTCCGATTGGCTCTTCAAAAAATGAATTATAAATCACATCTCTAATCGCCAAATATAGTTTATAATCAGGATAAGAACGACGCAAAACAGCCCGATAGATCGCAAACTGTCCAATCGCATCACGACAGGCTTGTAATTCTGATTCCCCCAGAAAGCTTTTAACTTCTACAGCAATTTTTTGCTCCAATCGCTCTGCTAATATTAGCTTTTTAGCCCCCAAATCGACGTACATATCTTTTCGACCCCAACGGAGATGAAACGGATCGTGCGTGATCGTCCACCCATCTTTAATCAGGGCTTGCTTCGCAGCATTATGATACAGATCGAGAGCGGGCATAATGGACTAAGTTAGCATAAACGACTAGATAAATAGACAATAGACTGTAAAGTGTTTTTATTTAATTTCCTCCCAAGCGATCGCAAAAATACCGACGATAAAGATCACAGCGAGGTTTCACATTATTATCAACCCGCACCACTAATCCCATACTATCCAGTTTAAACGACTCCTCAGACCGCAAACGCACCGGCACTTCAGAAGTAATAACCAATTTCATGGCTGCCCCCAGTTCAGGATAATCTTCCAAAGTCTTCAGATGTCCCCGCAGATAATCGCTGTAAATTCCCGCTTCTGTGGGAGCCGTCCGCAAAAATTCCGCCAAAGAAAGATCCCCCGCTGCAATGTGATAGAGTGCCGAGCGCACCATGTAGGGATGCCCTCCAATTAACCCCATAAATTGTTCGAGTTCCCCCTCTGTCCAAGTTAATCCGTGCCGTGCTACCAACTCCTGTACCTGTTCAGGCGTAAACTCTCCCAATTCGATGGGCAACCCCACATTAAAAGGCGATTGATTGATATCCCGTTGGGCATAGGACTCTTGAGAATGGACGATGATCAGCCGCAATTTCTGCCACAGTTTTTTAATCTTGGAACTTTCATGCCAGCCGCGCAATAATCCGCATAAATCCGTCTCGATATCTGCGTATTTAAAGATGCGATCAAAGTTATCGATCGCCAACACTAACGGGCGATCGTCCCCCTCTAATAAATACTTCTCAAAATAATCCGTACTGTTATCGTTCGCTCCAAAAATATCATCCCAATACTCTTCAATCTTGACCCTTACTCCTAGTGGTTTACCCACCGACGCACAAAACCACTGCATGAACTTGTCGAGATCGTCAAAGAACTTTTGATTGGTCTGTTCCAGATCGATCGTTACCGCACGATAGCCTAGTTGAGATGCTTGGGCAAGTACCTTCGCCATCAGGGACGATTTGCCCATATTGTGGGGCGATTTAATCCGAATCAGGGAGCCAGGCTTTTGAATTTCCTCATAGCACCGTTCTTCGTAAGGGGAAGTAATATAAAAGCGAGAGTCAATGCTAACTTGTCCTTCTGGAGATTCCAAGCTAATTTCCTGTTGTATCTTGTCTGGAGTAACTGTTGGCTTGAGGGGTTCCGATTGCGTTGGCATCTCAGTGGCTTTTGCGGATTGTTGCGGCTCTGGCAAGACAGTAGGCTGTTTATCAGTTAACACTGTCGCCATTTCCATTGCCGCGTGGCGAATCCCCTTAGCAATATTTAAAAACGCCTCACCCCGATTACTCCAAGTCGTCACAGGCTTGGCATTTTTTGGCAAAGCTTGCAACTTACCAAAAGGCGCACCACTCCAATCCACCGGCTTCAAAATAATCGGAATCACCCGCGCCTCCCCCGCATCATGGCGTGCGATCGCCCGTTCCATTTCAAGATCATAACAGTAGTCAGAAGCGATAAAGTTTTCACTAATCAACAACAGAATAATCTCGGCTGAATTGAGATTTTCATCAATGGCTTGTTTCCACTCTGTTCCAGCACTAATTTTGCGATCGTGCCATGATTTAATCACTCCCTGTCTTTGTAATGACGCGAGGTGAAGTCCCAAAGTTTCCCGCAGTTTCTCATCCCGGTGAGAGTAAGAAATAAATACATCGAGCGGTGTGGATGATATGTCTGGATTAGGTAAAATCATGGCTCTCAGTTTTAAGATTTCAGAAACCGGTTTTTTTCAAACTATTGATTTCAGAAAACGGGTTTTTTGAAAAAACCCGTTTTCTCGTCTAACTTGTTATACTATACTACTACAACTTAAAACCTCACCATTCTCTAATCTTCCCTATGGGGTTGGAGACAAGCTTTGCACCCTGACTGAAGGAGTAATTTCCCACTTCCGCTCGCAACTATAGAATTAGCTATAATAAAATTACCACAGGTATCATCTTCATATTTCTGGAAACTATATGACCTTAAAACAATTAGACCGAATTACTTTTAACTCCAAAATTATGGCAGGTCAAGCCTGTATTCGAGGAATGCGTATTCCTGTTTCTTTAATTCTTAATCTACTTGCTAACGAAAAGCCGATAGAGGAAATCTTAGAGGAATACCCTGACCTAGAAAGAGAAGATATTCACCAATGTTTATTATATGCTTCTTGGTTAGCCAGAGAACAAGTTCATCATTTTGAATTAATCGAGCAATGGAGATAGAGTTTCTAGCCGATATGGGGATTTCTCTGCGTACAGTCTCATGGTTAAGAGAACAAGGTTATGATGTCGTTCATCTTCGAGATGAAGGCTTACAAACTTTATCTGATCAGGAAATTCTTGCCAAAGCAAAAAGAGAAAAGCGGATAATTTTAACTGTCGATCTAGATTTTTCTCAACTTCTCGCTATTAGTGGTGATAATTTACCAAGTGTCATCCTATTCCGTTTAGGCAATGAAAACTACAATCTAATTAATCAGCGTTTAACTATAGTTTTACGAGATTGTACAAAAGCATTAAAGACGGGAGCAATTGTGTCAGTAACAGATCGTATTTTTCGGATTAGACTTTTACCAATTTAAGATTTTTGCTTTATAGCGTTCATGGAGTCTTCCCGTTAATTCCATCTTAAATATTGTGTTCCAAAAGCGAACACCTTTATTATTGAGTACAAATTATAACATTGGCAAATAATCTCCCTGTCCTCTGTGTCTCTGTGGTTAATTACACTTCGTTTCTGAATAGTCACCAATAATTATAGGTTCTTTGTTGGGAATTTTGACAATAATTTCGACAGTTCCACCTAAGGCGTTAACTACTTCGCGCAGTGTATTTAGCTCTAGATTTTGCTCTTGTTTAAGTTTAGGTACTATTGATTGCTGTACTTCAAGATACTTTGCCAATTCTGATAAAGATAAACCTAGTTTTTCCTGCAAATACTTAAGCGTAAGTTCCTCCAGATAAATTTGGGAAGCTCTTGCTTTAATAATTGCTTGTCGTTCTCCACAAAGTTTATTAAATTCTTCCGAGAAGTTGGTATATTCTTTCATGACTTTTCTTCCTTAAGTTTTTCCAGATATTTTTGATAACGTTGATCTGCTATAGGAATATTTTCTTTGTACCATCTTTTGTTACCTGACTTGTTCCCCCCAACAAGTAAAATTGCTTGTCGATGAGGATCAAAGGCAAATAAAACACGCCAAGGTTCACCTTTATACTGAATACGAAGCTCTTTCATATTCTTAAAAGAAGCTCCTTCAATGGTATCAACTCGTGGTCTCCCCAGTGCTGGTCCAAGTTTCATCAATACAGTTAAAACAGCAAATATTTCATTTTGAAGTCCCTGTTCTTGTTGATAAAACCAGAACCTAAAATCTGGATCAAATATAATATTCTATTCCATAACTATAATATAGTCTGTACATAAAATAATGTCAAGCTTTCAGTTAAACATTCGGCTCTCTTGCCATCATCATTATAAATTATAACATCGGTGAATAATCTCTGTGTTCTTTGTGTCTCTGTGGTTAATTCCCCTCGATAATCTCCGTACCTCGCTCCAACTTGAAAATGCTATAATAAAAGTAACCTATTATCACTAAGGAACCTTTAATCATGACTAACTTAAACAATTATTCAACCTCTAACACATCCGAAGAGCCTGAGTTATCAATGGAAGAACTCGATGCTAAATGGGATGCACTAGAAAATGACCCAGAATTTCGCAAAAAACCTTTTTGGCAAAGAATTGTTGAGATTGGTAAAGTTGTTCCCCAATCAGAATGGCGAAAACACTTACCTACAGACTTTGCGCGTAATTTTGAACATTATATGTACGGCGCACCGAGAGAAGATGAGGAAAAATAACAAACACAGAACTAACGTCAATTCAAAGTTATAATATATGTAGTAAACCAATCCCACTAAATGATTATGAATCCCCCAAACAATCCCACTCGCACAGAAGAAATTCCGACAATAGAGGAACTTCCGACAATAGCTGAATTACAAGCAAAATTCGCTCAACTTCAAGCTGATCCCGAATTCCGCAAAAAACCTTTTTGGCAAAGAATTGCAGAAATTGGCGCACTTGTTCCCCAGTCAGAATGGCGAAAACACTTACCTACAGACTTTGCGCGTAATTTTGAACACTATATGTACGGCGCACCAAGAGAAGATGAGGAAGAATGAGAAAAATTTTCTTAGATACATCCTATTTGCAAGCACTCGCTGATTATAGAGACAATCTCCATGAACTTGCCACACTAATGACAGTAAGACTAGGAAAATTTACAGGAATTACTAGCGAAATGATTTTGACAGAATTACTTAACGCATTGTCAGGAAGAGGAGATTATCTACGCCAATCTGCTATTAACTTAACCAACGATTTGAAAAACGATTCTAGTATAGAAATCATTCCCCAAACCAGTGAACAATTTCAGCAGGCTTTTGATTTTTATCAAAGACGCTTAGATAAAGGTTACAGCTTAACTGATTGTGCTTCCATGCAGATTATGAGACAACTGGAAATCAATGAAATCTTAACCTTTGATAAGCATTTTCAGCAAGAAGGATTTAGCGCATTACTCAGAGAATAGTCACTAAACTTTACTTCACTTTAATTTTTTCCTCGCTTCATATAACCATTGTTCTTCCTCTGTATTAATTATCCTCCCTTCGGCTAATTTAAGACATTTACGCCAATTTTCCTGAGACAATTTCTTGTCTTGTTTTTCTAAAAGTTGAGCATAAATACAAAAAGCAGCACCGGGATTGCGGATAAATTTCTGATAAGCTGGATTTTCAGCGATACCAATAGCAACTAAAAGATTAGGAACTGCATCTTCACTGCGATTTTGCTTAAATCTGGCCCAGCCTAGATTTTTATAAATACTATATTTTTGTACTGCTAAATTGCGTTTCTCCTCTTCAGTAAATTGGTCTAGTTTTTCATCTTTTTCTGCTAATAATCTCTTGGCTTTTTCCAGTAACTCTACTGCTTCTGCATTCTTATTATCGCGCAGATACCAATAAGCGAGATTATTATAAGCATCTATAAAACCACCTTTTGCCGCGATTAAATAGTGTTTCTTCCCATTAGTCAAATCCTGTAACTCTTCATAAAGTGTTGCTAACTTATAATGAGCATCTAGATTATCTGGATCTAACTCAATCGCTTTTAAATACTTCTCTTCGGCTGAAGCTAAATTAGGAAATTCTTGACTTGCTGGCGGAGGAGATTGTAAACGGTTGCCTTCTTGCTTATAAAACTCAGAAAACCAAGAGAAATTTAGATAAATTCCCAAGAGAAAAGCAAAGACTATTACTGTTACAGAAAACTGTATTTCTTCATACCAATGTTCAGCAATCCTAAGAAATTTCATTAACTTAACAAAACCCTTCTGGCGCGTCCGTGTGAGAGCATTTTCAGTTTGTAATAAAGAAATGAAAGTCGAAAAAATAACACCCCCTATTTCTGGCAAACCTGAACCACCACTAAGAAACCGAGTAGCAATCGTTCCGATTAATGTAAAATTAACCCCTAATAAAACCAGTTTACCGATTCTCAATAGCCAATCAAAGCGATTGCAAGGATGCAGAGATTCCCTACTTTCTAAATGCCACCACCAAGCTTGAGCAGAAATAGGTAAAGTCTCCCGATATTCAGCTAAGTCAAGAACTTGAGTAATTTTGTAACTTTTCTGTTTTAATCTATTATCTTGTTCGATTAAGTTTGACGACATATCAACCGAAATTTCCGCCTCAGCTTCCATTTGTTTATTAAGAGCATCTCTGGCGGCAATAATTTCTAAAGCCTCTGCTTTTTTCAGAGATTTATTATGAGAAGTATCTAAATAATTTAGAGCATTCTGGTAACGCTCTAAAGCAACTTGAAAGGGTGTCGGCACAGGTGCAGGAGAATTCATATTATACAATCCTAAAAGTTTAGTTTCTTTCACTGTTTGAGGGTAAAAAATACTCCAGCAAAACTGGCTGATGATACTAAATCCTGTTTAAAAAGTATAGGAAAGTGGGAAGATGGGGCAAAAAACCAAAGAAATTAGGAACCATAGGTCCCTAATTCCTGTAGTATATGCCATTGTATGTAACGGGCTTGGAGAGACTCGAACTCCCGACCTTGTGGTCCGTAGCCACACGCTCTAATCCACTAAGCTACAAGCCCTTGTTTTTCTCAACAGTAAACTACTATAGCACAGGTTCATTCAATGACGCAAGAGGGTAAAGAAAAATTATCTCATCTCGACAGCCAAGGCGAGGCCCGGATGGTGGATGTATCGGAGAAAATGCCCACTAAACGCACTGCTATCGCCCTAGGACAAGTGAGAATGCTAAAAACGACTTTTGAAGCCATAGAACAGGGAAATGCGCCTAAAGGTGACGTTTTAGGGACGGCCAGACTAGCGGGAATTATGGCGGCCAAACAAACTTCCTCCTTAATTCCCCTTTGCCATCCCTTACCCCTGCAAAAAATCAATGTTCAGATTATCCCGAAAGCAGAGTTACCCGGTTACGAAATTCGGGCAGAAGTGGTGACAAAATCGGAAACCGGTGTAGAAATGGAGGCTTTAACGGCGGTATCTGTGGCAGCCTTGACTTTATACGATATGGCCAAAGCGTTAGAAAAATCAATCCTGATTGAAAATATCCGTCTGCTGAGTAAAACAGGAGGGAAATCAGATTATCATCAGGATTCCCTGTTGCGATGAAAACCCGGGTGCATCTCACATTTGCAGAAATACCGACAATCAGCAATTATCAGTGACTCTTAAATTATTACAGATGGGTCAGCGGCTGCGTGTAAGCATCCCACCGAAAAACTAATGCGCGGGGGGTTTGGGGGGTAGAACCCCCCAAAGGCTTGGATTGAGTGGTAAAATCGGAAGTAATGACCGATTTTAGCCGAGAGTGTCCCCGTAAAAATCCCAACTTGGTAGATTGACAAAAATGAGATGCAGCCTAAAAAACCTAAGTAACCCCTTCTAATTTTTCATCGGTCAATTGATATAATTCCTGTAATTTCTCTAATTTGTCGGGGTCTGCTTGCCAAAAACCGCGACCCTGTGCTTCTAACATTCTACCGACAATATTACGGAAAGCTTCGGGATTAGCTTGACGCAATTTTTCCGCCATTTCTGCATCAAAAGCGTAGGTATCGGCTGCCTGATCATACACCCAATCGTCACTAAAATTAGCCGTACCGCCCCAACCAATTAAAGCGGTCATTCTTTGGGAGATTTCGTAGGCCCCACCGGAACCTTGATTAACCATGGCATTAGCCCATTTAGGATTGAGTAATTTACTGCGGTATTCTAAGCGCAAAACCTCCTCTAATTTGCGGGGAGTTGTATCATTGGAAAAACTCTCAACAAAACTCGTCATCACCCGTTTACCGCTTTGTTTTTCTGCGGCTAATTTTAATCCTCCTGTATTGCCGTAGTATTCCTGAATATCGGTTAAACCGTATTCTACCGAGTCAATTTCTTGGATAATACTTTCACTGGTTTTTAATAACTGTTGTAGCACTTCTGGTCGCGCTTGTCCCTTATCTTGACGACCATAACTAAAAACATTACGCTTTTCCCAAGTTTTCGCTAATTCGTTGTCATTGTCCCAATTTCCCTCCACTACTTGGTCATTAACTAAAGAGCCAAAATCCCCGGCAGGATTGGAAAATAAACGAGCGCTGGCATTGTCAATTCCTTGACTTTTTAAGGCTAAATAGTGCTTACGGATATAATTATCATTTTCCGATTCTTCTATCTCGGCTGCCCGCTGCATTAAATCATCCAATAACTCGATAATATTGATAAAAGTATCCCGAAAAATTCCCGATAAATTAGCCAGAATATCGATGCGCGGGTGTCCAATTTCCCCTAGAGGTTTTAATTCATACCTGACAATTCTTCCTGTCCCCTCTTTTACCGGTTCCGCACCGACTAATTCTAAGAGAATACCCAAGGATTCACCCTTAGTTTTAATCACATCTAATCCCCAGAGTAAACCCGCTACGGTTTCGGGATATTTTCCTTTTTCGGTTAGGTTTTGTTCTAGGAGTTTTTTGGCGATTTCTCGTCCGCGGGTGTAGGCTGCTGGGGAAGGCATCCGGTAGGGGTCTAAAGCGTGTATATTGCGTCCTGTGGGCAAAACTCCCGCACCATCCCGGAGTAAATCACCCCCTGGCGCTGGTGGTACATATTCCCCATTTAATCCCCGCAAAAGATTAGTTAATTCTTCGCTATTTTGTCCTAATAAATTTTTAATAGCAATGCCTTCTTTAACCTTTTCATTGGTTGCTTCGTCAGCGATAATTTGCTGAAATTCTCGCTCAGATAAATCGGTGAAATAAGCATCAAGATAACCTTTTAATTCTTCCTGATTAGGAGCAGTTCCTAGGGTGTGTAAACCCGAAGAAAATAGTCTTTGTTCGACGATTTGTAGGTAATTATACACCTTGACAAAATAATCGGTTAGTGCATAGCGGCTAAATAATTTGGCATTTTCTAAAGTGAATTCTATTCCCTGTTTTTCTGCTTCCAGAAAAGGACAATCTTTAGAGATACCTGTATCAATAATCTTTTGGAGGATACTATCTCTTAAAGCGTAATTTTTCTCAGGATTTTCTCGAAACTCTGCAATCAAATCTCGTAAAATCATCAATTCTTTATATAATCCCGCTCGTCCGTAGGGAGGCACATTATGGGAAATTAACACCCCATAGCCGCGACGTTTGGCTAGGATAGATTCCGAGGGATTATTAGCGGCATAAATATATAAATTCGGTAAATCTCCTAATAAAATATCTGACCAAGAATAACCAGTATTTCCTAGGGGTGAACCGGGCAGCCATTCGACGGTTCCGTGCATACCAAAATGAACGAGCGCATCGGTCTTAAAATCTTTTTGTAACCACTGATAAAAGGCTGCATACTGAGGGTGAGGAGTTAAATCTTTTTCAAACATTAACCGCATCGGATCCCCAGCAATTCCTAAAGGTGGCTGGACTCCAATCCAGATATTACCTAACTCAATTCCCCCTAAATGATAATGGTCGCCAATGGTTTTTATCCCCGCATCTTTCAGAGATTTCCAGTGTTTTTCAATGCGAGAAGTTAACAGATAACCTAGCCAATTTTCTAAAGTTTCTATCGATAAACGATTTTGTTTACAGAGATTTTCATCATCGGCAAACTTAACTTTTTGAATAATTTCTTCCCCGTCTTCGGGAATCGTTCCCAGATTATAACCCTGCGCTTCTAAAGCTTGTAAAAACTTAACCAAACTCCGGGGAACATTTAACAAAGCTGCCGTACCAACTGCACCATAACCCGGGGGAAATCCATAGAGAATGATGGCTATTTTGCGTTCTTGCGGAGGGGTTTTATGTAACTTAATCCAACTATTCAAACGTCCAGTTAAACGCTGTAATCTTTCGGGGATTAAATAGATAGTTTCCCCCACTAATCCCCCCAGAGGAATTGTATCAATTGCCCCATCTAATTCCGGTAAAGCGTATAGAACCACACTCTGTAAACCACCGATTCCCTGTCTTGTCCAAGAATAAATATCTTGAATCAATAAAGGGGCAGCGATAAGATAAGGAATATTTTTAGCCGACAGAATTCGTTTAGCCACTTCTACCTGTCTTCCTGCTTCCATAGAACCCGCAGGACCCCCCACCAAAGGAAAGCCAATCGTCGAGACAATTGCATCTACTGTCACCGCATCTTCACTTAAAGAAGGAGTTTCAATGATTCCTTTTTTTCTTTGCTGAATTTCGTAGTCTGTGGTTAACCAATCCCGAACAATTGTATGACCTTCCACTCCGTTAATAAACACGGGTAGGGGAATTAAATTAGCCGTTTCAAAATGACGGATTAATTGATTAATATAGGGTAGTTTACTGATAACGTGCTTCCGATAAAGCAGCAGGGCAACCACTGGTTTATCAAGGGATTTATTTTTTTTATACCAAGCTAAATATTCTTGGGGAGTGAGAAAATAACCCTGATAATCGGGGTGTAATAGTCCCTTATTGGGAGTTTCGATAACTTCGGGTATTTCCTGTACTTTTAATCCTAGATATTTTTGGGCAATTACCCAACACATAGCGGCAACATTTTCCGTTCCTCCCGCATTCCAATAACCGTAAATAATTAACCAATTACGCAGATCTTGAACTTTTTTAGCGGGAATAAATTTCAGCAGTTTCGGTCCAGTTTTGAGGAAACTGAGATAACCGGCTAACTTATCTTCTTCCTTGCCACTGGAAAATTTACTCAAGATAAATTGAATTGGTTTTGGCATTCCTTTTGGTTTATCCCCGATGGCAAATTCTCCCAAACGGGTTAAACTCATTAACTCTAAAGCAGACTCAAAAACTAAGCGAATCGGAATCTGTGCCGCTCGTTGCCGCAGCCAAGTAACTTGATCGTAATCGAAGATCAAACTAGCAAAAAAAACGTCGGCAGTGGCTAAAGCTTGCTCGACTATTTCCGGTTCGCTAGTCAAGGATTTATCGCTGAATACTTTTACTTCTAAATCGGGACATTTAGAACTAGCTAACTGGGCCGATTGCCGATATAAATTGGTGTTAAAGGTTTCAAAGCCAACAATTAAAACAATGCTTTTCATAAGAATTTATTTTCTGATAAATCAGGGTGCGTTATTTTGCCTTAACACACCCCCTGAAATGATCATAACAACAAATTAATAATAACTGCCGGATTTGCGATGATGGATGGCGGTTAAACCTTGGTGTAAAACCTTGCCTTTTTCTGCGATCGCATAAATCAACCAATGATCACCGCACTCCATTCGTTGTCCCACCCGACATTCCAGATAAGCGAGCGCTTCGGCCAAAATCGGCCCACCGTTCTCAGCTTTAGTGGTTTCGATATTAGCGAAACGATCTTCTCCTGGAGTAAAACGTTTGAGAAAATGCTTCATTAAAGCTATATGTTGTCCTTCTTGCCGGATATTAAGGACAAAATGGATATAAAGTGGGTAGAGTCGATGGGAGGTATTATCAGCAATTCTCATTTTAAGGTTTCATGACATTAAAACCCTTGCACCTAGAGGGGTTAAAATTCTTAACGAATCTCTAGATCGCTGAAACAAGGCAAAATCGTTTCAAAATGAGAATTGCTGCCACTATCTCACCTGCATCGGTCTAACACCCCCTTAATAAGACTTATAGCAGAGAACGAGTTGGTTAGGACAACCTAAATCGCTAAAATTCAGTTCTGGCAAGGATTTTCCTTCTGCCTTCTGCCCGCTGCTATAATAGCGCACTGTGCGGTTTAATCACCTCAATCAGGAGTCAGGAGACGATGCCAAATCAAATTATACTTCATCTTTATGAGAAACGCTGTAAGCTGTAATAATTAAGAGACATCTTAAAAAAAGTCAGAAACCCTTCTGTTCCCTGTTCCGGAGTTCCCTTGTCTCTAAAGTTAACTTTATTTTTAACTAGGTACTTAGAATGAAAAATGAAATATTAAATCTAGAATTTTCTCCCGATGTTCTTGCCGCTTTAAAAATAGGAATTGATGAACTCGGTCAAGAAATTAAACTTCTGGCCGCTATTTATTATTTTCAAGAAAAGCGACTTTCTTTAGGAAAAGCGGCGGAATTAGCGAGAATTAATCGCCTAGAATTTATGGATATTTTGTCTAAAAAAGGGATTGTATTGTTCGATTATGACGAATCGGCGTTAGCGGTTGAATTAAAGGGAATAGAAAAACTGGAGCCTGATGATTGTAAGTAACGCTACTCCCCTCATCGCTTTTGCGCGAATTGGTCAACTCGGTCTTTTACAAGAAATAGTTAAAAGCATCGTTATTCCTAAGGCAGTAGCTCTTGAAATCAGCACTTACGATCAAGACAAAACTGGCTCGATCGATCTATTACGAGAACAGTGGATTTCTGTCCGAGAAATCGCCTCTCAACAGCAGGTTTCCTTACTATTACCGACTCTAGATCGAGGAGAATCAGAAGTCATCGTCCTTGCACTAGAACAAAAAGCCTCTTTAGTGCTTATCGATGAATTAGCTGCTCGTCAGGTGTGTAAATCTCTCAATATTCCAATTACAGGTTCGATCGGTATTTTAATTAAAGCAAAACAGTTGGGAAAGATCGCTGCAGTCAAACCTTACATAGAAACGATGCAACAACAAGGCATATACTACAGCCAGAAATTTATTGATCTTGTTTTACAAACAGTAGCAGAAGGATAGGGGAGAGTATTGTTCACTTTCGGGATCAGCTGAAACCCTTGTTTTTTGCGATCCCTTGACCGTCACCATGAGTTAATAATAACTGCCGGATTTGCGATGATGGATGGCGGTTAAACCCTGGTGTAAAACCTTGCCTTTTTCTGCGATCGCATAAAGCAGCCAATGATCACCGCACTCCATTCGTTGTTCTACCCGACATTCCAGATAAGCGAGCGCTTCGGCCAGAATCGGCCCACCGTTCTCAGCTTTAGTGGTTTCGATATTAGCAAAACGATCTTCTCCGGGGGAAAAAGGTTTAAGAAAATGCTTCATTAAAGCCAAATGTTCACCTTCTTGGAGGATATTAAGGACAAAAGGCGTACCGCTATAAAGCAGAGACTCGATCGCTCGTTCTTTCGCCACGGCAATAGTCAATCCGGGGGGTGTGAACGTCGCTTGCGATACCCAAGAGGCTAACATGGCGCCGCGCAATTCTCCCAATTCGCAGGTGACGATACAGAGAGAACCCACCAAACGGCCCAAAGCCTGCGATCGCCGATCGCTTTGGGATTGGTTAACATTAGTTTTCGGTTGTCTGCTTTTGCGAGCTTTTTTGACTGCTTGAGCGAAATCGGTTCCTGCTTCCTCACAGGTCTTTAAAATTGCCTCCGTGGGTTTAAATTTAACCCGAATTGGCTCAAAACCGAAGCGATAACCGCCATCCCGGAATTTACCTTCTAAAAGATCGACCGCTTCCCCACTCCAACCGTAGGAGCCAAAAACTCCCACCAGCTTGCTTTTATCGCCATTTGCTAGGGTAATCCCCAAGGCGGTTTGGATGGGAGTCGGTGCGTGTCCTCCCAAAGTGGGGGAACCAAAGATAAAACCGACACTTTTTTCGATCGCCGTTTTGATCTCGTCCGGTTCAGCGAACTCGGCATTAATCGCCGTGACTGCTACTCCCGCTTTCGTGATCCCCATGGCGATCGCTTGAGCGAGGGTGGTGGTGTTGCCGTAGGCACTGGCATAAATCAGGGCGATTGTCAACTCTTGATACTTTTGTACTGCTAACCATTGTTGATAGGAAAGGGTCAATTCGTGCATCGCGTAACGCACCAGAGGACCGTGACCAACAGCATAAAATAAGGGCGATTTAGCGGCTAATTTCTCCAAAGCGTTGCTAATTTGGCTGGCATAGGGAGCCATGAGACAATCAAAATAATAACGCCGATCTTCGTTATAAACGCTCCAACCCTCATCAAAAATTTGGTCGCCACAAACGTGCGCTCCGAACAATTTATCGGTGTAGAGAATATCGGTTTTACTGTCGTAGGTACAGAGTTGATCGGGAAATCGGGGGTTAGGAGTGGGGATAAATTCTAATTGATGATTTGCTCCTAAATTTAATATTTCTTCCCCCTTGACAACGAACAGATTTAATGCTTCGGTTTCGAGAATTTTTTTCAGGGAAATTGCCCCCGGATTGGAACAAACAAAAGTGACTTGAGGAGCGATTTCTAAAAGTGCCTTGAGGGTGACGGCACGATTGGGGTTAACATGACCGAGGATAATATAATCAATAGTTTTCGGATCGATTCTTTTAGTTAAAGCCTCTAAAAATATAGCCGAGAATGATTCGCCTGGTGGATCAAAAAGAGCGACCTTTTCACTTTTAATTAGATAACTATTGGCAGTGGTTCCCTTTTGTAATCCGTATTCGATCTCGAATTTTAACCGGTCCCAAGTGCGGGAACGAAAGACAAAAGTATCGACGGCGATCGGTGCTACTTGTACATCTCTCGGTTTGACAATTGCATTATTCATAATTTTAGTTACCAGTTATCAGTTAATTAGTCAAGTAGTTAAGCGGCAACTTGAGGCTGTGATCATTTTTTACTAGGCAAGTTTGGCATCAAAGTCAACACTTGATTTTTAACTAAATACAGCCTTTTATCGCTGGGGACGAGTGGGAAAATTTATAGGTTATCTTGCCAGCCGGAAGGACATCAATATCTAAAGTACACTATCTCTGGGAAGAAACCTAGCTTCTGGCAATTTGTTCGCGGGTAACAATACTCCTCTGGGGGGATTTGCCAGTCTATTGAGAAATTCTAAAGGGAAGGTGATCCCCAGAAGCGAGGTGCTAGTCTGAGGAAAACCCTGCTCTCTCCCTATCAGGCAAAGTTTTTATGAGCTATCAGCACTCGTCTTTTGACTGCACTAGCGCCAATTTTGAGAAAGCCGCTTTGACTCATTTTCGCGCTCTTGTGGCTTTTTTACCCGATAATTGCCGTGTTTACCGACAAACTTGGGAATTTTCTACGGTTCTCTGTCTCGATTTTCTAGCCTGTTTGCAGGGACTAGCAATCACTCGTCAAAATTTCGCCCATCTAGTTAATGTGACACAAGAACTGGGTTTAGGTCAAGCAATTATTTTGAAAGTAGGCAATAAAATCGTTGAGTGGCATCGTTTAAGCTAAAATCTCAATTTTCGACAATCCCAACAGTCTAGAAAAAAATCGGCTCTCTGTGTTCTTTGTGTCTCTGTGGTTTATAACTACCTCTTGCCTGTCCTAACCAAGAAGTTAATTTTGTCCTATCTAGAACTGTTTAAGTTGAGAAAAAGCACCGATAATTTGACCAAGGCTAATACCACCATCATTAGTGGGAACAGTTTGCTGCCAGTAGGGTTGAAATCCCGAAGCTTGTAGGCGATTAATTGTTCTTTCCGTCAGATAACGATTTTGAAAACAGCCTCCCGTCAGGAGAATTTTTTCTCTGCCTATTTTCTGAGCAATTTCTACAATAATCTCACTTAAACTATTATGAAATTTAGCGGCAATTATGCCGATTTGTACTTGTTTTTCTAAATCCTCAACAACTCCTAAAATTAGCTGATTCCAATCAATAACTATGGGTGAGTCAGCTGATAAAGAAAAATTATAATATTCCTCCGTTTTAATGCCCTCAAGGGCAAATTCTAACTGCATTGCTGCCTGTCCCTCAAAACTTAATTGATAACATAAACCTAGAATCGCCGCCACACCATCAAACAAACGCCCGACACTAGAAGTTAAAGGACAATTAATTTTTTTGGTTAACATTTGCCTAAAAATAGACCATTCCTGTTCACTAAAAGCTGATTTTATCCTATCAGTATTTTCCATAACTTCTAGTAATCCTAAAGCCACTCGTCTGGGTTCTTTAACCGCTTTTTCTCCTCCCGGTAATAGCCAGGGTTTAAAATGGGCGACTCGCTGCCAAGAATCGGCAGCAATATGGATAAACTCTCCCCCCCAAATTGTGCCGTCTAAACCGTATCCTGTTCCATCCCAAGCAACCCCTAAAACCGGAGGTCGTAGCTGATGTTCTGCCATGCAGGATAAAACGTGAGCGTAATGGTGTTGAATGGGAATAACGGGCAAATTTAAGCTATAAGCGTACTTGGTCGCTAGATATTCAGGATGAGCATCACAGGCAATAACTTCGGGTGCAAACTCGTATAATTTTTTTAAACTATCGAGGATATTTTCAAAATGATTGACAGCCTTAACCGTATCTAAATCGCCGATATGTTGACTGATAAAAACTTGATTTTTTTGGTAGATAGCCACGGTATTTTTAAAATAACTTCCCACAGCCAAAATCGGGGGAAAATCTCCATCATTAACTTTAATGGGAAAGGGAGCATATCCCCGCGCTCGCCGCAAAATCATCGCTTTTCCTGCCATTTCCCTGATAATAGAGTCATCCACCGGTCGAACTATGGGACGATTATGAACTAGAAATAAATCGGCAATTGTTCCTAATTTTTTTAAAGCTTCTTTTTCCTCAATACAGATAGGTTCATCGGCTAGATTACCACTGGTTGCTACAATAGGAAAGCCTAATTCTGCTAATAAAAGATGGTGTAGGGGAGTATAGGGTAACATGACTCCTAGATAGGGATTATCCGGAGAAACGCCAGCAGAAAGATAATTTTTTCGCTGTTTGATCAGGACGATTGCCGCAGCAGAAGACTGCAATAATTGCGATTCTAAAGAAGAGACATAACCATGCTTTTTCACTAACTCAAGATTAGGATACATCACGGCAAAAGGCTTATCCGGTCGCTGTTTACGTTGTCGCAATTTTTGCACTGCTTCCGTATTTCTTGCATCGACAACCAGGTGAAATCCTCCTAATCCTTTGATCGCCATAATTTTTCCCTGTTCAATTGCTCTAGCAGTGGCGATTAAAGCTTGATCTTTTTCCGCTAATACAGAGCCTTGACTGTCTAAAAGACTAATTTGGGGTCCGCAACGAGGACAGGCATTCGGTTGGGCATGAAAACGGCGATCTAGAGGGTTTTCGTATTCCCTTTGACATTCGGGACACTGATTAAAACCCCTCATGGTTGTGGCACTGCGATCATAGGGTAAACTCTCGATAATACTGTAGCGAGGACCGCAGTTAGTGCAGTTAGTAAAAGGATAGCGATAACGACGATTATTGGGGTCAAAAATATCGGCTAAACAATCGGGACAAGTGGCTAAATCGGGCAGAACAATTGTATTTTTTTCACCGCCGCTGCTATGACGTATGCTAAAGTTTTGATAACCGATAGAATTTAACCATTGAGTCTCAATATTTTCAATTAGCGATCGAGGTGGTTTTTCTAAAGATAATCGAGTCAAAAAAGTTTCTAGTTTTTCTCGATTGCCCTCAACTTCAATAAAAACTCCCGCTGCTGTATTATTCACCCAACCCGTTAGGTTTAATTCCGTTGCTAATCGATAAACAAAAGGACGAAAACCGACTCCTTGTACTGCTCCGCGCACAATTAAAGCTAATCGCTGATCGGACTGAATGCTCTGATTATTCATAAAAATTTAACGGGGAAATCATCAAATTCATCCCTGATTACTTTTCCCGTTATACTAAACTTTCACTAATCACCCGACAGCATTCTTCCACACTTGCCCTTTTTTCCATAGCTATCACTAAAGCTTGGTAGGCAGTCTGTTGTTTTTCTAAAAGAGTTTTTGCCTGTAATAAACTCCAACGCTCTTTTTGGGCATAATTATTCTCAGGAACCCCCGCTAATTTTAAGGCCGATTGCAGATAAAATCGATCGCTTTCTCCCCCTGCTGCTTTACCATAAACTAAGGTTTCGGCAGCAATTCCCGCCATCCACACCGTAGAAATTCGCTCTAAAAAAGCGGGAAAATCAGTAAAGTTCTTGACTTTTTGCTCTAAATCTGCTATGTCAAATTGAACACCGCCGACTCCCTCCTGGCCTTGACGAAAGGCTTCCCAGGCGGTCAAACTATAACTGGCGATCGGAATGCCTAAAATATAAGCGGTGAGAAAATGTCCGGCTTCGTGGTGAATAACTCTTTGACGGTGTTTACTGGGAGAAAGAGCATCCAGTAGTAAAGTCACGCCCCGGTTATTAAAGGTGAGAGTATCAACGGTAACTAATCCCAAGAGGCTAAAAGTAGCTAAAGCGGGGACAAAAGGCGAAATAGACAGCAAAGGGGTGACAAATACGGAAAGAGTGATCGAAAAAACGGTAATCGCGATCAGATTTAAAGCTGTCTGTTCCATAAAAATTAATAAAAATATACAAATGCTTAATACTATGTTACATTCCTTAGTTTTATTTTCCCCGAATCAACCAACCAATTACCCCACCCACAAAAGCAGTCACAATCGATATACCGATCTGTTTCCAGTTTTTTACTTCCCCAATTTTTTCGGCTAAATCGGGAATTTTTCCCACGGATGCCTCGATGAGTTGCACTCTTTCATTTAAACCCGTGATTTTTGCGTCTAAAGTCCTGATTTCTCCCTTAATTTCCGTCTGTCCTATCTCTAGGACTTGAATTTCTCTTTTGATCTCTCCGATGCTATTCTCGATCGCTTTTTGTCCATTCTCCAAAGAGGTTAAACGAGTTTCGATCGCTTTTTGTCCACTCTCCAGAGAGGTTAAACGAGTTTCGATCGCTTTTTGTCCACTCTCCAAAGAGGTTAAACGAGTTTCGATCGCTTTTTGTCCATTGATAATCAAATCTTCTAACCTTTTTAGGTCATTTTCCGTAAAAGCCGTCATCAGCTAAACTCCTAATAGATTAATTTTTTCTCGTCTTGAGATTGAGTCGATCGTTGACTAATTTAATTATGGAGTCAAAATCAAGCTGTTACCCATTGATAGTTCTAGGTTCGACGCAGCAATAGGGTATTTAGGGTGATAAGGAAATTTCCGCTAAATCCCCCATCTCCCCACTTCCCCTTTGCCATAAATAAACATTATTGTTTTCCTGTATCGATAACTTTTATTGATGAATATCGATCGCACTATCCAAGAGGCAATAGGGATTTAGGGTGATAAGGAAATTTCCGCTAAATCCTCCACTTCCCCTTTGCCATAAATAAACATTATTGTTTTCCTGTATGGATAACTTTTATTGATGAATATCGATCGCACTATCCAACTAGCTCATCAATTAGCGGACGCGTCTGGAGAGATTATCCGGCGCTATTTTCGGCAGCCTCATCTAGAAACCGAAACCAAACTCGATCAAGTTTCCTCAATAGTAACAATCGCCGATCAAGAAGCTGAGGAGGCGATGGTGGCGATTATTCGGCGAGAATTGCCTGAAGATGGGGTTATTAGGGAAGAAGGAGCCAATATTCCCTCCCAAAGTGGTCGTTATTGGGTGTTAGATCCGATCGATGGCACATCCTCTTTTGTCAAAGGATTACCGATTTTTGGGACTTTAATCGGCCTAGTGGCAGAAAATCAACCGATTTTAGGAATTGTCGATCAACCGATTTTAGGCGATCGCTGGTTAGGAGTGAAGGGAAAAGGGAGTCTTTATAATAACCAGATGATTGTTAATCCCTACTGTCAAGATCAAGAACTTGCCTTAAAAAATGCTTGTTTAGCCTCCACCACTCCCTTAATGTTTATCACAGAACGACAACAAGCGATCGCTCGTCAGATGCAAACCGTCTGTAAACGTACCGCTTTTGGGGGTGATTGTTATAACTATATGATGTTAGCCACTGGCTGCACTGCCATGCCGATGGTAATCCTAGAATCAGACCTGAAATACTACGATTTTTGTGCTTTAATCCCGATTATTGAAGGTGCGGGCGGAATAATTAGCGATTGGTCTGGTAATCCCCTACAAGCTGATTCTAGCGAAGTTTTAGCCGTCTCTAATTCGGGTTTATGGCAGCAGGTTTTAGAACAAATCAGCAGAGTGGGTTAGTGCCAATACTAAGATAATTAAGGCTGGCTGAATAAATCTAAAAACCTTGTTGGGTAAGACTTTTAGACTTTTTGTCAATCAAAAAGTACCAGTTATGGGAGTGATCGTGGGAAAATTACGGGACTTTTTCTCTGAAAATTAGGTAATTGACCAGATGGGAATCAGTAAAAACCTACACCCCACACCCCCCCGATGTCGGGGGGGCAGGGGGGGTCACACCCTGTCCCCACAAAAAACTTTTTCAGCAGACCCTAATTAATCAACAGCTAACCCACCCCTGCGGCAATTAAACGGTGGCTAATTGAGGTTGGGGACGTTTGCTGTTACGGATACCTTCGATCGCTGCTGCGTAATCAGGGGCATTAAATACCGCCGAACCTGCTACGATCGCATTAGCACCCGCTTCGAGAACTTGCCAAGTATTAGCCGGTTTTAAGCCGCCATCCACTTCAATCCAGGGATCCAAGCCTTTTTCATCGCACATTTGGCGTAATTGAAGGATTTTGGGGACAACTTCCGGGATAAAACTCTGGCCACCAAAACCGGGGTTAACGCTCATAATTAGGACTAAATCGCATAAATGCAGCACATATTCGATTAAATCTAAGGGAGTGGAGGGATTTAATACCACACCCGCTTGTTTACCGAGTTCGCGAATTTGGCAAAGAGTACGATGGAGGTGGGGAGAAGCATTATGTTCAGCGTGAACAGAAATAATGTCAGCACCTGCTTTCGCAAAGTCAGCCACATATTTTTCCGGTTCCACGATCATTAAATGCACATCTAAAGGTTTTTTCGTATAGGGACGAATAGCGGAGACAATCAGGGGTCCAATGGTGATATTCGGGACAAAACGACCATCCATCACATCAACGTGAATCCAATCGGCTCCTGCCTTATCCACAGCCTCGATATCGGCTCCTAATTTACTAAAATCCGCCGATAGGATCGAGGGAGAGACAACGATCGACTTCGAGCTTCCGTTTTGGGTCATGGCTAACTATAGAATTTCGTGTTTATATTTTCGTAACAATCTTATCAGCAATCAGTGATCAGTGATCAGTGATCAGTTATCAGTTATCAGTTATCAGTTATCAGTTATCAGTTCACTGAGAAAACACCCTACACCCTACACCCCACACCCCACACCCTACACCCCACACCCTACACCCTACACCCCACACCCCACACCCCACCTGCCCCCCCGATGTCGGGGGGGTTGGGGGGGTCACACCCCACACCCCTCCGCATCCGGCATAGAAGCATAGGTTTATGTAATTGTCAACCTAGATTTGCGAACTTTTTTGTCGAAACCGGATCTTAAACTTTAAAAATAGGCATGATGGGAATAGTTGGGATCGAGGGGGTGGAAAGACGGATAAACTGGTATCTTTGTACTTACACATACTTGGCGATATCAGGAATTCACGCTACTCTAGGTATCGGGTTCTTTACATTTTGTTACTTAACATCCGTAAAAAAACCTGGTTCATCTACCTTATTTTCTCAAAAAAGAATCTTAAAAAAGTGTTAAGGTTTTATACTTGATCAGTGTTGTCAGGAGGAACATTGTGTTTAAACGACTTGCAGAACAGCATCGCCAACTAGTCAAAGACTTGGTCATGGATTTACAGGCCTTAGCGATCGCACTAGAAAATCAAGGTTATCTAGCATCTTGCTACACCTGTGGCGGTCAAATGAACAGCGCATCTTTTATGGTGGGATTGGGTGAAACCCATCTAATTCGGTTTCTCGTGTCCGATTACGGCATCACCTGGACAGAAATGCGCGATGATCGAGAGTTAATGAAACTCGAAGGTGCAGAAGCCATCAGCCAACTACAGGAATTAGCCAATCTGATTAAATATCAAATTTCGCCGGCGGAATTTATTGACAAAAAACCCTCCTCCGTGCTGCAACGGTTAGAGACGGTTTAACCCCAGATGTGACCTAGACCTGTATGTTTAGCGAACTTTTTCCCTAACCTTTCAGCCAACTGTTAGCTAGATAGGCCATTCGTTTCATCTCTTTTCGTCCCCGGGAGACGGAATCGAGGATCATGCCACAGGTCAAACTTAAAAAGGCTAAAAGCATGATCGAGGCCGATAAAATAGCGGTGGGAAAACGTGGTACTAAGCCGGTTTCGAGGTATTCAAACAGGACGGGGATCGCTAAGAGGAGGGAAATAACCGCCAAAATTAGCGAGACAAGGCTAAAAAAGAGAAAAGGACGAATTTCTTTAAAAAGTAGGATAGCGGTTCCCAATACTCGCCAGCCATCTTGAAAGGTTTTTAACTTACTTTGGGAACCTTCGGGACGTTCCCCGTAGAGGGTTGGTTCTTCGGCGAAGGGAATTTTTAATTCTAAAGCGTGGATAGTTAACTCGGTTTCAATCTCGAAACCATTGGACAAAGCGGGAAAAGATTTGACGAAACGACGAGAAAAGACGCGATAACCGGAGAGCATATCGATTAAACGCGCTCCAAACAGAAATTTCACCAATCCTGTTAAAAATAGATTACCAGCGCGATGACCGGGACGATAAGCCTGGGAGGATTTTGCCGCTTCCCGACGCGCACCGACCACCATATCCAATTGTTCCCCCAACATTCGTTCAATTAAGCGTCGTACTGCCGCAATTTCGTAGGTATCATCACCATCGATGAGAATATAGATATCGGCCTCGATATCGGCAAACATCCGCCGGACAACATTGCCTTTTCCCGGTTGGATTTCCTGACGCACGATCGCCCCCGCTTTGAGGGCCTCGGTCACGGTATCATCGCTAGAGCGGTTGTTATAGACATAAATTGCCGCTTCTGGCAAAAAAGTTTGGAATTGGGAGACAACTTTAGCGATCGTTAGTTGTTCGTTGTGACAGGGAATAATCGCGGCGATACGGTAGTTTTGCAGGGAAATCGGCGGAATAGCAGTCATTTCGATCATGGCTGACGACAATGTTTAATGATGGTTAGGGGGGTGTCCTGGCGTTGGACGGCGTGAACAGTGGGACAATGGGGGAAAGCTTGGAAGTAATCGTATCGGGATAAACCCATCTAATAATCGGGGTCGGCGGCCTTTCCCCAAGCAAAGTCATCGGCATTTTGATTAAGCCATTCCATCCCCTCCTTGAGAGGGCAAGTTTTCCCAGGCTTTCCTATGGCTTGCCGGACTTTTCCGGTTTAACATCCGTCACACGCCAACTGAGTTTTAAATTCATCCAGAAGTTCCAAACGGTAACTATAGCGATCGCTATTAAGTTAGCAATATAGCGATTAATATGTAAGACATTGAAGAAAAAGTTCAAGAGCAGCACGTTGAGGATCAAACCGGCCAAACAAATAAGATTAAATTTAAGAAAACGTTTCAGACGCTGCTGCCACTGATTTTGGCCAGTGGACAAATCGCCAAAAGTCCAGCGATCATTCCAGAGAAAATTATTAATAATAGCTACCTCGGCGGCGATAATCTTACTGCGAGTTACTCCCCAAGCGAGGGTAGTGGGATCGCTGAGGAGATAAAAGATAGCCATATCGACAAATACGCCACTAAACCCGACTAAACTAAAGCGAAGAAAGCGAGCGAGGGGGAATTGCCAACGTCTTTTCAGACGACCGAAACGACCGCGGGAACGCAATTTCAGCAGGTGCAGGATATATTCGATGTATTGTTGCCAGGTGACTTTGCTTTCGCCGTCTTGACGCTCTTGGAAAACGTAACCCACTTCGGCGATCCGGTCGATATTGCCGCGGCCGATAACTTCGAGGAGAATTTTATAGCCCATCGGGTTTAAGATCGGGCCCGCGATCGCTTGTCGATTAACCATGAAATAGCCACTCATCGGATCTGATACCCGTCCCACCACATTAGGCAGAATGACTAATCCCAACAGCTGCGCCCCCCGGGAGAGGAAGCGTCGAGTCAGACTCCATTCGCTGACTCCACCCCCTTCCACATGGCGACTAGCCACGGCGAGATCGGCTCCGGCTCTGGTTTGTTCGAATAATTTTAATAACACTTCCGGGGGGTGCTGTAAATCGGCATCGATGACCCCAAGTATGTCGCCCCGTGCCACTTGCCACCCCCTCACCACTGCCGAGGATAGGCCTTTTTCTCCCTCCCGGCGCAGCACTCGCAGCTGGGGATATTCAGGGATTAAAGATGCGGCGACTTCCCAAGTGCGATCGGGACTATTATCATCGACAACGATCAGTTCGTAATCATGGGCAAGGGCTTCGTCAAGTATTTGACTGAGAATGTTGACTAATTGAACAATATTTTGCCGTTCATTGTAGGTGGGAATGACTAGGGACAGGCTGAGAGGATAATTTTTTTCTTCTTCTAAGTTGCCGTCGTCCGGGGGAGGAGGAGATAAAGGTACCTGTAGATCTCCTGTGGGGGGAGTTAAGAAAAGATGAGACTGCTGTACCTTCATGAAAAATTTGACCTCACTCGCGGTTGATTTAGCTATAGACGCACTGACAACGGCAGAAGATTCTGAATACTTTTGGCCTTTTGGCAATCTACCCTATTGAACCATACCTTTGTCGTCTCTTGGGCGGACACAAGCATTGATTAACCGGTACTATCGGCCATGACTCGTAAACCCAAGACACTGTGGTGTTGATCGGGAAGGCAAAAGGTGCGATTGGCACTGCGTAGGTGCCTAGCTTCATCGCCCCAACTGCCCCCTCGCACTAAACGGGCGGAACGATAACGGGGCTGCAAGCGATTATCCCTGTCTAACCAAGCACTACCATCCAGGGGCGGGGTTCCCTCGTAATTGCGGTGCCAGCTATCGGCGCACCATTCGCCCACGTTGCCGTGCATATCGTAGAGACCGAAATTATTGGGGGCGAAACTGCCCACCGGGGTAGTCCTGGCCAGATAGGCGCTGCTGGGTTCTTCGGCGTAGGGATCATAGACGGCAAAGTAATTGGCCCGCTCGCTGGTGAGGGTTTCCCCGCAGTAAAAGGGGGTGGTTGTACCGGCGCGACAGGCGTATTCCCAGCGTGATTCACTCGCTAGTCGGTAATCTTTGCCGGTGGATCGGGAGAGTCGTTGACAAAATTCGATCGCCTCGTACCAGGAGACTCTCTCAACGGGTAAGTTATCCCCTTGGAAAAAGGAGGGCGCCGGGTTGAGTTCGAGATTAATTTTGGGCAGTTGGGCGATCGCTCGCCATTGTGCTTGGGTGATCGGGTATTTGCTCAGAAAAAAGGCCGCCGTCGTCAGGGAATTTTCTGGTTTTTCACTGCTAGTATGATCGCCTTTTTCCTCATTTTTCGAGCCTCGTAGAAAACTGCCCCCCGGAATAGCCACCATTTCTAGTTCGCTGCCGTTGCCTAGGGGTTCGCGCCAGGAGCGAGCGCTACCCTGACGGCGATCGATAATTTGCCCTCGACGATCAACGGTAACTGTTTCAAAGCTATATTCTGTCCACTGGAGATTTTGCGAATCTACTGGGCGAATTTGCCGCAAAAATTCCTCTATTGCCTCTATACTCTTGGCACTAGCTTGGTTTTCGTCGGCAGAGTAACTGATCCGAGGGGAGAGAAGGGTAGCTAGTCCGGCACTTCCTCCGGCTAGGGCTGCTAATTTCAGCAAACTACGTCGGTTTAAGAGGGGATTAGGGCGATAGTTCATATTTTTAGGAGACTGGTCTGATATTTAGGCATTTCTAATCTTGATAGAAACGACTTTTTACTAAACAATAGGCTCTTTCATCGCCGTCACGACTGGCGGGATCGGAGTTTTCGGTATTACCTACTGTTATATAATCGCAAATTTCCCAGCCAGTTCGCTGTAAAATTCGGCGTAACCCGGCATTAGAAAAGATCCAATAGTTAGTAGAATCATTATTTGCTTCTAGTTCATCGAGTAAATAGGCTAGAGGAATCGGGGAAAGATCGACTCGATGAGCGGCATTACTCACCGCATTAAACTTAGTGATGCGGGTGCTAATTAGGCAATAATTGGCAGATTTCGCTAGGGTTTCGAGGGCATAGTAGGGATTTTTGAGATGGTATAAAATTCCTAAGAAGATGACTAAACTATAGCTTTTTTCGGGAAGGAGAAACTGGGAATCTAAGTTAACATCATGAATCTCCACAGAGGAAGAAAGAGCAGTTTTGAGCAGTTTAACTCCTTGCATAAGATTAAAGTTAGTAGGAGCGTAGTCCATTACCTGCACTTTGCAGCCCAAAGATTCCAGAAAAAACGCCAGATCGCCATCGGCACAACCAATATCAACAATCGGTTTGTCCGAGATTAATTCCAGTAGAAAACGGTTTTTACCCGTTAATAGTAATTCGAGAATCTCGAAGCAGGTTAAAGTGTTGTAAGGATACCAGCCAAAATTGTCGGGAGCGAGTTTTTCTTTTTCGGCATCTAATTGGACTCGAAACTGGCGGGCCTTATTTTTGATCACGCTAATATCGAGAAGTTTGGGACTAATTTCTTGCAGTTCGGGAATGGTTAAAGATAACTGACCTAATCTTTCATAAAGAGCGTTTTTTTCCCGAATCATTTCTTGTTTTTCTTGATTCAAACTCTTCAGATGATCTTTGAGGGAATCTCGTTCTTCAATTAAAGTCTCTCGTTCATCAACTAAGCGAGGATATTTCCAGAACTTAAGATATTTCTTGATTTTCATCTATCAATAGGGGGGAATTAATTTTACTAAGTTAGTCTAGGGGGTGTCTGGCTGTTCGATATTTTTACCAAAACTACTCTTATCATACCATTGATCGGAATCATTTGTCAATATATTTACCAAAAAAAATTGAGGTTTAAAGTCAGCTTATTATTGGCTTTTATGAATATTAAGCTGAGAATTTTTGCTGATAATTGATTTTGAATAATTATAGATTCTGGGTAACTTCCTTAGAGAACAATTGACCTTCTGACTCCTCTAATTATACCGGGGACTAATGATTAGTTTCGATAATTTTAAAATATTTGGGAAAATCTCGACAATGGGGACAGTATTCAATCAAAACAGTGGTGGGATTATGACAGGAAAGCTGCCGTTCAAGAAAATGAAAGTCTAAGGAAGCATAGATAAAGTAAACCGTATTTCTATCGATTTGATTTATTTGACAAATTTGTCTTTCTTGCAGGAATTTTAAGAGTTGATCTTGTTTTAAAAAGTGATAGGATAAATCTTGAAAGTTTCCATAACGGATCAATCGTGGTGATTTGTTTTCGGTGGCTAAAATATTTATCCAGAGGAGAGTTTGCTGCAGGGTAAAGGTGAATCCTAATAAAATAATTAGTGATAGGTATAGGTAACGAACTTGATAGGTAATATATTGACTGCGGACGACTAGGGGAAAAGCAATCAGAAAAAGATAACCCGGAATAATATAATAGCGATCGGAGTTACCCGGTGCTAGGGAAACAAACAATAAACAGAATAGGGGATATAAATAGAAAAATACCTCCGTTTGTAAGTTATTAGTACTGTTATTATTGATTAGCTTCTGTAACCCCCGCAGGATAAAAATACTTATGAGAGCTATCCAAGTAATTTCTAACCATTGTTTTTCTAAGACAGTTAACAGGGTGGAGGAGAGTCTTTCGATGACGATAATTCCTGAGATAGTGCCAAGAAAACTTTGGGAATGAATAGTCAGGAAGTTTCTCAATAAAAATATTGATAGCAGTAGGAGAAAAACACCAGCTAACCAAGAAAATATTTGCTTAAACCGTGGTGGCAAGGATAAAATCTGGCTAATTTGTTGCTGCGTTCTGATAAAAACTTTACTAAAAAGAGCGAGAACTGCTAGGCTAATTATCAATAAAATATATCGATATGCTTGAAAAATTTCATCACTAATTAAAGGTTTAGTTACATAAATTATAGAAACGACTGTCAGGGATAAAAAAGATAAATAGAAAAGCTGGATCGTGGTTTTATTAAAATAACGTAGGTGCAGACTTAGAGCCGCCACAGTTAAACCGAGGGATTCAAAGATAAAGATAAAATGATTGATAACTCCCAGGAAAGTTATGAAAAGGAAAAGAAAGATATCGAGTCCAGTAAATTCATGATTTTTAAAGTACTTGAGAAGAAGCTTAAATTTAAGGGAAAGAAAGAATACTTGTAAAGCGAATACTTCCCAGGCTATTCTAGGAAAAAGCAGTAAAGAAGAACAAGATAGTAGTAAAAATAAGAAAAGAATACTCGTCTTTTGATCCACATATTTATTCAGGCTATAAACGACGATAATAAAACCTAATAGGTTAAGGAAAACCCCCAGTAATCGCAGGGAAAAAACTTTGATGCCTAGCAAGCGAAATGTTAGGGAAATTAACCAGCTATAGAAAGAGCTAGTATAGGTGTTTAGTCCGTGGAGCGATCGAGTTCCGTGGTGGAGGATTTCCCTGGCATTCAGTCCAAACCAAGCCTCATCTCCGTGCAATCCGGGGAAAGAGGAGAGGTTGACCGTCATGACAGAAATTATATAGATTAAAATTAGAAAACTTAGGTAAATTGGCAAGATTTTAACTTTTTTCATGATCGAAGTTATCCCGCTTACATAATTAAATTTTTTTCTCTGCTTTTTAGACTTATTTTTGACAAATTTAGCAAGTTTGCCTAAGGATATATTATCCTACTCGCCAGCTTCTTTGAGATACTGATTGATATGATAATTCGGGTTAACTTGACAAGAGTTCGAGCGCCTGTAAACGCAAGTTCCGTTAAAGCATTTCTCCCGTTGATAATCTCCGACCGCGGCAGTGTCTTGGTTAAATAATAGATAATTAAAATAAGGTTGTAGTTCCTCGAAATTTTGGTTATCTTTAAGGAAATAAATCGGTACATCTTGGTGTAAGTAGGCGTATCCCCCCGTGTACTGCCACGCCAATCCTTTTACTCCTAAACCGCACAGTTTTTTCTCGCTACTTAAATACTGATAGGCTTGTAATTGTCCGCCGTGGGTTTGCCAGTGAGTATAGCCCGGTTTTTGCCAAGGCGGTCCGAAATTAAAAGTCTGGTCCGTATTAAAACGCCCCGCCAACAACCAAGAGAGAAAAGCCCAAAGAAGTAAACTACTAAAAATAACGATAGTTTTGCCGGCGAGGGAACCTCGCATTAACGATAAACGTGAGACGAGAGTGGCAGTCCCCAAACCAGCGAGAATAATAATTAGTGGTAAGGCGGGGAAAATAAAACGATATTCTTTGTGACCTAAAAAGCTGTGAGAGAGGATAATAACTAGGGCTAGAAGGGCGAGAATCCAGTGACGACGAGCAGCGATTACAGAGAAGAAGAGGATCGGAAACAGCCACCAAGACCAATTGAGGGCTAACCAAGTAAAATATTGCTGCCAGGGGGATACGCCAAAACTATTAAATTTTCCTTCAAAAATATTAATCCAGATCAGTTTCCAAATCGATTGGAAGGGGGTGGACAAAGTGAAAGCGTCTAAAGCACCCCCCAGCAAAACCGGACCGATAAAACCGAGGGCAAGGGGCAGTAATTGTGGAAAGTTTTTTTGTCTAACTTGATAAATGAGGGCGATGGCGATGGCCGGCAGTAAATGAAATCGAAGATAGGTGGTCAATCCGTAGAAAAACCCCGTCCAATACAGTCGCTGACGAGAGGGGGGATTTTTGCCGTAACATCCTAAATAAACGCCCACCAGCAGGGAATAAGCGGCAATAACTTCGGTGAAGGCTTTCGGGGCAAAATAAATAAATTCAAACCAAATCGCACAAATACCGCCGGTTAGGATAGCGCCGGCCAAACCGATGCTTTCGTAGGCGATCGAGAATCCGATCCAAACGGGGATTAAAGATAGTAAACTGAGGAAAATCTTGACGCTGGCCAGATAGCCACTGGAGCCCTCGGAAAAACCAGCAGTTAGCTTCATAATCCCGCCAAGAATGCCCGGAAATAACCAAGAACGAATCCCGTCCCGAAACTCCCAAGGTATCATCCCATGGCCAAAAGCTAGTCGATGACCCTGTTCTAAGGTCTGAAAAATTTCATCCGGCCAGAGAATATTAGGATAAGAGAAAGCGGCATTTAGACGTAGGAAAAGGGCAAAAATAAGGATTAATAACAACCAAACTCTAGAATAATTTAACTGACGAATCATGTTTACAACCAAGGACAAGATGTTTGCTTTAGGGGAAAATATCGGGATTTTTAACGGGGTAATTGTTGTTACTCGGCTATCAAGCTAATGTTTTTTAGCATATTGCTGATGGTAATGTCAATCTCTTAAGTGGTAGTTTAGCAGGGAGAAACTGGGGAACTTTTCTGCCAGAAATGAGTCCCTTGTCTGGAGTTGGCTATAAAGATGAGTTTGCCATTTGATACCCCTGAGAATTTACGAAGGAGAAATTATCAAGGTTAAATCATCTCGATAATCAGGTGTTTAATCGATCTGGGTTTGTTAAAAAATTTAACCGTCAAACCGTGATACAATAGCACGGGTTCACCCAAAAAAATAAATAGCGAGCTAATTTCAGAATAATGATGCAACGAGATTTTCTATTTAAGCATTTTGAAAAGTTTGATTACCGTCTATTTCTGGGTTTTTTAATTACTGGATTAGGTTTTATCTTAAGATATTATCAGTACGATTCCTTGCCTCCCTATAACTGGACTCAAGATGAATTTGCTTTTGCTTGGAGTGGCATGAGTTTGATTCAAGAGGGAGTTCCTACCAGTTGGTCTTTCCTCAGTCCCACGGATGATTTTCTGGTGACAGTTTGGGAAAAAACTGCCGTTCGTTATCGTTTTGTTACCCCTTGGTTCGATCATCCTCCCTTGTTTGGATTAATTGTGGGTATGACGGCTATTTTATCGGGAGCAAAGGAATTTTTTGACTGTAGTTTAACAGTAATTAGGATTCCTTCTTTAGTTTTTGGTACTCTCTCTATTTTCTTACTTTATTTATTAGCTTTACGTTTGACTAATACCAGTGTGGCGATTATAACTTCTTTAATTTTTGCCACTAACCCCAATACGGTTTTTTTATCTCGTTTAGCAGTTAGTGAAAATTTATTATTATGTCTAAGTTTAGCGGTAGCACTTTTATTCTTTCAGTACGGTGAAAAGTCTCAAAAAAAGTATCTATATTTGGCTATATTTTTAGGGGGTTTAGCACCTTTAGTTAAGGTGACAGGATTATATATTCTAGCTTCTCTAGTCGCTTTACTGTTATTACAAAAAAATTGGCGAGATAGCTTAATCGCTTCTCTGACGGCAGTTTTATCCTTTGGTTTGTATTACCTTTACGGTTGGTTTTATGATTTTAGTTGGTTTTTAACTACTGTTCAAGAACATAAAAATCGCTTTACGGATTTTGCTATGTTAAAAAATCTAGTTTTACCCACAGTTTTTTTTGAGGATGGTTGGTTAATTTTTAGTTGGATCACTCTCCTGTTAGTGTCCAGATTTCCTTTGAAAATATCTAAAATACGATTAGTAATTTTTCCTATATTAATCTATACAATTCTTCTCACCTTTTCTGGTGCTCAAAGTCATTACTATGCTTGGTATGTAATTCCTTACTATGGATTTCTCTTTCTGGTGCTTGGTATATTCTTAGACGATTTTCGTAAAAACTCTGATTTTATCACTGCTGCCACTATCTTTAGTTTTCTTGTCGTTTGGTCGGTGAATTTAAATATTAAGGATTGGGTTTTGAGTTCCCCTTACGGTAGATATTACTTTATTATCGGAACGGCAATTATTTTAGGGGGATTTTTCTTGAATGATTTAACCGAGAAAAAATCGAAAATTTTAACTAATTTTGTTAAAATAATCATGCTTATTGTCTTGGGGGGATTGTTACTAGGTAATCTTAGTCTCATCCTTAACTATAAATTGCCAAGTTAAGCTAGTAAAACTAAACAAATAAATCTTGAACTTTTAATTATGACAACTCTGAAACTTTTTCCACTTTCTCATCCCTTATTTTGGGCAATTATCTACTTTATTGCTTTAGGAATTATCTCGGTTATCTTAGGTCAAGATGTTAGTTGGGATTTACGCAATTATCATTTCTATAATCCCTATATGTTATTGACAGGAAGGTTTAAGTATGATGTCCTACCCGCACAGATACAAACTTTTTTTAACCCCCTGATTGATGTTCCCTTCTTTGTCGCTATTTATTATCTGAAACTGCCTCCAATTGTCGTCGGGTTTTTAATGGGAGGATTTCACGGGTTAAATCAATGGTTAGTTCACCTAATTACCTATCATTCCCTCGATAAAGTTTCCGAAAGATACAAGATAACTCTAAGCATAGCGGCAGCGATTACCAGTATTTTTGGGGCAGCCTATATCTCGGAGTTAGGAACCAGTATTGGTGATAATACCACCAGTGTTTTCGTTCTGGTAGGATTATTTTTTATAGTTAGTAGTTTAGGGAAAAATCTGCCAATTCCCTCTAAAAATATTCTTTTAGCTGGACTCTTATTAGGATTGGCAACGGGATTAAAATTAACTAATGCTTTATATAGTATTAGCTTGTTGGTAGCCATTAATTTTTTACCTAATTCTTGGTCAGAAAAGTTACGCAATTTAATTCTATCAATTCTCTCAATGGCCCTGGGGGTTAGTCTCACTGCTGGTTATTGGATTATCCTAATGTGGACAAAGTTTGCTAATCCTCTTTTTCCCTTCTATAATAAAATCTTTCAATCTCCTTATATTGAAACCGACTACAATTTTAAAGGGATACAATATTTACCTAAAGATATCTGGCAATGGTTGTTTTATCCTGTTTATTTTATCCAGAGACAAACTCTTGTCTCTGAGGTTCCTTTCCAAGATAGCCGATTAGCCATCACCTATTTATTGATAATTTTACTAATAGTAGTAATTATTTTTCGTGCTATTTCTAAGCGCAATCTATCCTCTGAACCTGACTTAACTCATGGTGCAGTTTTAGGGTTTTTACTGCCTTTTTCTCTGACTGCTTACTCTATTTGGTTAGTGGGATTTTCTATCTATCGTTATCTGATGCCATTAGAATTAATCACTCCCACTTTAATTATTTTGATTATTGCCTATCTTTATCCTCGCAGAAAACCATTATTAATCATAAATTTGCTAATATTTTCCTTAATTGTCACTATGGTTAAACCGATGGATTGGTGGAGAATGGGATGGTCAGATAGTTATTTTGGTATCGATAGTCAAGCATTAAAACCCTACGAAAATTCCACGATTGTTATCTGGGGAGATGAAGGAACATCTTTTATCGTTCCTTATTTTCCCGCTTCGACTCGTTTTGTAAGACTCAAAGGCAATACTGGAGTCAGTGAGGGAACTTTAATGCGAAAAAATGCCGAGACATTTATTGCTAATACTCCCCCAGAATCTCTCTACATTCTCCAGACAGACTTTAATAAAAAATCCCCTGATATAGTGGAGGATTTAGCCAAGGAAAATCTCGTTATTGACTTCCAAAGTTGTCAACCCTTTCCCACCAAAATCGAAAACTTTAATCTCTGTCGTCTCCAGAAAAAGTAATTCTCACGGAAAAGCTATTCTCTAACCATTGTTAATTACCAGTGACTCCTACATTTTATCTGTAATGATTTATCTATTGACGGTTAACTACAATTGCGCGGAATTAATTAAGCGTTTAATCGCTTCCCTCAACGATAACTTATCTGCTACTCTCATCATTGTTAACAATTCCACTGAAGATAAAAATATCCAATCTTTAGCAGCGCAAAGAGTCAAGATTATTGAAGCGGGGGAAAATTTAGGATTTGGGAAAGGATGTAATCTAGGACTTGATTGGATTTATCAACAAGATAGAGAAGCTATTGTTTGGTTAGTTAATCCCGATGCTTACTTATTACCGGACTCTCTGGAGAAAGCAAGCAAATTTTTTCAGCAATATCCCGAAGTTGCCATCGCTGGTACAGAAATTTACGAACCGGATGGTAAAATCTGGTTTGGTTGGGGAAAATTCAATGCCAAAATCGGCACAATTAACGTAGTAGAGGAATCCTTAGACTATGGAGATAAACCCTATCTTATTCCCGACTGGGTGACGGGATGCAGTTTATTAATTAACTTCTCTAATTTTTCCACTTGTCCCCATTTTGATCCCGATTACTTTCTCTACTACGAAGACTTTGATTTTTCCCGAAGATACGCAAATCAAGGCTATTTAGTCGTTGTTACCAATCAGATTAAAATCATTCATGAACCATCTTCTATCACCCGTCGCTATGGTTATCTAAGACTAACTCATAATATCTACAGCTATCTTCTCAGTCTCGAAAAACATACGACTTTAACTATCCTTGTTTATCGCTTGCTGCGGATGAGTTTTATGTCTTTACTGATCCTTGCAATTAAACCCAAATTCTCCCTAGCCAAGTTACAGGGAATTCAACTCTATTGTCAAAGAATTATCACTAAACCGCGTCTAGAACGTAGGTTGGGTTGAAGCATGAAACCCAACGCCCGCATAGTTTACGCTACCGCTAACCCATCCTACAAATAATTGTGCCTCCCTACTTAGGTTGAAACCCGTAGTTTTTCTTGACGGGGTGCGGATTTGCCTTGTGCTTTGCCTCTTGCCTCATTTCAACAAGCAATTTAAAGGCGCAGGCAGCTTATCTAGCTGATGACTTGAAATATTACAAAAATTTTACAAGTTGCGTTAAAATCACCCCTAGCGATGAAACGCAGCACTTTTGTAATTGTTGAAACCGAGATTAATATGCTAAATAGGTCAATTACGGCCGAGAAAACCGAGGAATTCGCTCCTGCTGACCTGCTAGACCTGCTAGACTGCACCGATAGCTTTGTTAACCGTCATATTGGGCCGACGGAGACGGAAATCGAGAAAATGCTGGCGGTTTTGGGTGTTGCTACCGTTGAGGAATTAATCGCTAAAACTGTCCCCGCAGCAATTCGTTTACAAAAAAGCCTTAATCTAGCACCTGCCTTGAGTGAATACGCCGCTCTTGCCCAATTAAAAGCTATTGCCTCCAAAAATCAGGTATTTCGCTCCTTTATCGGCATGGGCTACCATGACTGTATCACCCCGCCGGTAATTCTCCGCAACATCTTAGAAAATCCGGGTTGGTACACCGCCTATACTCCCTATCAAGCGGAAATCGCCCAAGGACGCTTAGAAGCTCTCCTAAACTTCCAAACTCTCATCACTAGCTTAACCGGTCTGGAAATTGCTAACGCTTCCCTCCTCGATGAAGGAACAGCAGCTGCGGAAGCGATGAGTATGAGTTATGGACTGTGTAAAACTAAAGCCAATGCTTTCTTTATCTCTAGTAGTTGCCATCCCCAAACGATCGAAGTTGTTAAAACCAGAGCGATTCCTTTAGGTATTGACATTATTATCGATGATCATCGTCTCTTTGACTTTCAAACGCCGATTTTTGGCGCATTATTACAATATCCAGCCACCGATGGCGTAATTTATGACTATCGGGAATTTATCGCCAAAGCGCAGGAAAATGGGGCTTTAGTCACCGTTGCCGCCGATATTCTCAGTTTAGCCCTGTTGACTCCCCCCGGCGAATTGGGGGCTGATATTGCCGTGGGTAGCAGTCAACGCTTTGGGGTTCCCTTGGGTTATGGGGGTCCCCATGCCGCTTATTTTGCCACCAAAGATGCCTATAAACGCAGCATTCCGGGGCGCATTGTCGGGGTATCGAAGGATAGTCAGGGTAAACCCGCACTGCGTTTAGCTTTGCAAACCAGGGAACAACATATCCGCCGGGATAAAGCCACCAGTAATATTTGTACCGCACAGGTGTTACTAGCGGTGATTGCTTCCATGTACGCGGTCTATCACGGACCGGAAGGAATCAAGAAAATCGCCCAAAGAGTGCAGAAATTAACCGCTTTATTGGCAAATGGTTTAAAAAAGTTGGGTTATCAAGTGGGGAAAGAACCGTACTTCGATACGCTCAAAGTTACGGTATCCACGGGAGTTAAGGATATCTTCGCCAAGGCAAAAACCCATAAGATTAATCTGCGTTATTTTGATGAGAATAATCTAGGAATTAGTCTCGATGAAACCACCAGTCTCAGGGATGTGTGGGATTTATGGCAAATTTTTGCCCCCACCGAGGAATTACCCTTTACCGCGGCGGAATTAGTCGAGAAAATTAGTCTAGAATTACCCGCTAATTTAACCCGTACCAGTGCCTATCTTACCGAACCGGTGTTCAATCGTTACCACTCGGAAACGGAATTACTCAGATATCTGCACCGTCTGGAAACAAAGGATTTAGCCTTAAATACTTCCATGATTCCCCTCGGTTCCTGTACGATGAAACTCAATGCCGTAGCGGAGATGATTCCGGTAACTTGGGCAGAATTCGGCAAATTACACCCTTTTGCCCCGATTGACCAAGCAGAAGGCTATCAACTGCTCTTTCAACAGTTAGAGACTTGGTTAGGGGAAATTACCGGGTTTGATGGCATTTCTCTACAACCGAACGCCGGTTCCCAGGGAGAGTATGCCGGTTTACAGGTGATCCGAGCCTACCATGAAAGTCGCGGTCAAGGTCATCGTCAGATTTGCTTAATTCCTGAGTCCGCTCACGGGACTAATCCTGCCAGCGCCGTTATGTGTGGTATGAAAGTAGTGGCGGTTAATTGCGATTCTCGGGGCAATATTGATATTGATGACCTGAAAACTAAGGCCCAGAAGCATCAGGATAATCTAGCGGCTTTGATGGTAACGTATCCTTCCACTCACGGCGTTTTTGAACAGGGAATTAGCGAAATTTGCGCCTTGATTCATCAATACGGTGGTCAAGTCTATATGGATGGTGCGAATATGAATGCTCAGGTGGGTTTATGTCGTCCGGCGGATTTTGGTGCTGATGTCTGTCACTTGAATCTTCATAAAACTTTCTGTATTCCCCACGGTGGTGGCGGACCGGGTATGGGACCAATCGGAGTAAAATCCCATTTAGTGCCTTTTCTGCCCGATGTTTCCCTGGTTTTGGCGAAATTATCCCCAGAAACCGCTAACGGTAAGCATCAGGACTCGATTGGCGCAATTTCGGCCGCGCCTTGGGGTAGTGCCAGCATTTTGGTGATTTCTTGGATGTATATCGCTATGATGGGGGCAGCAGGCTTGAAAAAAGCGACAGAAGTGGCAATTTTGAACGCTAATTATATGGCTTTTCGTCTGGAGTCGGCCTATCCGGTTTTATTTAAGGGTAGCGCGGGAACGGTTGCCCACGAGTGCGTGATTGATTTACGTCCCCTGAAAAAACAGGCCGGCATCGAGGTGGAAGATGTGGCAAAACGCTTGATGGATTTCGGTTTCCACGCACCGACGGTTTCTTGGCCCGTGGCGGGTACAATGATGGTGGAACCCACGGAAAGCGAATCTTTGGGGGAATTAGACCGTTTTTGTGAAGCTTTGTTAACTATCTATCAAGAAGTACAAGCGATCGCTAATGGTAGCATGGATATCCACGATAATCCCTTAAAAAATGCCCCCCACACAGCCGCAGTTTTAACTGCTGATGATTGGAATCGTCCCTATTCCCGTCAACAGGCAGCTTACCCGCTTTCTTGGCTACAAGATTATAAATTCTGGCCGGTAGTGGGACGGGTTGATAATGCCTACGGGGACAGAAATCTGGTTTGTTCCTGTGAGGGTATGGACGCTTATAAGTAATCGTAATTCCTTGATAATATTAGTGGGGTAGTTGCAAATTACCCCGCTTTTTTCTGGTTTTTCGGAACTTGGCCTCTAAAATTAACTAGGAGCTGCTGAAAAACTTTTTCCTGGGGTTAGCAGTCGGGAGTCACTGATAATTGCTGATTGTCGGTATTTTTGCCAATGTGATCTGCACCCAATTAACAATTAACCTCACTACTACTTCGTCACCAAAAACCAACCGGAATCCGTGGATCTGATCGCCTTTAATCCTTCTAAATCAGTAGCTTCTTTGGTTTGACGATCGATAATTAGGTAAGGTTGCTTGTGACTTTGCCAGTGATTGATTAATTCTTCGGCAGCAAGGGGAAAAACCCGACGACCACTATAAAAATTTAACGAGGGGCGCTCGTAGGCAAAAGCAATATAAACAGGGCGATCGGCTGGCACATATTTCTGCACTAAACTCGCCACCGGTTTGACGGGAAAATTCTCATTTAATTCCCATATCCACAGGGGAGAATTGACAAAAATAAACAAAGAAACCAACATTCCCCAGAGTAAAACCACGATGAATTGTTCCGAGCGCCGGGCTAACAAAATCGCCGTTGTCACCATGGTCAGGGAAAGTGACAATAAGGTTAACAGAATCAAAGGATGGACAGGTTCGATCGGGGCAAAATTACCAGGAAAATAGGCCATTAAAGCTAATAAACCCGCCCCAAGGCCGATAATACCCAAAATAATTGACCAGATCGGATTATAGGGGCGATCGATGGGAAGATTACCCAGCTGCGCCAAGGCATAACCGGCCGCTAAAGCCAAGGCCGGATAGATCGGCAGAATATACCAAGGTAACTTAGTCGCCATTACCGAAACCACCAGCAGATAAACACCCGTCCAAACTAACAGTAACTTCGCCCAACTGTAGAGATATTCCTGACGGGCTAAACGTAAACCCCAAACCGAGAAAATTAACCAGGGCCAACTATATTTAAGAATTTCCAGCAGATAATACCAAAACGGGCCGCGATGATTGTCCAGATCGTCACTAACTCGCTTTAACTGTTGAACAAAAAGGGAATCGAGAAACTCCCGCTCGTAGTGCCAAAATTGGGCGCTATACCAGGCAAAAGCGGGAGTTGCTCCCAATAACCAACCCGACCAAAAATAGGCAGAAGTTAATAACCGAGGAGTATCCCAGAGCAGAAAAATCAAGCCGATACCCGCCAATAATAGCCCCATAATCCCCTTAGTCAGACAAAGGAGGGCAAATCCTAACCCCGCCCCCAGAGACCAGCGTAAATCGCGCCGTGAGCGCAGTAAACAAACAAACATCAGCATTTCAAAACACAATACCGCTCCATCCAACATGGCTAAACGGCCATGGCGCACCACCGGCAAAAAAGTTAAATAGATCAAGGCCGATAGTAAAGCTGGCAAACGAGCCGGAAAAATTTCTCGACCGAGAAGATAAAGAAGCGGCACCGATAAAGCTGTAAAAAAAGCGGGAATTAGTCTAGTATTGGCCTCATTGATGCCCCAGAAATGGTAGGTTAGACCAATTAAACTATGAATCAATGGCGGTTTATTCAGGTAGGGATCACCCCAAAGACTGGGAAATAACCAGCGCAATTGTTCCAGTGGGGTTTGGCTAATTTCCTTGGCCACCTGAGCAATGGTCGCTTCATCCCAATCCCGCAAGGGTAAATTACCTAATCCCACTAGATAAATAATTAAGGCCGCTATTAATAATCCCAGTAAACACAGAAATTCTTTAAAATTTTCTCTCTGACGCAATTTATAACTAGAATATCCCCAAGTAAATTTTTGACGGTTCATAAGCTAGGTCAGTTATCAGTTATCAGTAAACAGTTATCAGTAAACAGTTATCACTGGACTTATATCTAATATTATCTCAAGAATAAAATTTTGTCTATACAAGCAAATTACCCAAATGAAAATGATTTTAATGTCCCCATATTTTTTCGGTTAAATTGAATTAGCAACGACAGATAAGTAGGGAGGCACAATTATTTGTAGGATGGGTTAGCGGTAGCGTAACATAATCGGGCGTTGGGTTTCATGCTTCAACCCAACCTACGTTCATCTTATATTTAATTACACCCACCTACTTATATATTTCAACATCGAACTACTCATTAGTACAGAGCAGCAAAGCAAGCTCTAATTGAGTTATAATTTTTGGATATGTCTAATGAACTGAAAACTCACATCTGATAACTGATAACTGATAACTGATAACTGATAACTGATTTTAATGTCCCCAGATTTTTCAGTTAAATTGAATTAGCAATGACACATATATATCAGCCTAGAACTACTCATTAGTACAAAACATCAAAGCAAGCTCTGATTGAGTTATAATTTTTGGATATGTCTAATGAACTGAAAACTCACATCTGAAAACTCACATATGATAATTGATAACTGATCACTGATAACTGATCACTGATAACTGATCACTGATAACTGATAACTGTTTATGTATTGGTATAATGGCGAATTAATCGAGAATGAGCGAATAAGTCTGGATATTAATGATATTGGGCTGCTTTATGGAGCGACAATATTTACTACCCTGCGTGTCTATCAACAAAGCTTAGATCATCCCCTGACCCATTGGCAAGAACATCTCAAACGTCTGCACTCTAGTTTACAAGTTTTTCAATGGCCCGATCCCGATTGGCAGCGAATTCGCCAAGGAGCCGAAGAATTATCCCTATTGTATCCTGTCCTGAGAATTACAATTTTTCCCGATGGCAGGGAGTGGATTAAAGGCAGATTTCTCCCCGAAGATTTAAACCTTAGACAAGAGCGGGGAATTATTGGATGGGTAATAGATAATCCCGCTTGGCAACGCGTTTTAGGAGAACATAAAACTGGTAATTATTTAACCCCTTGGTTAGCGTCACAAACTGCTCAAAAAAAAGGAGCAAAAGAAGCGATATTAGTTGATCGAGTCGGGAATTGGTTAGAAACTAGCACGGGTAATTTATGGGGATGGAAAGATAATTGCTGGTACAGTCCCCTGCTGACTGCTGATATTTTGCCCGGAATCGGGCGCTCGGCTTTGATCGGCTGGTTAAAAAAACACAATATTTCCCTGCAAGAAAATCTCTGGACTCCTGAATTTGTCAGGACTTTACAAGCGATCGCCTATAGTAATTCTCTGGTGGAAATTATCCCTTTTAATTCTATTCTTGGCTGGGATATAGAGATAAATACAGCCATTTATCGGCAAGTTTTACCGGATTTACAGCAATATTTTTCCAGTCAATTATAGAATAAATAGGGTTTGCTGAATAAATCTAAAAACCTTATCCAACAAGGTTTTTAGACTTTTTTTCCCTCAAAAAGTGCCGACCATGGGAGTGATTGGGGGGAAAATTCAGGGACTTTTTCCCTGAAAATTAGGTAATTTACCACCTGAAAATGGGTAAAACCCTACACCCTACACCCCACACCCCACACCCTACCCCCACGAAAAACTTTTTGCCGCAAACCCTAAATAAGGGTGTGTTACTAGAGGCTAACACACCTAAAATCTGGAAATAATACCGCTCAAGCTTTAAAATTCTCGCTCGGAATTAGCCTCACTATCGCGTTTAGAACCGAGTAAATCTAGTTGATCGACGAGAATCACCGGTTTAGAGCGAGCTAATCCCGTATTTTTATCATTCCAGGTATCCATTTTTAAAGACCCTTTAATCCCGATTAAACCGCCTTTTTTTACATAATTAGCGGCCACTTCCGCCGTTTTACCCCAAATTTCCAGATCGAACCAATCCGGCTGATCGCTATTTTTCGAGCGACGATTAACCGCTAAAGTTAAAGTACATAAAACCTTACCCGACTCGAAATACTTGGTTTCTGGGTCTCTCCCCGCTCGTCCCACCAAATGAACCAGATTTACACTCATGGTCTTAAATCCTCAATTTAGTACAATAGTATGTTCATTTTAGCCCGAAACCTTAGCCTTGACCGGTGGCTAGGGAGAAAATTAGGGGCAGGATTTGCGTCAATCTGGAGAGAAAGAAGCGATAATTAACTAGACTTGAGAAACAAAACGTAATAAAATCCAAGTCGATTCGATCGAAAGTCTAGCTATAGCAACGTTGTTATCAGAACAGGAGTGAAAACAAGTGGCGGGTTTTTTTAGAAGACTAGGCTTATCAAGGGACATAGGTATAGACTTGGGTACAGCAAACACCCTCGTTTATGTGTCAGGGAAAGGCATCGTTTTACAGGAGCCATCGGTAGTGGCGATCGATCAAGATCGTAACCTGGTCGCTGTCGGGGAGGAGGCCAAAAAAATGCTCGGTCGCACTCCGGGCCATGTCACCGCGCTGCGACCCCTGCGCGATGGGGTAATCGCCGATTTTTACAGTTGCGAGATCATGTTAGCGGAATTCATCAAAGGAGCGCTCGATGGCACGATTGGCAATCCCCGCATGGTAATCGGTGTTCCCAGTGGCATTACCGGCGTAGAAAGACGTGCGGTGGTGGACGCGGCCAAAAATGCCGGCTCGCGAGAAGTGGGGTTAATTGATGAACCGGTTGCTGCGGCCTTGGGCGCCGGTTTACCCGTCTCGGAAGCGACGGGAAATATGATCATCGATATCGGTGGTGGCACGACGGAAGTGGCGATTCTCAGTCTCGATGGGACCGTGATCAGCGAATCCGTCCGTGTGGCCGGGGATGAACTCACGGAAGCAATTATCGCTTATCTAAAAAAAGTCCATAACCTGATTATCGGGGAACGTACAGCCGAAGATATTAAAATTCACCTTGGTTCCGCTTATCCCTCCCCCGAAGATGAATTTCCTCCTCTGGAAGTGCGGGGATTGCATCTTATGTCCGGTTTACCCCGCACCGTGACCATCAAAGCGGAAGAAGTGCGGGAAAGTATGGATGAGCCACTTTCCGTGATCGTTGATGCGATCAAACGTACCCTAGAAAAAACTCCCCCCGAATTAGCGGCCGATATTATCGATCGCGGGATCATGTTAGCGGGAGGAGGTGCTTTATTACGGGGACTCGATCGCCTAGTCAGTCACGAAACCGGTATCGTTACCCATGTCGCTGAAGAGCCCAAGCTCTGTGTTGTCAAAGGCACGGGAGAAGTGTTAAAAAATCAGAAACTCTTTGAGCGGATCGTTAATGAAACAACTCGCAATGTCTAAAGGTCACTAGGATCGGTTAGCGGAAAAATGGACGGATTCTCACTCTACACAGCCAAGAGGTTTTAAATCGCTCATGTATTCAGCACGACGAAAATGGACACAGCAGGGATGGCGACTTTTTCTGCTCGCTGCCGCTTTGGGGGTAGCTTGGTACATTCGCACCTATCAAAGTGGGGCGATTTTAGAATTGTATGGTTTATTAACCCGCCCTTTTCAGGGAGAGGAAACTAATCTGCAAGAGCAACTTCTGGCCGATCAACGGGTGCGAGAATTACAAAATCGTTTAAGTGAAGTCGAATATCAAAATCAACAATTAAAAAAACAGCTTGGTTATTATCAAACCCAGAAAAAACCCCTGATTTCTGCCCCAATTATTGGCCGCAGCGCTGATGATTGGTGGCAACAGGTAATTATTGGTCGGGGTAGCACCGATGGTGTGCCAGTGGGTGCTTCGGTGACGGGAATTGGTGGTTTAGTGGGACGGATTACGGAAGTTACCCCCCACACCAGCAAAGTTTTATTGGTCAGTAATTCCCAAAGTCGCATCGGAGCAACGGTGAATCGTAGTCGGGCCATGGGTTTAATTCAAGGTCAGAATTCCCAAGTCGCCACCCTGCGCTTTTTTGAAAAAGCTCCCGATGTCAAACCGGGAGATGTGGTGACAACTTCGGCTTTTAGTAGTCTTTTTTCGCCGGGTTTGCCCATCGGTCGCATAATTTCCCTTAATTTACAGGAAAATCCCGCCCCCACCGCCAAAATTGAATTTACCGCCACCGTGGACAATCTCGAATGGGTGTTCGTTCACCCGCAACCCCAGCAGTGAGAGGGGGAATTATGCTGAAATTAAGCCGTTTATCAGCCCGTTCTCGTTTTATCCTGAATATTTTAGTCACTATCGCTTCGATGCTTCTCTGTACCTTTCTTTCCTTAATGCGGCTGCCCGGTATGGAGATTTTAGGCATCGCTCCCAATTGGTTACTGATTTGGTTGGTTAGTTGGAGTCTCAATCGCTCTTGTCTCGATAGTGTGGTGGCCGGATTAGCGCTCGGTGCTATTCAAGATAGTCTTACCTCTAATTATCCTTCCCATATCATGGTTTTTGGTCTGATCGGCTTCCTCACTTCCTGTTTACACCGACAACGTTATGTTAAAGAAGAATTGATCGCCGTGGTCTTAATTGTCTTTGTTATGACTTTAATCGCCGATGGTGCGATCGCTTTTCAATACTATCTACAAGGAGGCAAAAATCTCGCTGATCTTTGGATGGATTATCAACGCATTGCCCTCACTTCTGCTCTGCTTAGTAGTCTCTGGACTCCCCTCGTCTATTATCCTCTCCAGCAATGGTGGCGACAATTTAGCGATCTTTAAAGAGTCAGCTTTTCAGTTATCAGTTATCAGTTATCAGTTATCAGTGATCAGATTTGAGTTTTCAGTTCACTGTGTGGAAACGAGGTCTATACTGATAGTTTCTTCCGCCGCTCGACTGAGCATCGCCGAACGTCAAAATAGCACTAAAAGTCTTGCCCGATAAGCATTTCACGATTCCATAAGCAAAAATTATCACACAAAGTCGAGAAGAGTCCAGATTTGAGTTTTCAGTTCACTGATTACTGATTACTGATTACTGTTCACTGATTACTCACCCTCACCCGCTCAACTAACATGAAATACAAACAAAAACTTAGTCAATTTTTTCATAATCTTGCTAATAAATTAGAAAATTCCCAGCAACCCACTAAAGTCGATCCTATCGACTCCAAATCTGCGCCCGTTGCCGAGGAAAAGCCAGTAGAAGCCACTTCTGAAGAAAAAAAGGTTAATTTAGTCTCCCGAACCAGTAGCAAGGCTCTAGAGACATTTAAACCCGTAAAAAACAAATTTACCACCCTGATCGACAATTCCCCCCTACCGCAATGGCGACAACATCCCCGCTTTGGGTTGTACTTGGGATTGGGATTAGGCGTAACTGGGGGCATTTTGGGGGTAGGTTGGGGCATTTATCGCCTTGAAACCTCTCTACCGCAAAATATCGCCGATATACAAACCTATGCTCGTCCAGGCACCATAACTATTCAAGCCGCTAATGGGGAAATCCTCAAGCAAAATGGCCCTAGTACCTACGAAACCGTGAAAATTGCTCAAGTTCCCCCACTGGTACAGGAGGCCTTTATCGCTAGTGAAGACCGCCGTTTTCGCGAACACGGGGGAGTGGATGGCCAGGGTATTGCTCGCGCTCTCTTTTCTAACCTGAGAGCCGGGGGAGTGGTAGAGGGAGGCAGCACCATCACCCAGCAATTGGCCCGGATTGTCTTTTTATCCCAAGAAAGGAGTTTTGATCGCAAATTACGCGAAATGCGTATCGCTCAGAAAATAGAAGATAAATATACAAAAGACCAGATTTTAGAGCGTTATTTTCACCTAGTTTATCTCGGTTCCGGGGCCTACGGTCTGGCCGATGCCGCTTGGTTATATTTCAGTAAACCCGTCGATAAATTAACTCTAGCCGAAGCTGCCACCCTTGCCGGGATTGTTCCCGCTCCTAGTCTCTATTCTCCCCTCGAAAACCCTAAATCTGCCCTAGAACGGCGTAATATCGTCCTCAAAACTATGTCCGAGGTGGGATTTATTACTGCTGCTCAGGCAAAACTGGCGATCGCATCTCCCCTAGGCCTTAAAACCAGTCCCCTAAAACGTCTGCAACGGCAAGCGGCCTATTTTACCGATTATGTGGAAAAAGAACTGCCGCAACTGGTTCCCGCTAAAACCCTAGAAGCGGGGGGATTGGTGGTAAAAACTACCCTTAATCCTCGTTGGCAAAGCGAAGCGGAGGAAGTGGTAGAAAGAGCGGTTTCTCGTTATGGCCAGTGGCAGAACTTCCAACAGGCGGCTTTAGTGGCAATTGACCCCAAAAATGGACAAATTAAGGCTATGGTTGGAGGAATTGACCACGAGAAGAATCAATTCAATCGGGTGACACAGGCAAAACGTCAGCCGGGATCTACTTTTAAACCTTTTGTCTATGCGGCGGCGATTGCGGCGGGGAAATCCCCCTATTCTAGTTATAAAGATGCCCAGTATGTGGTGGATGGTTATAAACCGGAAAACTACGGCGATAAGTATAGCGGCCGCCAGGTGTCCATGCGCGATGCTTTGACTTCTTCCCTGAATGTGGTGGCAGTTCAGGTGTTAGTGGCTGTGGGTTGGAATCCGGTGATTAAATTAGCTCAAGATATGGGTATCCAGTCGAAACTTTTACCCACTTATTCTTTGGCTTTGGGTGCTTCGGAAGTCAATCTTTTAGAATTGACCAGCGCCTACGGAACCTTTGCTAATAATGGTGTGCATCAACCAGTTTACGGTATTAATCAGGTACTCGATCGCAATGGTAAAGTAATTTATCAAGCCAATTTTAAACCGAAAACTGCTCTCAATCAAAACACGGCAGCGACGATGACTTGGATGCTAGAGGATGTGGTTAATTCGGGAACGGGAACCCCCGCACAAATTGGTCGTCCGGTGGCAGGAAAAACCGGCACTTCTGACAAGGCTCGCGACCTTTGGTTCGTCGGTTATATTCCCCAATTAGTCACGGGAATTTGGCTCGGTAATGACAATAATAAACCCACCAATGGAGCCAGTACCATGTCCGCTTGGATGTGGCGACAATTTATGTTAGGAGCAATTAAGGATATTCCCTATCAAGGTTTCCCAGAACCGAATTTAGGCAAACGTCCAGTGACATTAAAAGCGGAACCAATTAAACCCCGACGTACCTACTTTACCCAAACTATTAATAATCGTTTAGCCAGCAGCGATGAGGGTTCCCCCAGCGAAGGACCCATCCGCAGACGGCGACGGGTTCGGGTAAGTCGCGAGCAAACTATCGTTCGTTCTAATACTAGCGAACCGAGCCAACGCCGTTCTAGTCGTCGGCGTACTACCGTCGCTCCTACCAGCGCCGCTGCTCCTCGTCCTGAAAATACGGCCCCCGCAGCAGCTGAACCGATTACCGTTCCCGTCACTGTGGCAGCTCCCGACACTCGTTCGGTTCCCCTACAGGTAACTCCTCCCACCGATGTGGCTCCTCCTGCACCCCCGGCAGAAAGACGCTGAATCGGCACGACAACCCTCGCAGGATTTGCGGGGGTTACAGAGGATACTTTATCTCTGCTGATTTCTGAAAGCCTTGTAAATCAAGAGTAAAAATATAGTTGCACACGGGGTTAAATCCGTTGAGTATAGGCTACATATCAGGAGAGACAGTCATGCAAGGGGAGTGACTCTTAAATTATTACAGATGCGTCAGCAGCCGTCCCCCAACGGGTAGGGTTGATTCATTTAAATTAAGTACAGCGGATTTTGAGTCAATAAATTTGAATGAAAATTCTCAAGTTTATCTTTTTCTAATCAAAAGAGTTAGTGACAATAACTAATCTTTAATCTTCTGCCAATATTTATTATGAATAGATTGATAAAGCCTGTTCCCAAGCCACTAAAAGCCTATCTCTCTTGAAATTTTCTGAGAGTACATCCTGTTAATTTAGCTAATTTTTCTGCTTCTTACGTCGATAAAACTATCAGTTTTTCCCAACGTTCAGCTAACCACCTCTGTCCCTCTGTTATTG
>NZ_JACJQV010000191.1 GCF_014696875.1 Microcystis wesenbergii FACHB-1317 | reverse complement strand
TTATCATTTTCGTTATTTAGGTCATATATGGTAAATATGACTGATCTTTTTTGGGAGTCTGTGTCTGTATTTTATGCTACATAAGCTTTTCAGCTTGCTTGTCCCCCTGTCAGAGTTAAAGGACAAAAAAATTATGGTGCGGTTTTAGTAGATTTAGATACGGGGAAACTAATAGCTATTCTAGAGAAGCGAACACAAGAAGAGTTGAGAAAAACGTTTATGGGCTGGGGAAAAATAGTCTAGTGAAAAATGAAAAAGAGTTAAGAGAAAAACAAAAAATAAAACTAGAAGAAATCAAAAAAACATTTCCGAAATTAAAAGAAATGCACGAATTAAAAGAAGAATTCAGAACCATTTACGAAGTCTCGAAGAATGGGACAGAAGGAATGCTCGAACTATCAGAATGGATGGCAAAATCGGCCAATATGTTTACCAAGAGTTGTCAAACAATCCGAAACTGGTTGGGAGAAATTATTAATGATTTCGAGCGAAGAACAACGAATGGTGTGGTCGAGGGAATCAACAATAAATTGAAACTGATAAAACGAAGAGGTTATGGTTTTAGAAACTTTCGAAATTTTGAGGTTAGAAGTATGCTTGCTTGGCATTTTGTGTGTTAATTTAGCATAAAGAGTAACGAAGAGCCTAGATTTTTAAGTTGGTAGATGGCAATAAGACCTGTGGGATGTGTTAATTTTTAACCCATCCCACTTTTCCTATCTAGGGTTCGCTGAATAAATCTAATACTAAATCTGGTTATTGGGACTTAGACAAAAAACAAATCGAGAAAAGCCTCAACCCCAATCCCTGCTTGGGATTTACTTCGAGAAGCCCAAAATCGCTGAAACCCAGATAGATCAAGGAAAATCATAAATCGAGGTTAACCCTTTGTCCCGTAATGGTTTGAGCCTTTTTTGCTGCCCGAAAATGCCTAAGTCCCATTATTAAAGACTGATTATTTATTCCCCTTTTTGCATGAGTGCATGAGCAGAAAACGGGTTTCTCCGAGAAACCCGTTTTCTGTGCGTTACTCAACGGATTTAGCATAAAAACCTTGTTGGATAATATCTTTCGGCTTTTTTGAAATCAAAAAGTACCGGCGATGGGAGTGATCGGGGGGAAAATTCCGGGACTTTTTCCCTGAAAATTAGGTAATTTACCAGATGAAAATGGGTAAAACCCTACACCCTACACCCTACACCCTCTTTCAAGTCAGGAGTCTGGGGAGTCAGGAGTCATACTAAGGGACTTGCGTGGGAATAATATCCCAGCCAGAAAATCGCTCTGTAGCCAGATGGCACATTATCAAAGCGCAAGTCCCTACCCGATAACCCACCGCTTCCCCCGGATGATTTAAAGGACGGGTTTCGATGCTGACATCGCCATAGTAGAGGGTTTCGCCCATTTCTAGATCATAAAATTCTAAATCGGCCCCCATAATCTGCAAAGGCACGGGAAAATTAGGATGTAACATCTGATCGTCTAATCTTTGCTTGATGGTTGCCCCGTTGGGGGAGGGAACCCCATAGATTTTAAAAGTATTGCCCCGGATAAAAGCGGGGATAAAAAAAGGAAAACCCTGAATATGATCCCAATGGGAGTGGCTGAAAAATAAATGGGCTTTCGCTGGACTTTCTGCTATCAAGGACTGTCCTAGTGCGCGTAACCCCGTACCACCGTCAAAAATTAATCTTTCTCTACCGACTTGCATCTCCACACAGGAAGTATTACCACCATAACGAACGGTTTCCCAACCGGGACAGGGAATACTCCCCCGTACTCCCCAAAATTTGATCTGGAAGCAGTTGTAGGGCATACCAGAAACTCCTCTACTTGTGCTGATGGGCTAATAGATCAGATTAGCACTCTTCTACAATTAAGTCTGTGACTTCATCCCTAACACAACGATCTATGATTAAGGGTGAGGATCGTCACTTTTGCAAGAGCATGGATTTACAGAAATTCTTAGAAAAACTGCCCCAACAGTATCAGGATTGGGGATCGCCTCTAATGTCGCCTATTTCCGAGCAATTAACCATTTTAAGTCAAAAAAACGCCTCCTATCCCGATCGCAATCTCTTTCCCCTGCTCAATTTAGCCGTTGCCTGTCTGCAACCGGACGAGGTTTACTGTCAGGTGGGTTGTTTTCGTCGCAGTAGTTTAGTCGCCGCTTTCTGCAATAATAGCGATCGCTGCGGTTATGGCGTAGAAGCTTTTTTTAAATACGATCCATCGGGAGAAAAGCTAACTATATTATCTGAGGATTTGGAGGATTTTCAACTATCAGAACAGATATTTTTAAGCGATCAAGAAACGGAAAACTTTTTCGATGATCTGGAAGAATTAAACAGTGAAGAAAAGCTGGGAGTTTATTACTACGATGCCGCCGAAGACTATCGTTCGCTCTTCATCTCATTACTTTTAGCCAAAAAATTCTGGTCTGATTCCGCTTTAATTATCATCAATAAATGTCAGCATCCTGCTCTCCAACAGGCCATAAAAGATTTTACTAAAACCCATCCCCAAGCCCAGATAATTTTAGATGATCAAGTCGCTAATCACGGTTTGCTTGGTTTCAAAAATATTTGTTTATTAGCTTGGAATGCTCCCCCGGAGATAACAGCGCTAAAATCCCCGAAAAAACTGGTTTTAAATGTGGGTTGTGGTCCCTATAATCCCGAAGCTTTACCCCAACTATTCCGCGATGGCAATTGGCAAGAAATTCGCCTCGATATTAATACGGCTGTTAACCCAGATATTTTAGGAACGATTACTGATTTAAGTGCCGTTCCCGATAACTCCGTCGATGGGGTTTTTTCTAGTCATAATCTAGAACATATTTATCATTACGAAGTTCCCATCGCCCTAGGGGAATTTAAACGCATTCTTAAACCCGAAGGCTTTTTAATGATCGTAGTTCCCGATATGCAAACTGCCGCCGAATTTGTCGCTAGAGGCGATATGGAAAATGAACCTTTATATATTTCTCCCGGAGGTCCGGTGCGTGCTTTATGGATGTTTTACGGCATGGGAACAGAAGTCCCCGGAATGCCCTATATGGCTCATAAAACCGGTTTTACCTCTCAAAATCTTAACCAAAAATTACAAGAAGCAAATTTTGCCAGAGTCGAGGTAATTCGCACGGAATTTGAGTTAGTTGCTTTTGGGTATAAGTGAGGAAAGATTAGCAAAAATTGCCCGCACTTGTGGGGCGATTCTTTCCCTTTGATTGATTAAATAAATACTAACGAGGGTTAAAGATACCCCTACCCATTGCAATGCACTTAACATCTCACCGAGGAATAAATTCCCGAAAGTGAGGGCAAAAACCGGAGTTAAAAAAGTTAAAGAACTTAAACTGGTTAAATTGCCCTTGGCGGCTAAATAAAAGAATATTCCATAGGCGATCGCACTACCAAAAATAGTGGCATAACTTAAAGCTAACCAACCATTTAAATCTATATTCTGCCATTGATGGGATTCGGTGAAACCTGAAGCTAAAAATAGGGGCAATCCTCCTAAAATCATGTGCCATCCCGTGGCACTGACGGGATCCGCATGACGACAGACAAACCGGATTAAGACTGTTCCCACCGCCATGGATAGGGAAGCCAAAAGCATGAGCATTTCGCCGCTATTTAGTAATTCCTGCCAGCTAAAGTCAATATTTACCGCTTTTTGTCCAAAAAAGTCATAAAACCATTGATCGGGCAAGCCGATTAAACTAATTCCCCCAATCCCTAAACCCAATCCCAACCACCCCCAGACACCGATAACTTCTTTAAATAGCCAACTGGACATTAAAGCCACCGCTAGGGGTTGGGAGTCAATAATTACCGATCCTAACCCCGCCCCGGTGCGATTTAATCCCAATGCCAGAAAACCTTGAAAAAGAGTGCCATCCATGAGAGCAAAAAGGGCAATCCATAGCCACGCTTGCAGGGTTTTGGGCTGAGGACGACCTAAAAACCAAGCTACCATTAAAACTAACATTCCGGCGGGGACAAGGCGAATTGCCGCCATAAATAGGGGGGTAGTATGGGGGATAACACCCTTCATCGCTACCATCGCTGTTCCCCAGAGAAAAAACGGTGAGATAAGTAAGAGGGGCGAGGATTTCTTTAAATCTAGGTTTTCCATAGGTAGCGATCGAGTTTTGTAGATAACAAATTTCCCTAATTGTATAGTAGAGACTGGGGATCAGCCCTTAATTCTCCTGACTTTCTTTTAACTGATTTTCCTCTAAATCTGTTATTGGTTTTTCTTCCCCGTAACTGATCCAGATCGCAATCATTCCAGCAATAGGAATGGAGAGAAAAATTCCTAATAATCCCGCAATTCTTTCGCCGATAAAGAGGGATAAAAATAAAATTACTGGGTTTAATTCTAGGGCATTGCCCATAACTTTAGGGCGAATAATATTATCTTGAATTTGTACCAAGACAACACAGACAATAAAAGCTTTAACGGCAACTGCCGGTCCCTGGGAGGTAAAAGTCAAGATAGTTACCAACAAAATGCCCAGGGTTGCCCCGATACCCGGGATAGCATCGATAATACCGAGAATACCCGCTAAAATTAGCCCATATTTGATTCCTAATAGGGAAAAAATTAAGAAACTCGTCACCGATAAAAAGAGCATTAACAACAGTTGCCCGCGAATAAATCCCAGAAAACTTTGTCGAAAAGACTTGGCAAAACGCTCCCGGTATGCTAGGGGGAGAAGTTGCAAAAAACCTCGCCAGAGTTTATCACCGTCGATGAGCATATAAACACTGATCACCGCCCCAAAAACGCCCGTAAAGACACTGGAAAAAACCCCCTGTACGATCGATAAACCCGTGGCTAAACCGGTTTGTAAGCTTCCCACCATTTTATTTAAATCTAATCGATCGAGAAAGTCTTGAAAGGGTAAAAAATCCTTTTCACTCAGGGCATCGGTAAGATTGAATAGTAGTCCTCTCCCCTGATTAACTGCTTCTAATCCTATGCCTGTGACTAATCCAAATAGGAGGATAAAAGCTGCTAGGGTGGTAATAGCAATGGCTAGTCCTCTCGGTAGATAACGGGATAACCAAACCACGGGATAATTTAATAGGGCGGCCAGGATCGCTGAACCGGTAAAAATAGCGATCATCCCGTAGAAATAGTTAATTAAGATAATCAGACTCCAGCCACAACCAAATAATAACAGATAGCGCACTAGAATCGAGTTATTCAGAGTTTTCCAAAAGGGGCTAGAAGGGGGCATAAATAAAGCTAGAAATAGGATTTTAGCATTTAGAATTGTTTTAACAGAGCTTCCCGCATGACCGAGACGGGGACAGGTTGACCTAACCAGATTTCTAACGCAATCGCTCCCTGATTAACTAACATTTCTAACCCATCAATAATTCTTATCCCTCTAGTCCGGGCCAACCGGAGAAATTTGGTCGGCCGGGGATTATAAATCAGATCGTAGGCGATCGCCGATGGGGGTAAAAGGTCTAATAATTCTAACTCAACAGGGGATTGTTCGCCCTGGGGGGACATTCCGATCGGGGTAGAATTAATCAGGAGTTCTGTGGTGGATACCAGCCCCTCTAATTCGTCCCAGCTATGCACTTCTAGGAGGTCATAGAGGCTGGTATTCGCCCAACTTTCTTTAAAAGGATCTAATTTCTTTTGATTGCGTCCTACCACATGAATTTCGCCACAGCCCAACTGGGCGCAAGCCACCACCACCGCCCGGGCAGCGCCGCCATTGCCTAAAATAACTGGATTCACCTGACTCCAATCTTTGTCAAGGGATTTCAAGGGTGCGAGAAAGCCATCCACATCGGTATTCGTTCCCTGCCAGCCGGTTTCCGTGCGCCAGACGGTATTAACTGCGCCCACTAGCCTTGCTTTCTCGGTAATTTGCGATAATAAGGGAATAATTGCTAATTTATGGGGAATCGTGACGCTAAAACCCTGTAGATCGATGGCGGACAAACCAGCGATCGCAGTTGCTAAATTTTCCGGCGCGATCGGTAGGGGAAGATAGACATAATTTAGCCCCAAGGCATCGATAGCGGCATTGTGCATGAGGGGAGAAAGAGTATGGCCGATGGGATCGCCGATTACGCCTAATAACTTGGTTTTTCCGTTAATAATGGTCATAAAAAAAGGTGGGCTTTCCCCACCAAAGTTTGATATCAAGGGTGGCCAATGCTCACCTTACTATACTATTTCTTGATTTCGCGGGCCATTTTCAGGAAAGGATTGATATTGTCATCGTTAGCGCGACGAACGTTATCATTAGCAGCGTTAGCCTTACTATTAGCCTCGGAAGTCGCCGATTTTGCCACAATACCGTTATCGGTGACTTTGCTGACTTCCATAGAAGAAATCTGTTTAATCGATTCGCCACCCTTTTTATTCGAGGCAGTTTTCGGGAAAGTACGTCGGATCGTGATCGGTGTCCGCATAAAGTCGATATCACCGAGAGTTTTAGCGTCATCGGGTTCCAAGTAAAAAGCCTCTTTCGGTTCCGGTGCGCTCATATCCATCGGTTCATCGACGTATTTCGTCTTATTGCCAAACAGGCCAAAGAATCCAGCCATTTTCTCGCTCTCCTAAATAAATATATCTACCATAAATTGCTGCTCATTGTTAAATAATATCAATATTTATGACAAAAAGCCAGGTAGGGTGTGCTGAATAAGTCTGTTGGTGGGGTTAGTAGCCGGTCATCAGGAGACAGGAGACGGGAGACAGGAGATTATTTCTATTTATTCTTCCGACACCCCACACCCCACACCCTACACCCCACACCCCACACCCTACACCCTACACCCCATCACCCCATCACCCCATCACCCCATCACCCCACACCCCACACCCCACACCCCACACCCCATCACCCCATCACCCCACTCCCCACTCCCCAATCAACGCTGTTCTAACCTACGACTGGCTAGGGACATAGAATAACAGAAAATCCAGTAAATAAACGCCAAAAATAGATAAACCTCTGGATAATCGCCGATAAATTTCGGATTAGCTAAAACCGATCCTGCCATACCCAAGAGATCCACCAGTCCCACGATCGCCAGTAGGGAAGTATCCTTAAATAAACTGATAAATTGACCAACAATAGCGGGAATGACCGCTTTTAAAGCTTGGGGTAGAACGATCAATAATAAAACGAAAATCGGTTTTAAACCCAAAGCTCTGGCCGCTTCAATTTGACCTTTGGGAATCGCTTGTAAACCACCCCGGACATTTTCGGCCAGATAGGCTGCTGCAAAAAGGGTAAATCCGGCGATCGCTCTGATCACCCGTTCCGGTCTGGTTCCGGCGGGTAAAATTAAAGGTAACATCACCTGAGCCATGAATAAAATTCCCAACAAAGGTAAACCGCGTAATAATTCGATATAGCCAATAGATAGCCAACGAATTGCCGGTAATTCACTCTGTCTCCCTAGGGCTAATAATACCCCCAAGGGGAAAGATAAAATCATACTTGCGATCGCTACTAATAAAGTTAAGATTAAACCACTGAGATCATCGAGGGGAATTGCCTTTAAAAATAATCCCCCCAATAGCAACCAAGCGATTAAAGGTAAAGTCAATAACCAGAGCAATCCCCACCAGCGTTGCAGAAAAGCGGGACAATCGGGGAAGCGACCCCGGTTTAATTGCCAAGAAAACAGCGATAAAGCCGCAATTATCGTTAAAATTAGCCAAATTCGCCATATTGACTGTTCTGGATAACGACCGACCACGAATAAACCGAGATTTTCCGTCACTACAGCCCATTTTGCCTGAGTTATCGCCCAATCGAGAAAACTTAAGCCACCCCAGAGGCTGAGAAATAGACCCGCAAGGGTTAAGATGACGTTGTACCAAGTGTTAAAGAGATTTTTTCTTAACCAGAGTCCCATAAAATTCCCCAATCTCCCCAGTGGTGATCCTTGTACTTTTTCAGTACAATGGTGCTATCAAAAAAATTTAGACTAATTTTCGACCATGAACAGTTGCATTTTAATGGCTAAAATTGTCCGTCGTCCCGAATTACGTTATACCCAAGATAATCAAACTCCCTACGCTCAAATGTTAGTCGAGTTTTCTCCCAATCGTGCCGAGGCAACTCCAGCTAATTTAAGGGCCGTAGCTTGGGGAAATTTAGCCTCAGAAGTCGCTCAGAACTATAATGAAGGTGATCAGGTAATTTTGGAAGGTCGTCTCTCCATGCAGACGATCGATCGTCCCGAAGGTTTTAAGGAAAAACGGGCCGAATTAGTCATTAGTCATCTTTATCATCTTGACGGCAGCGTGAGTAGCGGTGAAATGGCAGCCCCGACTCCAGAAAAAGTCGTGCCAATCAATACCCACAAATCGAATAAAACTGAGGTGGAAAAACCCGTCGCACCTGTCTCCCCCGGGGATTTTGAATACGACGCATCCTATGAACTTTCTAATCCTTCCGCTTGGCAACCTAGCGACACATCGGTGGAGGAAAATTTAGACGATATTCCTTTCTAAGTACCCCAACAGAATTAATGGCTCTTCTCGATTTTGTCTGATAATTTTTGCTTATGGAATCGTGGAATGCTTATCGGGCAAGACTTTCAGTGCTATTTGGCGGATATTCTATCAGTATAGACCTCGTTTCCACACAGAAACCAGAAGAGCCAAAGCTTTAACTGAGATATGGCAGGCTAGAAAAAAAGATGCGTGAGGATGTCTTAATGCAAATTACCCTGAACCTACCGGATAACCTCAGCCAAGCCGAAACCTTTAACCAAGGCGACTGGCTCCGGGAGATTGCCATTGCGCTGTTTCAGCAAGAGCGGATTTCCCTCAGTCGCGCCAGTAAAATTGCCGAGATGGAAGTCATGGACTTTCAAAAACTGCTGGCAGATCGCGGTATTTGTGTTCACTACGATGTAGAAGACTTTGAGCAGGATGTTCAACATCTGCGCGATCGAGGCTGGCTATGATCGTGATCAGCGATACCTCTGCCCTTTGCAATCTGGCGATCGTCGATCATCTCTGGTTGCTAGAGTCAATTTACCAAACCGTGTTAGCGAAATCTTGAACCCTATTACCGAATCTGACACACCGCGCCACAATCCCTCACGGAAGGCGATAGGTCGCCTGAGAAGCAGTAAAACAGGGGAAAATACCTGAAACTCTTTCCCCTATGAATCCCTAAGCTAGGGAGAAGAATATAAAGATTTATTAAATTGTAGCTTAGGATACAGTGCGGGGGGGGGTAATGTGTATCCTCTTCTCATCTGCCTCCTGTCTTGGGTTGGGTTGTTGCTTGACCTAGCTACGAGGGGGGCAGCTAAACAGTTGTTAAGTGAGATCGCACTACTTTTATTTAGGAGTATAGGAATGAAAAATTGGACTTTAGCTTTGACTCTTGGGACTTTCTGTATTAATGCGATAATAGGTGTTAAAAGTATTGCTGGCCCGCCCCCTGGTATAGACATAGCTATTGGTTTAATTTCAGATTATGCGAAAGCCGAGCTTGCGGCCGGTGCGTGTAGAGCTTTTGCTAATGGAGGAGTAGGTTCTAATAGCGTTGATAATGATACCGTTAGTAATTTTACTAATTTTTTTGGAGAAACAGAAATAAATCTTGACTGTTATCATTCTAATGAATTAGCGTTTGCTTTTGCTCAGATCTCGTGGCAAATTCCTTCAAATGGAAAAGATAGTTTGTTTCTACAAAAAGTTTACAATGCGATTACTTTTCCGCCTGAGGGGTCTGGTCAAAAGAATCCTCAAACCGCTTATGCTGATTGGCAGATTTCTTATCGCGGCCAGATTGTTCATGGCGTAGGAGCTCCTCCGACTAATGTTGATAATCCTAGAATTTCTGAATCACGCGTCAGATCATTACTCGAACCCCCACAACAGAATTCCTTTAATTCATCAAGCTCATCTGATGAATTTATAATTAATCTACCAGATTACATAACATTGGATACGATATTGTACGCACCCAACTGGAGTTACTGGACACCATTGTTTATTGATGGTTCAGAAACTCCCGATGCAGCTTGGGACTATGTTATTTATACCTTACAAAGTCTAAACATTGATTATCTTGAAACCGAAATATCAGCAACTGGGGAGGATAGCAAGTATGATGAATCCTTCAAGGATGATGATGATGATAATATGGAAATTCCCGAACCCACCTCAACCCTCAGCCTCCTCGCACTCGGCACACTCGGCGCAGCTTCAACCATCAAGCGCAAACTAAAACCCTCCCAATCCACTGAAAAAGAAACTACAAAAGTCTCCTAAAATCCCCCATAAAACCCCACAAAAACCCTTTCATTAATTGGAGGGGTTTTTGTCATAAAACCCAGTCGTTGGTCGTTAGGAGAATTGAGATTGACTGTATATACCCCAAAATAGTCCTACTGATCAGTAATTTTACTTTCAGCGAGAATTTCTTGAAGGACGGGGGATAAATTGCTAGTTAAACGGCCGGATCGAATAAATTCAGCGTAGGTATCAGCTTCGATATCTAGGAGGGTTTCCCGAAGTTGTTCCATTGTCAATAGCTGTAATTGGGGATAACTATCGTTGAGAGATTGTATTTCCGCTTCTACAGTCTTTAACTTTTCTTTGACGAGATGCTGCTCATAACTAAAAAATTCGGGGGCAACATCGGGAGATTTATCTAACTTAGAAAGATAGTCTAAAACCCTTTTTAAAGCTACCCTTCGGGCTAAAAGTTCCGCATAGTTTTCTCGAATTGGTTGATCACCGATCAGGTCTAATCTCGATAGGAAAGTTTGAATAGTTAATCCCTGAACCAAAAGGGTAAAGAGAACAACTCCGAAGACGATATCGATGATATCCTGACGATTGGGAAAAATAACCGGCACACTTAAAGCTAGGGCAATAGAAACGGAACCGCGCAAACCTCCCCACCATAAAACCGTTTTTTCCCGCCAATTAATTTTAGTTTCCATCAAGGCATTACTAACAGTTGCCAAAGCAAAGGTAGCCAGAAAACGGGCCGCTACCACGGCGGCGATCGTGATAAAAATTAAATTGAGATTATCGGCTAAACTGGAGAGACGGATCTGATCGCCGATGAGGAGAAAAACGATCGAATTGACAAAAAAAGCGAGAAACTCCCAGAATTGCGTGACTAATAGGCGGGTACGGGGACTCATACTAATTCGAGAGCCAAAATTACCCAAAATAATCCCCGTAGTCACCACTCCGATTACCCCCGAACCCCCGAACTCCTCGGTTAATAAATAAGCACCGTAGGCGGACACAAGAGTTAAAGACTGTTCCACTAGGGGTAAATCCAGACGTTGAGTCAGATAGGAAATACCAAAACCCACTAAACAACCCACTGCCACCCCGATACCGATAAAAGCGGCAATCCGGCTAATGGTTGTCTCTAAGGATAGACCACTAGCACCGAGGGGAATTTCCACCAAAAGAGCGAAAGCGACGACAGCGACCCCATCATTAAATAAGCTTTCCCCTTCCAAAAGCACGGTGAGGTTTTTACTGGCCCCCAATTCGCGAAAAAGAGCGACAACAGCGACGGGATCCGTAGAAGAAAGGCTCGCACCCACTAATAAGGCCGTAAATAGGGGTAAATTGGTCAATTCATCTAGGGTAAAACCAACCCCGAAAATCGAGATAATTACGCCGACAATAGCGAAAAGACTGACGGGAATCCAATTATCCTTCAGATCTCGCCAGCGTGTATTCCAAGCGGCTTCAAATAGCAAAGGGGGCAGAAAAATTTCTAGAATCAGTTCGGGGGATAGGTTCACCAGACGGATATCGATAAAAGCTAAACCTAAACCGACTATCACTAACAATAGGGTGTAAGGAATTTGGCGAAACCAGCTAAAAATCCTCGAAACCGTGGCCACACTCAGGGAAACGGACAAAACAATTAGAAATTGTTCTAAATTTTGCTTAATGACTTCATCGGTAGCGGATTCTAAACTCATTGGCTGGGAGGCAATCGGTGAGCGGACGTGCAAGAAAAGAACAATCTCAATTATTATGACACTTTAGAACCAGTGATTTTTTCTTCTAAACCCAAGTTTTTCTGCTGGCAATTCCTTATTATCTATGTCCTTGACTATGCCTCAGTCTGCCGAGTCCTCCACGGGTGAGGATTTACCCCTAGCTATCTCACCCAGTAACGAGCAGTTAGAGAATATTAATAGCTATTTAAACCTGATTTTGGCAGCTTTAGTCTCTCTAGCTAATTTAGACTCCGAGTCTATTACCCAAGCAGCCCAAGAATTAGCCTTAGATCTGGATACAAGCGATCGCCTAGTTGCCCACCACTGGCAACCCCAGTCAAAACTTTCCCTAGCGGACATCCGTTCTCTAGTTCTCCTCCTCTGTCATCTAGCCCAAAAAAAGCAAGAGTTAATCCGTCGCGCCGTAATTCTCTTGGAACAAGTGGGAACTCAAGGACAAGAACCGGTCAAAACCACGCTTTTAGGCAATTATATCGCTAATTTTCGCTTAAAATACCCAGAAATATCGGAAAATAATCTCAGCGATTCTAGCCTGACTTCCCTAGCCTGGAAATTATTAATCGATTTATTGTTCTACAGCAGCCCCCGCAGTCATCTCCTTCTTTGGCACACCCTTTTGGCAAGTAAAAAGTAAAAAGGCTATCAGTTATCAGTTATCAGTTATCAGTTATCAGTTATCAGTTATCAGATGTAAGTTATCAGTTATCAGATGTAAGTTATCAGATGTAAGTTTTCAGATGTAAGTTATCAGATGTAAGTTTTCAGTTCACTGATTACTGTTTACTGTTTACTGGACGGCTACGCCGTGCCTTTGGCAACACTGAAAAAAAAGCTTCCCAGTTCATAATTCATAATTCATAATTCATAATTCATAAGTACCTAAGCAAAATTAATTACACATATCTAACCACCTCTTGCCTCTTGCCTCTTGCCTTTTGCCTCTTGCCGCTTGCCGCTTGCCGCTTGCCTCTTGCCTCTTGCCTATCTTCACTAGGAAATTAATTTTGCACGACTACTTAATTCATAATTCCCACCGATAACCAAAAATGAGTAATCTAATTCGCAAATATACACCCCCCACCTGTACCCTAGAAATTTGGGGAAATAGTTCGCCCCTAGCGGTTTGGTTAGGTAAAAATGTCTTAAACGATGCCCACTTTCAATTGCGCTTTGATGATCCTAGATTGAGTGAGGAAAAACAGGTGACGATCAAAGGCGATCGCACACAATTACAACTCCTAGGGGAAATTGTCGCTAATTATGTGCAGAATTTACTCTCTAGTCCTGTTTCTACCCTCTCCTTCGTGGCTAGTGGTTCCCCCGAAAGTCATCTCCCCTCCTTACCCTCTCTCCGTTGTCAGGGACTTATCCAGCATCAATTATTTTTAGGTTCCCTGCTAACCGATCGAGATAAACAGGAGATCGAATTAACCACATCGCAATTATTCGATCTAGCCAATGCTTTAGGGGAATATAACCATGAAAGCCCCCTAATACCCCCATTAATTCGCCAGAAAACTCGAAAAAATGCCCTGATCTGGACGGGATTAATCGCCTCAGCCCTAATAACTATCGGGGGAATAGCGATCGCATTTTATCAACGGCAAGAAGCGGTCAACAATGATTTAAGCACCGATCCCAATAGTGCCAAGACTCCCCAACCCTTGCCAACGCTGCCTTTACCCCCCACGGGAACGGCCGCCCCAAACCCGCAGTTACCAGCAAATTTGGGCAATAAAACCCCTTTACCGCCACCGCCGCCCGTGGGAACCGTTCCAGCCCCAGTTCGCCCCTCTAGCGTCCCCCTAGTGATTCCGCCGCCCACTTTACCGCCGCCACCAGTCACGGGTTCGCTCCCTGGCGGCACGGCGATCGTAATTGAACCGAATAATCAGAAAATCCCGATTACTGCCCCCCCCGTCACTGGCGATCAGGGTACAAATGCACTGACAAATGTTCCCCCCACCACGATGAATCCGACTCCAGCACCGCCAAAATTGCCCAATTTACCGACTCTAAGCCCTGTTAACCCCGAAAATGCCAATTTAGACCCCAAACCGCCCACAAGTACCGCTAAAGCCCCAGAGACGAACTTACTAGATACAATTCCCCAAGTAGCAGAAACCAGAGAATATTTTCAGTCCCGTTGGCAACCCCCGGAAAGTCTCAAGCATACTCTAGAGTACCGTTTGGTCTTAAATCAGGATGGTTCCCTAAAACAGATTATTCCCCTGGGACAGGCGGCAAAAATCTATCTCGATCGCACTAATATGCCCCTGCTCAATCAACCTTTCGTGTCTCCCCTCGATATCTCTGGTAATCCTCAATTGCGTCTAGTTCTTGGTTCTGATGGTACGGTGCGGACCTTTATGGAACAGTAATAGGGGACTTGCGTGGGAATAATATCCCAATCGATCGGAGGGCGCAAGCTTTGCGCCCCCACAGTAACGGATTTTGTCCACAATGTAGGGGCGAACTGCGTTCGCCCAAAAGGTACATTATCAAAGCGCAAGTCCCTAGGCTGTACTGCATTTAATTAACAATAATCTCGTCGGTGCTGTCGGGTTGGTTCATTTCTGTTAGGGTTTGCCAACCTGATTGCCAGAGATTCGCATCTTGCAACTGTTTAGCATTAATCCAGAAGCGGACAGTCGGATCGCAGGAAGCGACTAATTCAGCAAAAACCCATTGACCGCGATTTTGACGATTGACCACTTGAAAATGTCGCCAGCCCCATGTTTTTTGTTTTGCCGTCCATTTTGACCCCAAGAGATGGGGATATTTCTGTTTTTTGGGCATAAAAGTTAAGACACCTGAGTTCGGGATAGGCTAAAACCCTTATATTATGCTATGTCTGCCAACCCGATTCTTTTCCTGGAGCCAAGGAGAGGAAAAATGATCGGGGCGCTTAAGTGCGCCCCAGTTTTGGCTAATAACCGCGCCAAACACCAACCAAAACCCCTTGCACCTGTACTTGTTCAGTATTGGCTGTAATTGGTTGATATTTTTGATTGGAGGGTTGAAGAGTGATGATTTCTCCTTCTTGGTAGAAACGTTTTAAAGTAGTGCCGTGGCCTTCGACTCTGGCGGCGACGATTTCCCCATTGGACACCCCTTCATTACCCGTGAGAGAACGCATAATCACCAGATCCCCATCGGCAATATGATCCTCGATCATACTGTCTCCGGAAACGCGCAGAGCATAACAGTCTTGACTGCGTTGCAACAGGTTAGAAAGATCGAGTTTTTCTTCCACATCGGTGAAGGGTTCCACTAAACCACCAGCAGCGATCGCGCCTAGAACAGGTAAACCTTGCACTGGTTGTTTGAGAATCCGCAGGGTGCGTGCTTTTCCTTCTGTCCAATCAATATAGCCTTTGGTGCGTAAACGTTCTAAACGGCTTTGAATCGGTGCGGGAGAGCGTAAATTCATTGCTCGCATCATTTGCCGGATAGAAGGGGCGTGCTGAGTAGTGCGAATGTACTCAATGAGCCAGTCGTACAACTCCTGTTGCGCTTGAGTAAGGGATTCGAGGTTAGTCATGATCTATTTTCCTATCCTTGGGTTAAGATAATTTGTACTTTAGTTCATTTGTGTTTAACCTAGTACATCTTAACTTCATCGGCCGACTAAATCAACTGGTTATTAGATCTCTGGCGAAAATCAAAAATTGTCGTGCTTGGTTAGGAGACTCCGAGACAGCCTTGAATCAGTTATCAGTTAGGGACTTGCGTGGGAATAATATCCCAATCGATCGGAGGGCGCAAGCTTTGCGCCCCTACAGTAACGGATTTTGTCCACAATGTAGGGGCGAACTGCGTTCGCCCAAAAGGTACATTATCAAAGCGCAAGTCCCTTATCAGTTATCAGATGCGAGTTACAGCGTTTCTCAGATAGATGAGGTTCGTTCTTGCGGCTACAATACTTGATTAGCAAGGGTTAATCTGTGCTTCACCTTTACGAGAAAGGCCGTATCGGTTCACTGATTACTGATTACTGTTCACTGATAACTGAAAAGTCTCCCTTCTCCCCACTTCATAATTAATAATTCATAATTCCTTCTCCCTGCTCATAGACAGTCTTAACGAGTAATTTAGATAGTCAACAGCTTATCTTCTGACCTAGCACTTTTTTTAAAAAAGTATCATTAATTTTTATCTCAATTCTGAATATTAATTAATACCAGGGTCGGTTGCGGGCAAACTCAGCAGCGTATTAAGAAAAAATAACGAATTGCTAGAAAGCCGAGAATCTGGATAATGATCGAGGTGGAGACAGAAAAATTGCTCTACTTAAGCCTGTCTGCCGTAAGCGTCCAATAGTAGATAGGGAGTCAAAAGCGACGCTCAAGAAAATCCTTCGGTTGTCAGGGAAACGAGGGGATATTTAGTGCGAAATTGAGCCGTAAAAAAACTTAAAATCCCGACAAATATCGTAAAAACTAAGGGGAACACATGACCACAAAAACCTATGCAACCATAGACGGTAACGAAGCTGTTGCACGCGTTGCCTATCGTCTCAGTGAAGTGATCGCTATTTATCCTATCACTCCCTCCTCGCCTATGGGTGAATGGTCCGATAGTTGGGCCGCCGAACGCAGGGCTAATCTCTGGGGAACCATTCCTTCCGTAATCGAAATGCAGAGCGAAGGTGGGGCAGCGGGAACCCTGCACGGAGCGCTACAAACAGGCTCTTTAACTACCACTTTCACTTCCTCCCAGGGATTATTATTAATGCTCCCCAACTTCTACAAAATTGCGGGGGAATTAACCTCTTCAGTGGTCCATGTGGCGGCCCGTGCTTTAGCAGCCCAAGGGTTGTCAATTTTTGGGGATCATAGTGATGTTATGTCTGCCAGAAGTACGGGTTGGGCTATGTTAGCAGCTAATTCCGTTCAAGAAGCTCATGATCTGGCAGCAATCGCCACAGCTACCACCCTAGAAACGCGGCTTCCTTTTCTGCACTTTTTTGATGGTTTTCGTACCAGTCATGAGGTGCAAAAAGTCGAATTAATTAGCGATGAAATTCTCAAAGAACTGATAGATGAAGACCTAATTATTGCCCATCGTCAAAGAGCTTTAACTCCCGATCGACCGGTTTTACGAGGCACGGCACAAAATCCCGATGTTTATTTCCAGGCAAGGGAAAGCGTCAATCCTTTCTATCATGCTTGTCCCGATATCGCTCAAAAAATTATGGATCGTTTTGCCCAATTAACAGGACGGCAATACCATCTCTATGAATACCACGGTGCGCCCGATGCCGAAAGAGTGATTATTTTAATGGGATCGGGAGGGGAAACCGTCCATGAAACCGTTGATTATCTCAATCAAAATGGGGCTAAAGTTGGGGTTTTAAAAGTTCGTCTTTATCGTCCTTTTGCCGCCGACAAATTACTGGCAGCTTTGCCCACCACAGTGAAAAAAATAGCCGTTTTAGATCGCTGTAAAGAACCCGGTGCCGGGGGCGATCCGCTATATTTAGACGTGGTAAATGCCTTTATGGAAGAGTACGAAGGCAAGCTGCCGAAAATTGTCGGAGGACGCTACGGTTTATCTTCCAAAGAATTTACTCCAGCCATGGTTGCTGGTATATTTGATAACTTAAGTCTCGACAAACCGAAAAATCACTTCACTATCGGTATCGTTGACGATCTTACCTTTTCCAGTTTGGAATATGACCGCAGTTTTTCCACTGAACCAGACAAAGTAGTGCGGGCGGTTTTCTACGGTTTAGGTTCCGATGGTACGGTGGGAGCTAACAAAAATTCAATTAAAATTATCGGTGAAGATACTGATAATTATGCCCAGGGTTATTTCGTCTATGATTCCAAAAAATCTGGCTCCGTCACCGTTTCTCACCTACGCTTTGGACCGGAGCCGATTCGCTCTACCTATTTAATCACCGATGCTAACTTTATCGCCTGTCATCAGTGGGAATTTATCGAACAATTTGACCTGCTAGAAACCGCTAAATCGAACTCAATTTTTCTCCTCAATAGTCCCTATCCACCGGAGGAGGTGTTTAGTCACTTACCCCGCCATCTCCAGCAAACTATCATCGATAAAAATCTGCAAGTTTATACGATTAATGCCACTCAAGTAGCCAAAGAAGCGGGGATGGGCAGTCGGATTAATACCGTGATGCAGGTGTGTTTCTTTGCCCTAGCGGGGGTTTTGTCGCGGGAAGATGCGATCGCACAAATTAAAAAAGCCATCCGCAAGACCTACGGCAAGAAAGGCGAAGAAATCGTGCAGATGAACATCAAAGCTGTGGATTCTGCCCTAGAACACCTCTATCAAGTCTCAATTCCCGCCACTGTCACCCCTGAAGCTTTTGAATTAAGACCACCAATTCCCGACACTGCACCCGCTTTCGTCCGAGAAGTCCTCGGCAAAATTATCGCCCGTCACGGGGATGAATTGCCCGTTAGCGCCCTTCCCAACGATGGTACTTACCCCACCGCCACTAGCCAATGGGAAAAACGCAATATTGCCCAAGAAATCCCCGTTTGGGATGCGGATGTCTGTGTTCAGTGCGGTAAATGCGTTCTCGTTTGTCCCCACGCCGTTATTCGCTCGAAAGTTTATGATGAGGCCGAATTAGCCACCGCCCCGGAAACCTTTAAAGTCGCTAATGCCAAGGATCACGACTGGAAAGGGCTAAAATTCACCATCCAAGTGGCCGCCGAAGATTGTACCGGTTGCGGTCTCTGTGTTGATGTTTGCCCCGCTAAAAACAAATCGCAACCGCGTCTAAGAGCGATTAATATGGCTCCCCAATTGCCCCTGCGAGAACAGGAACGAGTTAACTGGGATTTCTTCCTTAATTTGCCTAATCCAGACCGATTAAGCCTAAATCTCAACAAAATTAACCATCAGCAAATGCAGGAACCTCTCTTTGAGTTTTCCGGCGCTTGTGCCGGTTGTGGTGAGACTCCCTACGTTAAATTAGTCAGTCAGCTATTTGGCGATCGCATGATAGTGGCTAATGCCACCGGTTGTTCATCTATCTACGGAGGTAATTTACCGACAACACCCTGGGCAGTTAACGCCGAAGGTCGCGGGCCGGCCTGGTCGAATTCTCTCTTTGAAGATAATGCCGAATTTGGCTTAGGATTCCGAGTTTCCATCGATAAACAGGCAGAATTTGCCGCCGAACTGTTAGCAACCCTCGCTAGTGAAATCGGAGAAAGTCTAGCGGCAGATATTCTCAATTGTCACCAAGTGGATGAAGCGGAAATTTACGAACAACGGCAACGGGTAGAGGCCCTAAAATCCCGTTTAGGGGAATTAAACCCGACCACGCAGGTGAAAATGTTGTTATCCGTGGCCGATTATCTGGTCAAGAAAAGCGTCTGGATTGTCGGGGGTGACGGTTGGGCCTACGACATCGGTTATGGTGGCTTAGATCACGTTTTAGCTAGTGGTCGCAATGTGAATATTTTGGTCATGGATACGGAAGTTTACTCGAATACGGGCGGCCAGGCCTCGAAAGCTACTCCTCGCGCCGCCGTAGCTAAATTTGCTTCTGGTGGCAAACCCAGCCCGAAAAAAGACCTCGGTTTAATGGCCATGACCTACGGTAACGTCTATGTGGCCAGCGTGGCTATGGGGGCAAGAAACGAGCAAACTATCAAAGCTTTCCTAGAAGCGGAAGCTTATAACGGTCCATCGTTAATTATCGCCTATTCTCACTGTATTGCTCACGGGATCAACATGACCACCGCCATGAACCATCAAAAAGAAGTGGTGGAAAGCGGTCGCTGGTTAATGTACCGTTATCATCCCGATTTAGCTAAAGAAGGCAAAAATCCCCTACAATTGGACAGCCGTGCGCCTAAGCTTACCGTAGCGCAAACTCTCTACTCGGAGAATCGCTTTAAGATGTTGGCCACCAGTAAGCCGGAGGAAGCTAAACGTCTGCTCAAAGAAGCACAAGCAGATGTGGATACGCGCTGGCAAATGTATCAGTATTTAGCAGCAAAAGGTACAGGGAGCAACGAATAGTTATGAATCTACACACTACTTACATGGGTTTACAATTGCGATCGCCGCTAGTTATCGGTGCGGCCGCACCCTTGAGCGAGGATATCGACAATATCAAGAGAATGGAAGACTTCGGAGCCGCTGCCGTGGTTTTACACTCCTTTTTCGAGGAGCAGATTAAACACGAAAGACTGGCTCTACACCATCATTTTACCCACGGAGCCGAGAGTTTTGCGGAAGCTTTGACTTATTTTCCCGAACCGGAGGTTTTTCACGTTGGTTCCGACGAATATCTCAACCATATTCGCAAAGCCAAAGAAATGGTCGATATTCCGATTATTGCCAGTCTCAACGGTGAGACATCCGGGGGATGGTTGGAGTATGCCATTCAAATTCAACAAGCGGGCGCTGATGCTTTGGAGTTGAATATTTATTATGTTCCCAACGACCTAGAATTAACCGGAAATCACGTCGAACAAAACTATATTGATATCCTCAAAATTGTCAAATCGGAGGTATCAATTCCCGTCTCGATGAAGTTAAGTCCCTACTTTAGCAATACGGCCAATATGGCTAAACAATTAGCGGAAGCGGGGGCCGATGGGTTGGTATTATTTAACCGTTTCTATCAGCCGGATATCGACTTAGACACCTTAGATGTTCACCCTAATATTATCCTCAGTAATCCCCAAGCAATGCGTTTACCCCTGCGCTGGATTGCCATGCTTTACGGTCGTGTACCGACGGATTTTGCCGCTACCAGTGGCATTCATAACGCCATCGACGTGATCAAAATGATGATGGTGGGGGCAAAAGCGACCATGTTAGTTAGTGTTTTATTACGCCACGGTTTGGAGGAAATTACCAAGATCGAACAGGGTTTATTGCATTGGTTGGAAGAAAATGAATACGAATCGATCGAGCAGTTAATTGGCAGTATGAGTCAAATGAATTGCCCAGATCCGATCGCTTTTGAACGGGTACAGTACATGAAAGCTCTGCAAAGTTACGAACCTGTTTGGAAACGTTTTCAAACCACCAGCAAATAAAAGTGGGAAGCTTTTTTCAGTTATCAGTTATCAGTTATCAGTAATCAGTGAACTGAAAACTTAAGTAGGTAGGCGTTAAAAATTATCAGACACCCCCCTTATCAAGCTGTCCTTTAGTCACATCTTTCTTAACATTTCAAACCTTTGTAGCACAAGGCTTTCAAGACTCGGTTAACAATCTGTAATATTCCTTGTTGACACCCTTACTGACAAGGAAAAAACTGAAATCAAGTCAGGATAAGGGTTGGAGTGCTTACTGAAAAAATTGTTAAGAAAGATCCCTATAAGGGATAGCTTATCAAGGGGGGATTAAGGGGGGATCGAACCTAAAATCGATTTTTAATTTAATTATAACCAGCTACTTAACTGAAAACTGAAAACTTACATCTGATCACTGGTAACTGATAACTGATAACTGATAACTGATAACTGACAAAAAAAATCCTGGAGGATATAACCATGAACGAGAATCAAAAGAAAAAAATCGGCATTCTGACCAGTGGTGGCGATTGCCCGGGGTTAAATGCGGTAATTCGTGCCGTGGTGAAATCATCAAAACTCAAGGGTTGGGATGTGTACGGCATTCCCTACGGGACCGACGGTTTTATGCAGATTGCCGAGGGAAAATATCACCCCGAAGATTTGATCCTGACTCAGCATGGCTATAACCTACCCGGGGTCTTGAAAGGATTAGACGTTTTGCAGTTTCTTAGTGGTAGTGTTTTGGGTTCTTTGAGCAAAGGACATCCCGAAAACCCAGAAATTGCCACGAAAATCCTGCAAGGATACGAAATGCTGGGATTAGATGCCCTGATCGTCGTCGGGGGCGATGGGAGCATCGATATCATCTACGATCTCGCCCAGAAAGGCAATTGGAATATTATTGCGGTTCCCAAAACCATCGATAATGATGTTCCCTATACGGAATGGGCAGTCGGTTTTACCACTGCCGTCGATATCGTCACTCAAGCTTTGTATGATCTCACCTTTACCGCCGCTAGTCACGAAAGGGTGATGATTGTGCAGGTGATGGGTAGAGATGCCGGTCATTTAGCCCTTCATGCGGGGATTGCTGGGGGTGCCGATGCGATTTTTATTCCCGAATTAACCCCGGCTCTCACTCCCGAAATTATCGACGGTTGTTGTCATCATTTGGCACAATTACGCGCTCAAGGTCGTAAATTCGCTCTCATTGTGATTTCTGAGGGTGTTAAGAACGAAGATAACCAAAAAGAGAAGTATATTGCCGATTATTTAGAAAAATTAATATTTGACAAAACTCGCTCTTTGTGCGTTACCGATCCCGTCTTCTGTTATCTCAATTCCATGGATGTGCGGGCCATGTCTTTGGGACACCTGCAAAGAAGTCGTCCTCCTTTGGCCATGGATCGACTGTTAGCCACGGCTTTCGGCATTAAGGCCGTAGAATTAATCGAACAGGGAAAACTCGATCGCGTGGTGATTTGGCGCGGGGGACAAGTGCGTAGTTTGCCCCTGAAACCGGTGATCAAAATTATCAAACAATGTCATCAAGAAAATCGCTGTGCCTATCCCGTGGATCCTGATGGTTTTATCGTGAAAACAGCCCGTTCTTTGGGAATTTACCTAGGGGAAAATACCACAACTGAGACGGCAGTAGTTCCGCAAGCTGTGGAGGCGTTGGTTTAGTTATAATAAAGCGAGAAGGGTTGCTCATACTTTCTCGCTTTATTAATTGGTTAAGATATTTAATTCTGCTAATTTTACTTGCAATAATTTACTGTATTTTATGGCTTTTCTCAGTAATCTGTCATCGGTGGTTAGCAATACGTCTATCCTAGCATATTCGGCGGAAGCGATATGAAAAGAATCATAAAGATCAAATCCTAAATATATAACCAATACTGTTTAACTGTTGTCCCATTCTTCATCACTAATACCCGCTTGTTTGAGAATTTCCTTAACTAAATCTATAGAGATTTCTTGATTTCCATGAGGGTTAGGGATGCGAATTTTATGTTGACCCTTTTTCATAAATTGATGTTTACTACCAGAAAAAGGTCCTGTGTAACCTAAAGCTTTCAATTTTCTGATTAATTTTCTGCGAGAAATTGCTGATGGCATAACTAAACTTCTGCAACTGTTGTAACTTTAATTTCTAATCCATCTATGATAGGTAAAGGGTCGCCATCTTGTAATTTTAAAATGATCCATTCTTCTAGAACTTCTAGTAAGTCTTGACGGCATTCTTCAACGGTCAATCCATTTCCCCAAACGCCTTGAAAGCCTTCTATTTCAGCAAACCAAGTACCGTCATTTAGCCTTTTGTATTGTGCTTTTTGTAAAGCTTTTTCACAATAATTGAGTAAGATCATTTTCTTCTCTAAATCTCCATAATATGTAACTATATTATCACTTCTCCTCACCAATCCCATCACACAAATGTCTATCCTCCTCCTTAACGCCAGAATTAGGATTGTGCAAATAAACCCGCACCCAATCGCAACTACGCCCCATTAAAGCGTTTAAGTCCTGCATTGTCCTACAATCTTTCTGTATTGTCCTACAACTCTTCTGCATCGCCCTATAATACTTCTGTATCCTCACAAAGAAGTCTAAACCAAGATTAACGGGATTTTAGGATTAACTGGATTATTTACTTGGAAACTCCTGACAATCTTTTAAGATTGAGCATCCTGAAAATCCTCTAATCCTCAAAATCCTGATACTGACGATTTACCCCCAATCCCATCACACAAACCCCTATCCTCCTCCCTAACACCAGAATTAGGATTGTGCAAATAAACCCGCACCCAATCGCAACTACGTTCCATTAAATCACTTAAACCCCAGTCTGTCCCAAGATTCCAGAGTTTGATAGTGTTGTCCCAACTACCGCTCACCAAAGTCTTGCCATCGGGACTAAAATTAACGCTATTGACAACCCAATCATGCCCCTTGAGGGTGCGGATTTCTTGGCCTGTCTCTACATTCCAGAGTTTGATAGTGTTGTCCCAACTACCGCTCACCAAAGTCTTGCCGTCGGGACTAAAATTAACGCTTCTGACAGCGCTATCATGCCCCTTGAGGGTGCGGATTTCTTTGCCTGTCTCTACATTCCAGAGTTTGATAGTCTTGTCATCACTACCACTCACCAAAGTCTTGCCGTCGGAACTAAAACTAACGCTATTGACATAGTTATCATGCCCCTTGAGAGTGCGGATTTCTTTGCCTGTCTCTACATTCCAGAGTTTGATAGTCTTGTCACCACTACCACTCACCAAAGTCTTGCCGTCGGAACTAAAATTAACGCTTCTGACCCAGTTATCATGCCCCTTGAGGGTGCGGATTTCTTTGCCTGTCTCTACATTCCAGAGTTTGATGGTGTTGTCAACACTACCGCTCACCAAAGTCTTGCCGTCGGGACTAAAATTAACGCTTATGACAGAGTTATCATGCCCCTTGAGGGTGCGGATTTCTTCGCCTGTTTCTACATTCCAGAGTTTGATAGTGTTGTCATCACTACCGCTCACCAAAGTCTTGCCGTCGGAACTAAAACTAACGCTATAGACATTGCTATCATGCCCCTTGAGGGTGCGGATTTCTTGGCCTGTTTTTACATCCCAGAGTTTGATAGTCCCGTCCAAACTACCGCTCACCAAAGTCTTGCCGTCGGGACTAAAATTAACGCTATAGACATAGCCATAATGCCCCTTGAAGGTGCGGATTTCTTTGCCTGTTTCTACATTCCAGAGTTTGATAGTTTTGTCATCACTACCGCTCACTAAAGTCTTGCCGTCGGGACTAAAATTAACGCTTAAGACACCGCTATCATGCCCCTTGAGGGTGTGGATTTCTTTGCCTGTTTCTACATCCCAGAGTTTGATAGTCCCGTCCAAACTACCGCTCACCAAAGTCTTGCCGTCGGGACTAAAATTAACGCTTCGGACAAAGTCATCATGCCCCTTGAAGGTGCGGATTTCTTTGCCTGTTTCTACATTCCAGAGTTTGATAGTCTTGTCAGCACTACCGCTCACTAAAGTCTTGCCGTCGGGACTAAAATTAACGCTATTGACAACCCAATCATGCCCCTTGAGGGTGCGGATTTCTTCGCCTGTTTCTACATTCCAGAGTTTGATAGTCTTGTCAGCACTACCGCTCACTAATGTCTTGCCGTCGGGACTAAAATTCACGCTATAGACATCGCCATCATGCCCCTTGAGGGTGCGGATTTCTTGGCCTGTTTCTACATTCCAGAGTTTGATAGTCTTGTCATCACTACCGCTCACCAAAGTCTTGCCGTCGGGACTAAAATTCACGCTTGTGACAAAGTCCTTATGCCCTTCTAAGCGATTGCGTTCACTTTTCCAGTTGAGAAGTGCTTGTAAGGTATTCATCACCTCCTTGTCATATTTGTGTTGATTTTGCAAAGTTTTACCCGCCTTAATTGCTTCGACGAAAGCTTCTAACTCTTTATGTTCATTAAACAGAGACACAGAAGAAAATCCGCGAGAATGTGCTAGATTTAATTCTGCTTGTTGCGTTTGTTTCCAAGCCATTAAACCCAATCCCGTACTAACCATCACCGCTACCAAAGAACCCGCTGTAATTCTTCGCGCTGTTCTAATTTTTTCATTTTTTTGTCGTTCAGCTTGACTAATACTCGCCTTAATAAACTCTATCGCCACAGCATCTAAATTAGGCAGAGAATTATTCTTTTGAAACTCAACAATTTTAGCCAACTTAGAACCGCCCCAAAGCTCACTACTCGCTTTTACTGCATCTTGCTTCTGTAAATCATCCCACTGTTTTGCATCAGCATATAAACGACTTCTCAGAACAATTATCTCCTCCTTTTCTCGAATTAAATCCTGTAACACTTGCCAACACCGCAACAATTCTTCATGTGCCACCTCAACCGTTGCTTTCCCGTCTTCTCCCTTACTCACCAAAAGACGATTATCTATCAATTGATAGAGAACCTCCCTTTGCATTTCCTCCTGTTCAAAACTCGATTTATCCGCCCTTCTGCTAACCGCTTTTTCCCCTTCTAAACTAATTAACTCTAGAAAAATTTCCTCTGCTGCTTTCCGTTGCTGTTCATTAAATTGACTATAAATTTTATCCGCTTGTTTTTCTAGCGCACCCGTTACCCCACCAATCTCTTGATAAATCTTATTATTTAAAATCCGCTCTTGAATATGATCTTTTTGCCACAATAAATCTAACGTATATTGTAACAGAGGTAAAGAGCCGGCCTGTTCATAAAAATCGGCAATAATTTGATTAATTAATCCCTTTTCAAAGATTACCCCATTTCTCGCCGCCGGTTCAGCAATAGCTAATCTTAACTGACTTTCATCCATATCTGTTAACATCTTGCTATACTGATCATGGATTTTTCCTAAACTGGGATAAGGACTTAATTTATCTAAAAAATCCGCCCTTATCGTCATCACAATTTTGACTAAACTATTATTATTTTCAATTAAATTAACCAAACTTTTAATAAAAATATCTCTTTCCGTCTTCGGTGTACGAGTAAATAATTCCTCAAATTGGTCAATAAAAATAAACCATAAATCAGAATTATTTTTTAATCCTTCAACCACCTTAATTAAAGTATCTTCCTTAACAGCTTGTGCTAATTTCGCTTGGTATTGTTTATATCTATTTGCCAAAAGACAACCATAGAAAGACTCAAAGGGATTAACATCAGGAACAAAAGTTAAATTAACCAATTTATTTGCGCCAAAATCATCCTTTAACTTAGGAATTAAACCCGCTTGCACGAGAGAAGATTTACCACTTCCCGACGCACCTAAAAGCAATAAAACATTCTTTTGCTTTAAATAATCAGTTAACTTAACAATCCAATTATCTCTTCCAAAAAACTTATCCTTATCTCCCTCTTCAAACTTCCTTAAACCCAAATAAGGTGAACCCGTAATTAAGGGTTGAGACTGAATCTCAACTCCTGACTTTTGGGTGATAATATATTGATTGATTACACCGCCACTAATATCACCTGCAATTCCCTTAAATTCACCATCACCAATAAGACCTTTAACATCACCTCCTATTTCTGAATAATAACTTTTATCAGTCATTTTTGCTACCCCAAAATTATTCTTTTAAAGTTAACTTTAAATTGCAGTTTTAGAATTAGCACTCTTTAAGGACTTCCTACTAAACCAAACAATTTAGCCAAACCGCCTAAAATCGTTACAATTAAAGCGACTAAAATCCCTCGACTGACGAACTCTTGATTCTCTAAGCGCTTTTCCACGCCATCAATTTTTCCCTCTAGACGCTTCTCGACACCATCAATTTTTTCCTCTAGACGCTTCTCGACACCATCAATTTTTTCCTCCAGACGCTTCTCGACACCATCAATTTTTTCCTCCAGACGCTTCTCGACACCATCAATTTTTCCCTCCAGAAGCTTAATTTCACCTTTAACTTCACTAAGTTCAATCTTAATATCAGTAACATCTTTTTGAAGATTGTCTAACTTTTGATTGATTTGAATTAGAAAATCTTTAAGTTCTACCTCAACAGTAATTGACATAAATTTCCCTCCTAAATAATCCTCAACTAATTAATGTTCTGACTAACAGTTGCACCACTAATATCTCCTGCAATTCCCTTAAAAGTACCATCTACCACCATTCCTTTAATATCACCACCAACATTAATATTATACTTACCTGCGGCAAATTCTTCAGGTTTTAATTGCTTGAGTAATGCTTCTGCTGTCTTAATAACCTCTGCATCTCTATCAATTTTTGCTTCAAGTAACTCTTCTTTGAGCAGTGTTTTTACCCCCTCTGAATCTGGTTTTTTCTCATGTTTATCGACGATATCACTATCATCTGTTTTCCCTTTTTCTGCAAATTTCTTCTTAATCAACGCTTTTAAACTCTCATAAGCATCCTTAACGGCTGTTCCTGCCGTATCCTTAGCAGCAGCAACCGCACCAGCAGCCAACGCAGCGAGAATTAGAGAAATCGGTTCCATTGCCTGAGACTCCAAATTAGATATTGCTAACTCAATCTTAGATCAAAGCAAAGTATCTGACGCGATTATGGCGCAGGTATTGGGCGCGGATGGCTTGCTGAAAAGCTAATTCATTCAGTTGATTACGCTTCTGGGGACATTGGGAAGACGGGATCGAAGGTTCTTGATAGGGGGCAACTAACTTATTTTCGCTTTTACCAAGGGGTAAAGTTTTAATTCCACACTGGGGAACTACTTCCGGTGCAGAAGCATAGTAAATTCCTCCTAAATTTTGGGAAACTTTTCTGAGAGCGGGAGTTGTACTATAAACGTACTTAATGTTACTGCCAAAATCGGCTTTTTCTAAAACCTGATCGATAAAAAATTCCACGGTTCCCCCATCTTCCTTGCGTCGGGAATAGGGAATAATGGCTAAATTAGGCCCGCCCACTTGCCGCCAATTGCTAATTTTTCCTGTATAAATATCTTTTAACTGGGTAATTGTTAGACCGGAAACTGGTAAATCGGGATGAACTGCGATCGCAATTCCATCGATAGCCACGGGAACCTCTTTTAAAGTCAATCCCCGTTGTTGAGCGCGTTGTATTTCCTCATCTTTGAGCGATCGAGATGCTTGGGAAAAAGCCAATTGATTCTCGATTAACATCCGAATAGTTACTAATTCTGTACGCAAATATTGCATCTAGAATTAGCTTTGTACGCTTTGACCCGTACTGGGTTAACTACGAACCTCTCTATCGGATTCCCGCTAAAGGCGGCCTC
>NZ_JACJQV010000190.1 GCF_014696875.1 Microcystis wesenbergii FACHB-1317 | reverse complement strand
AAAATAATAATTGTTCCTGTAGGAAGACGTTCTCCTTGTAACTGCCCTCGATTCCACATTCTCCAAGCAGTGTCATAACTGATCCCTTTTTTCTTAGCATAATCTGATAGTTTCATGTGAACTGCAACGTAAACTTGTACTAACCATATTAGCAGTTGTTTGCAGTCATTTGCATATATTTTTTACAAAACTTTACAATACGCAATTTAAATGCAGTATACTGTTCACTGAACAATCCCACTGGTCACTGATAATTGATCACTGATCACTGATCAGCCATTCCGAGGCCCTTTCACCTAAATCTAAGGCCAGACTAACCGCTTTACCGAGACGGGGACGCTCGCGGGTTTCGCGGATAAAAGCTTGAAATTGACTAAAACCACCCCATTCGTGGAGATAATTAGCGATCGCATTGAGATGTTCCAGATATTCGGACTCGGAGAGGGGAAAAGAAGCTTGTTCGAGATATTTCCACATTACCTGAACATGAACCTTATCTTTGATGCGTCGCAGCTGAATATCGTAGGAACGACCCCATTTTTCTAGTAATAATTGCTGTAAGTCCACACCCGTCATGGTTGCTATCGCTTCTCAGATGTCAGTCGGCCTCTTGATTTTATCATAAATGTCAGGGGAAGACCCTCGATTTTACCGAAGGGATGACACCTGAACAACATAGAACAGCAAAGCACAACGATCAGATATCTCCGCTTGATCGGATAGTTTCAACCCGATGAATCTTATTCCACCGTGACACTTTTGGCTAAATTGCGCGGCTGATCCACGTCTAAACCACGACGGGCTGCGATATGATAGGAGAGCAATTGTAGGGGAATTACTGTTAAAATTGGCGATAATAATTCCTCAATTTCCGGCACATACAACAAATCATTAAAGACTTTTGGTGCTTCCGTATCGCTGTCGGCAACTACTCCCAATAATCGCGCATCCCTTGCTTTTGCTTCCTGTGCATTGGAGAGAACCTTATCATAAACTATCCCCGGCATAGCAATCGCTACTACGGGAACCTTTGCATCTAAAAGCGCAATCGGTCCGTGTTTCATTTCTCCGGCTGGATAGCCTTCCGCATGAATATAACTGATTTCTTTGAGTTTTAAGGCCCCTTCTAAGGCAATGGGGAAATTAATCCCCCGTCCCAAGAAAATAAAGTCCTGGGTGTCATTAAATTCATGGGCCAATTCTTCGATCGCTTTTTCCTGTTTTTCTAAGACAGTTTCGATCGATCTTGGCAGCGATCGCATTTGATTAATAATTTCCTCGATTCTCTCTAAAGACAGAGTTTGACGACGATAGGATAAATCCAAAGCTAAGAGATAAAAACCCAATAACTGGGCGGTAAAACTCTTAGTTGCCGCCACCCCGATTTCGATCCCCGCCTGAGTATTAATAATCTGATCGACCATTTGTGCTAGGGTACTTTCGGGGCGATTAGTAATCCCGATAATCCGGGCCTGATATTTTTTTTCTAACCCTAAACGACGCTGTTTTTCCGTTTCCAAAGCCGCTAAAGTGTCGGCTGTTTCCCCCGATTGTGTCACCCCGATGGTTAAAGTATTGGGCATCAGGGGGGTGGGTGCATAGCGAAATTCCGAGGCGTACTGTACCCTTGTGGGAATACCCGCCAACTGCTCAATCAAGTATTTACCCACTAAACTGGCGTGCCAACTGGTTCCACAGGCTAAAATCTGAATATGTTCTAAATTATCGTAAATTTCCTCAGAAAAATTAAGATTTATCGGGTTGACATTATCCCCATTGTGTGCTGTCCAATGGGGATGCAGATAGGTCCCCAAACAGTCGCGCACCACTCCGGGTTGTTCGTAGATTTCCTTGAGCATGAAGTGACGATAACCCTGTTTTTCTACGGTTGTCGGACTCCAATCGAGGACTCTGGGGTTTTTACGGACTCTTTTTCCCTCAAAATTATAAATTTCTACTCCCAAGGGTGTTAAGCGAGCGATTTCGCCATTATCCAGGGACAGCACTGCCCGGGTATGGGGAACCAAAGCACTGACATCGGAGGCACAGAAAAACTCTCCTTGACCGAAACCGATGATTAAAGGAGCGTGTTGCCGCACGACAATCAATTCATCGGGATAATCGGGACTAATCACCCCTAGGGCAAAAGCACCCTCTAAACGTTCAATTGCCCTTAAAACTGCCTTGAGGAAAGGACTCACCCCCAAGTACTCTTCATCGGTAGGTTTAGGTAGATAACTGGCGATTAGATGGGGAATAACTTCTGTGTCGGTTTCCGAGTCAAATATACAGCCTTTTTCCTTTAATTCTGTTCTTAATGCCTGAAAATTTTCGACAATGCCATTCTGTACCACTGCCACCCGTTGACTATTATCGGTGTGGGGATGGGCATTACTTTCTACGGGTTTGCCGTGGGTTGCCCAACGGGTGTGACCGATGCCAATTTGGGAGGGATTAACTTCCTGTTCTAATTTTTCCCGCAGATTGTAGAGTTTTCCCTGGGCGCGGACTCGATGTAATTCACCTTCGAGAATTGTGGCAATTCCTGCCGAATCATAACCCCGATATTCTAAACGTTCCAATCCAGCTAGGAGAATATCGATCGCTGTTTGGGTTCCGATATAGCCAACAATTCCGCACATTCTTTCCCTGACCCCATTTAGGCTAAGTCCGATCTATTCTATCGCAAGCGTGGCGCTTGTTTGCTTAGAGGCTCAAGACGCAGGGGTAAGGGTAAAGTTTCCCTTTTAGGAGATTGGGATGTGGGATGTGGGGAGAATAAATAAAAGCAATATAGATCACTCAGCAGCATATTCTGTTCTTTTTGTCAAAAAAACTTTCTCTTTGCAACAAAACTACACAATTAATTGATCAACGGGTTGGGTTTTAAAAGGCTCTTTAACCGCCATTTATTGCTGTTGCTGAATAGGTGAGTATAGATTTAGCAAAGGGTTTCAGGATCAGCAGACAGCTAAAAACCCAAAAAAGCACAGAAAAACCCATCATTTCATACTGCGAAATTATACCATAATCGCTGGAAGTATTGCAACCTCGTAAACAAATGAGAATTATTTTCAATAAATTCTTAAGAAAAGATAAATATTGCGAAGTGTAAATTTAAATATTCTCAACTATTAAAGCTTGTTTGATATAAAAAACTTATAAAAGATAATTAAGTAGGTGGGTGGAATTAAATATAAGATGAACGTAGGTTGGGTTGAAGCATGAAACCCAACCCCCGCACGGGTTACGCTACCGCTAACCCATCCTACAAATAATTGTGCCTACCTACTTAACTTCACGGCAGGTTAATGGTAAGTATTCAAACTTAATCAGTCTGATTTGCCCCTAAGTAAGGAAAATTTATCGAAACTATCACAAACAGTGCTAACCAATGAATCATATTTTTTCTAGCATCGATTTTCAGGCAATTAAAAATAACCCTAACTTTAAGGAAGACAGCGTTAGAGAAGTGATTATTTTACCTCTTTTAACAAGTTTGGGCTACCAAGAGGATAATATCGAAAGAAGTAAAACCCTACGGCATCCCTTTTTAAAGGTTGGCAGTAAAAAACGTCCGATAAATTTAATTCCTGACTATGTTCTCAAAGTTAATCAAAGTTATGCTTGGGTATTAGAGGCTAAAAAACCAACGGAAAATATCTACGAAGGTGATTCAGTAGAACAGGTCTATAGTTATGCGACTCATCCTGAAATCAGAAGCAATTATTTTGCTCTTTGTAATGGCCTAGAATTTAGTTTATTTAAGACCCTCGATACCAGTACACCTATCTTATATTTTTCTCTTGATGCAATTGCCGATAGTTGGCAAGAGTTGACCCAGTATTTAGCCCCAGATAGATTTCAAGTGGGGAAAAGTTTTACCTATCAAAACCATTCCCCAATCAGTCGCAAAACTTTTGACTACTCAAGTCGTCCCTTGTTAGAACCAATTGAGGTAAAAAAACAACAAGCTAAAAGACATTTTGGTGTGCATGGATATTTTACTAAACAAGCATGGAATGTGGTGGCAGAATATATTAAAAACTTTAGTCAACCGGGGGATGTCATTCTTGATCCTTTTGGCGGTAGTGGAGTGACGGCAATTGAAGCTTTAATGAATAACCGCAAAGCGATTAGTATTGATATTAACCCTCTGGCTATTTTTCTTGTTAATTCTTTAATTAGTCCCGTTGATTTTGATGATTTAAGTCAAGCTTTTGAACGAGTTAAATTAGCTTACCAAGAGCGAGAACCGCAAACCAAAGAAGCAATAACAAAGGCACTCAATACCTATCCCTATCCCGAAGGCTTAAAACTGCCTAAAGGTTCCGATGTGGCTACTGTTGAACAGTTATTTAGTAACAAACAATTAGCTCAACTAAGTTTATTAAAACATCTGATTAAACAGGAATTAAACAAGGATATTAGAGAGTCTTTAATGTTAATGTTTTCTGGCTTATTAACTAAAGCTAATTTAACTTATCATAACAACAATAGACCTCTTGCATAATTTTTTTATGGTATAATGGAGGGTTTTGCTTTTTTCTCAATTCTTAGATTGAAGTGGAAAAAAGAATAAAATGTGATCTTAGGTCAGGAAATCATCTATAATTTTGCTATGTTTATTAGCAAAATTATGGATTA
>NZ_JACJQV010000019.1 GCF_014696875.1 Microcystis wesenbergii FACHB-1317 | reverse complement strand
TCTTCATAAGTTTTATACCCGGGACTACCCCTTCTTTCTACTTTAATAATTCGGCGCAGATTTTCCAACCCTTGTCTTTCATTTTTCCTCACTTTAAAAACTTCTATTTTTCTGGATATTTTTCGACCATGACTATTGTCTTGTTCAAGAAAACAACTTTCTGGCTTTGAGGAATTACTCAGGTCTTGTATTCGCTGATAAAGATTTTTCTGATTTCCTTTAACTGTGATAACATAATCATTTTTAGTCTTGGCTATTAAGCTGATTGTTTTCTTCTGACAGTGTAAAGCATCGCCAGTAAAAACTTTATTTTGGAGAGTGCAATCTTCAATTATAGCTTGACCTTCGTCGATTTCAGACCCTTTTTTGTTTTCGATTCTTTTTAAGTGTAATACCAAGCCACTTTCTTGACTAAACAATGAGATAAACATGATAAAATTTTGTTGTTCATTGTTAGGATTTTTTCGGGTGTTTTTGAGACTTTTTCCATCTATGTCTAGCCAATTTATATCATCTCTTTGTCCATATTCTTGTAATGCCCATTCATTAAACATTTTTAACAAAATCTGCCATTCAACTCCCATCATTACCCTTCTAATTGTTGAAGAGGATGGGACTCTTTCTGGAATTATGTTAAATTCTTGACTGAGCCTGTGCCGATTATTTTTAGCAAACTCTCCTAGCTCTCTATAACCTGAGTATCCTAGCATTGTTCCCAGTATTATTACTACTAATACTATCCATAAAGGGTGTCTTTTTCCTTGATCTTTCCGAAAGTCCTTGACTTGTTTCAGTTTTTCTATTAAGCTCAACATATATTTGAAAAGTTGCCGGTCACTCCTCATTTTACCTGACAGTGATCGCTTTTACTTTTGATATTCTGATGGGAGAATGAAACAGCCCTACCCTTGATAAGGGGGATGCTGATCCCCCCTTAATCGCCCCTTAATCGCCCCTTGATAAGCTATCCATTAGTCACATCTTTCTTAACATAAAATTTGACAAAAAGAGAAAAGTGTGCAAGATGGCTCAAGGGGGTTCTATGGGGGGACTAATTTGATGAGATAGTTTCCAAGTCTGGCTGATATCATGTAACCTTCGCAGTCCCAACCAAATAGTTTTAACACCAGGTTCACCGTCGCCTTTTCTACCTAAAAAACCCCCAAGAGAAGCAATCATTCTGACCGCTTCCGGCCAAGGAGGGCGGCTTTTCAGGTGGCGGACCCTTTTTCTGAATAGTGGCACACAAAGATTGCCATTCATGTTCTTCCAAAAAACTTTCACAACTCTCCTCTCCGTGTAAGCGTGCTTGATAGGTTAACCAGAGTAATCTCCAAGCTACAATTGAATAGGTAGCTAAAGCCATCTCAATTCTCCGACCCGTTTCTAATTGCAGTTTTTCTAATCCACAACCACTTTTTAAAACAAAATGATAGCGTTCTATCAACCAGCGATAACTATACCAGCGCACACAGGTTATCGCCGATTCAAAGCTACTAATGTCTAGGCTAGTTAAGAGGAGCCAACTGATAGGATTAACTCCAGGATGAGGATTTTCTTCTTCAGCTAAAATTACCGGTAATTTGACCGGTTGACGAGGGTTCGCTTTCGAGTGATGCTTAGGTACTTGTATTTCAAAACTGGCCAATCTAACTGTTAGTTTAGCTAGTCTAGCCTCGTGATTAGGATTGCGTTTTACTTGCACATCTAGGCTACCACAGGCTTTTATTTCTCTGATGGATTGATGTAAATATTTAGTCTCTGGATGCCCTGAGCTTTGCTTATCTTCGAGATAGTTAACTTTTCGGTTATGAGTTCCTCGAATTAATATAGCAATTCTTGGAGCTATGAGGTACAATAGAAAGCAAATAGACAAATAATAGAACTTACCAGCTTCCTATGAGACCCTATTCCGTAGATTTTCGCCAAAAAATTATCGATGTCTGGAAGAAAGAAAAAATTTCCATTCGAGG
>NZ_JACJQV010000189.1 GCF_014696875.1 Microcystis wesenbergii FACHB-1317 | reverse complement strand
CAATTTCTCAGAACAAATATCTGAAAAATTTTTAAAATGCCTTGCTTTGCTTGCCCCGTAAGCGATTGAAGACAGACAAACAAGGAATCAAACTAGAGAATGAATCAGCCCTAGGGTTGGGGGGGGGTTGCCCATTGCCTCTTGCCTCATCTCAACAAGCAATTTAAATTACGAACAGCTTAATCGATTGATAAATTCTCTGTTGGCATCCGTTTTTCCCTGTCATTTCTGTTTTCCCGTTCCCTAGAGTGACGGAAAAGGGATATTCTGACTGCTGCCTTCCCAAAACGAAAACTTTATACCTCACCATTAAGATAACTGCTATAGCTTCACACCATAGTTCGGAAACCCGTACCGCTCGAGCCGTTGTCAGGGGGCCTTCTATTTCGGTAAATTAGCACTCGGAAGGTAAGAGTGCTAATCTGGAAAAAGCACTTACCCAAATACAAGACAAACGGAGGATATTCCATGGCTGCAGTCAGCATCAACGTAACAACTGTTAAACCCCTAGGCGATCGAGTTTTCGTTAAAGTTAGCCCCAGCGAAGAAAAAACCGCCGGTGGTATTTTCCTTCCCGACGCCGCTAAAGAAAAACCCCAAATCGGGGAAGTCGTGGCCGTCGGCCCCGGCAAACGCAACGATGACGGTAGCCGTACCCCCGTAGAAGTGGGTGTGGGTGACAAAGTTCTCTACTCCAAATATGCCGGAACCGATATCAAACTTGGTGGCGAAGAATTCGTTCTCCTCTCCGAAAAAGACATTCTCGCCGCCGTTTCCTAATCATCTACCCTTGAAAACCCCTATTTTGCCCGAATAACGATACATTATGGCTAAATCTATTATCTACAACGAAGATGCCCGTCGCGCCTTAGAAAAAGGCATGGATCTTCTGGCCGAAGCGGTAGCCGTCACCCTTGGCCCCAAAGGTCGTAACGTCGTCCTCGAAAAGAAATTTGGCGCACCCCAAATCGTCAATGATGGCATCACCATCGCTAAAGAAATCGAACTGGAAGACCATATCGAGAACACTGGTGTGGCTTTAATTCGCCAAGCAGCCTCAAAAACCAACGATGTGGCAGGTGATGGTACAACTACCGCCACCGTTCTCGCCCACGCTATCGTTAAAGAAGGTTTACGCAACGTCGCCGCCGGTGCTAACCCGATTTCTCTGAAAAAAGGTATCGATAAAGCTGCCGATTTCCTCGTCAGTCAAATCGCCAAACACGCGAAACCCGTAGAAGATTCCAAAGCGATCGCACAAGTGGGCGCTATCTCTGCCGGTAACGATGATGAAGTCGGTCAAATGATCGCCTCGGCCATGGATAAAGTCGGCAAAGAAGGCGTAATTTCCCTAGAAGAAGGGAAATCGATGACCACCGAACTAGAAATCACCGAAGGGATGCGTTTTGACAAAGGTTATATCTCTCCCTACTTTGTCACCGACACCGAACGCATGGAATGCGTTTTTGAGGATCCCGCTATTCTGATTACCGACAAAAAAATCGGTTTAGTACAGGATTTGGTTCCCATTCTCGAACAAGTGGCCCGTCAAGGTAAACCCCTAGTAATTATCGCCGAAGACATTGAAAAAGAAGCTTTGGCAACCCTAGTGGTTAACCGTCTGCGCGGTGTTCTTAACGTCACTGCGGTGAAAGCTCCTGGATTTGGCGATCGCAGAAAAGCGATGTTAGAAGATATCGCCGTCTTAACCGGTGGTCAAGTAATCAGCGAAGATGCGGGTTTAAAACTGGAAACCACCAAAATTGATAGCTTAGGTACGGCCCGTCGTATCACCATGAACAAAGATACTACCACCATCGTCGCCGAAGGCAACGACGTGGCAGTGAAAACCCGTTGTGAGCAAATTCGCCGTCAAATCGAGGAAACCGATTCTTCCTACGATAAGGAAAAACTGCAAGAACGTCTGGCTAAATTAGCCGGGGGTGTGGCAGTGATTAAAGTCGGTGCCGCTACGGAAACGGAAATGAAAGACCGCAAATTGCGCTTAGAAGACGCAATTAACGCCACTAAAGCAGCCGTAGAAGAAGGTATCGTCCCAGGGGGTGGTACTACTTTAGCTCACCTGGCTCCCCAATTGGAAACTTGGGCCAAAGAAACCCTACACCATGAAGAATTAACCGGTGCTTTAATCGTTTCTCGCGCCATTGCTGCCCCCTTAAAACGGATCGCTGAAAATGCCGGCCAAAACGGTGCAGTTATTGCCGAACGGGTGAAAGAAAAGCCCTTTAATGTCGGTTATAATGCCGCTACCGGTGAGTTCTCCGATATGTTTGAGGCGGGTATCGTTGACCCCGCGAAAGTGACTCGTTCTGCCCTACAAAATGCCGCTTCTATTGCCGGTATGGTTTTAACTACCGAGTGTATTGTGGTGGATAAACCCGAAAAAGAAAAAGCCGCTGCTCCCGCCGGCGGTGGTGACTTCGACTATTAATAATTAGTCTGTTTTTTCTTGACTCGATCGCAATTAAGCGATCGAGTTTTTTTTTGATGAAAAAACATCTTTTTGCATGAGTACATGAGTAGAAAACGGGTTTCTCGGAGAAACCCGTTTTCTGTGCGTTACTCAGAGGGGCGAAGCATTCGGGCAATAACCTATCGGTGAAACTGGAGATTTTCTATCCGAATGCTTCGCCCGTACTTTTTGCCGCAAACCCTACTTATGAGGAAAGGCAAAAGGGGCAATAGATAATCAGCTTTTAATAACCGTATTTAGAGGATTTATGTCGGGTTTCGTTGCCTCAACCCGACCTACGAATTTACTATACTAATTTTTCCGTGATATTTGTCAGGATAATTTCTAGGGAATCGGTAACGGGGGATTGACTCATGAATTTCCGGGAACATTCGATCGCCTAGTAATATTGTAGGCTGTTTTTGTAGGTGATACGCTCCTTACCAACGTTCTAAAATCAGTCCATCTACATAATTAAAATCAGTATCATCTGTCACCAATACCCAATTATTTTCTATACATTGAGCAGCAATCCATTTCACCACTCATTGACATCTACCTGACGACATTCTGTTTTAATGGCTTGTTGTAGTTCTTGTGCCTCTGAATCGCTTAAAATGCCTGAAAACTTGGCCAGAGGATGACTGTTGCCTGTTGCCTGAACTCGATGTAAAAAATCTAACACGGTTTCTATTAGATCATCAGGTGCTTGTTCGAGTTCTTGAATTAATTGTTGACGATGGTTCATAGACAGTCTTAACGAGTAATACAGTAAATGTGATGGCTACCTTGAATTCTCAATAATTCCCATCCGTGACGCTCTAAAATTTTGGCGAACTTTGGCGAACTTTTTCCCGGAAATCGATTTCATATCGCTATCTCTAGAATCCGAGTTTTCGGATCGTTCGGCAAGGATTCCACATCTATGGATAGACAACCTTCGATCGCCTCGTGTAAATTCTCTAGTAGTTCCTCGAAAGTTTCTGCTTGGGTGGCACAGCCGGGGAGCGCCGGGACTTCCCCCCAGAAGCCACCTTCCTCCGCCTCGTGAACGATAACTTTCATTTTCATTGCTTATCTCCTAGATCGATCAATGGGAGGGATGGATAGATAATTATCACCACCCCTAAAATCTAACATTTCTACGGGGTTGTGTAAAAAATTAACCTTTGTCCGTGGGTAAAGTGGTGGCCCTGTCGCCGTAACGATTTTGCTCCCTTAAGGTCAGATACATCCTTAATTAAAGCGTTCTGTGTTCCCTCTACTTTTTCCAATCGCCTATCAATAATCTTGAGTTCGGTTTTCACCTCGGCCATATCTACTTTTAGATCGGTGACATCTTTCTGTAAAGAGTCTAACTTGCCTTCGATTCTTGTTAGAACAGTTTCTAGGGAATAGGTGATAGTGACGGGGGATTGACTCATCTGAATTTCGGAGATTATTCGATCGCCCGGTAATATTATACGCTAATGATCAGCAATGGCAGAGATGCTTGATTTTTCGCACCACCAACCCCAAGGGGGTGGGATAGGGGTGTGGATGCCCGCTACGAATACAGAAAAATGGTCTTAAATACTTCCTTTCCCTGGGTGAAATCACACAAGTTTTTATACAAAGGTTGTATCATAGTCAGAGTCAATGACATTGTTGCGATTGCTTTCCGCTTCTAATCTAGACTATATTGGGATTGGTCAAAGCTAATTGCAATAGTGATCTTTTACAGTCAATGGTTTTTTAAGTCCTTTAATACACTATGTCTATCCTCAATCAAGAAAATCTTAAGATGGCAACCCTCACCCTGTTCCAAGAATACCAAAAAACAGGGGATAATAAGTTACGGGATCGGATTATGGAGTTAAATTTAGGATTAGTCAGAAAGGAAGCTCATCATTGGGTCAATCAATGCCATGAAAATTACGAAGATTTAGTGCAGGTTGGCTGTATGGGACTAATTCGGGCGATTAAGCGTTTTGACAGCAGCAAAGGTAATGCCTTTAGTTCTTTCGCTATTCCCTATATTCGCGGCGAAATTCAACACTATCTGCGGGATAAGGGTTACACGGTTCGTATTCCTCGCCGTTGGTTAGATTTAGGCAGACAAGCGACAAATGTGCGTCGGGATTTCCAAACTGTCCACAACCGTCAACCCAATGATACGGAAATCTCCCTCGCTTTAAATATTTCGATCGAAGAATGGCAAGAGGTAAAACTGGCTTTCCAAAACCGTGAACCTCTTAGTCTCGATGTGACGGTTAATAACGATGAAGATAATAATACCTGTTTAAAAGACCTCATTCCCGATCCCCATTATCGCAGCTTTCAACTATGTCAAGAGGATCGCATTCGTTTACAACAGGCACTCGCTCAATTAGAAGACAAAACCCGTCATATTCTTGAATTTGTCTTCCTTAAAGATCTTACTCAACGGGAAACCGCCGAACAATTAGGCATTAGTGTCGTTACCGTCTCCCGTCGGGTGAAAAAAGGTTTAGAAATTCTCAAGGAAACCATGACTCAAGAAGTATTTTAAGAAAATTATCGGTTCTCAACCCTTAAAATCTCCAAAAATCAGAAAAATGATCAAAACACACCTCAAAAACTCAATTTTTTGCATCTATAGCTTAAAAACAAGATTATTAGGAGTGGCATGATCCCCGCTTATCTTTGCCCAAATAGCAAGTAATTTAAAACCTCAGTTAAATATTCATACTGCTCGATCGAATTATAGTAGTGAGCAGAAATTCTCACAATCAATGATGCTTCTCCCCAAGCAATTATCGGCACTTCAATCTGATATTTTTCCCAGAGTTGCCTAGATAAATCTTCGGCTGCCCAAGCATAATTAGGAATTAGAATTGAGGACATCGATCCAATCATTGATTCTGGACAGGGATAATTGACCCGCAAGGCGCGACAAAGCAAATTTCTGGCTTTTAAAACCAAATTACGATTCCTCGCCATCAGACCCAGTAAACCATCAATAGAGAGAGAATTTAAAAACTCGATCGCTTTTGGCACTGATAAATAAGCGCTGGGATCATCGGTTCCCATCCAAGCAAATTCTAACTGAAAACGGGAGCGATCTTGTCGAGGAGAATTAGCCCCATGGCTAATAGTTAAAGGTCGAATTATTGCCTGTTTATCCCCGCGCACATAGAGAAAAGCAGCCCCCTTGGGACTACATAACCACTTATGACAATTAGCAGTATAATAGGTGGGATTAATTGCCCCGATATTAAGGGGTAAAAAACCTAAAGCATGAGCGCCATCGATGAGAGTATCAATACCCCAATTATTTAATTCTTGCACAATTTCTGCGATTGGCCAAATTAAGGACGTGGGACTGGTGACATGATCTAAAACTACTAATTTTGTCCGGGGAGAAACAGATGCTAAAATTGCTTGACTAATTTCTAAAGGAGACTGGACGGGAAAGGGAATTTTAGCGATAATTACCTTTGATCCCCATCTTTTAGCTATATGTTTAACTGCATTAGCACAAGCATTATAGGTCTGATCGGTGATCAGAATTTCCTCATTTTCCTGAAAAGTGAGAGAATTTAACACCGCATTCACTGCGGTGGTTGCATTGGGAACAAAGACTAAATCATCGCTATTGACTCCCACTAAATCCGCTAATTTTTGCCTAGCAATATCTAATAAACCCTCTAATTCTCTCCCCAAAAATGCTAAAGGTTGCCTTTCCATTCGTTCCCGCAATTGTTGCTGATAATCCAAGACTATTCTAGGGGTTGCACCATAGGAACCATGGTTGATAAAATAGATATTATCGGGAATTAACCAAGAGTTTTTGGACATATTGAATTAGTTTGATTTTATTGAGAACTAGAAAAAATAGCTGAAAAATTGCCTATTATATTCAGAGGCTCTTCTCGACTTTGTATGATCATCAGTGCTTTGTCTTGTCTCGTTCCAAGGTTCTACCTTGGAACGAGACAAGGGAGGATCTCCCTCCGTTTCCTGATGGGTTACACAAGAGGTAGAACCTTTGGAAATGCGTTGCAAGGGAGACCCTTGCAACGAGGTAAACGAGGTAAATAGCTGAAAAATTGCCTATTATATTCAGCTTCTGACTAGCTAGTATATTTATGACATAACCACCCATTTTAGATTAATCTCCCATGGTTTGAAAACGATGGATAATTTCAGTGACAAAAGTTTCTCCATCTATGAGAGGATGATTTTCTGGAGATTGATATTTTCCCGTTTTCACTTTCCGTTGAATTAGATGCTCTTGTTGTCGGGTAAGATGTAGGTTCATAGGTATAGCGGTTTTCATCAGAATGAGGTAAGTACTGGTGACTGGGAAGTGTCAACAAAAGGGGAATTACAATAGCAACCATCTGTGGGTGGTGATTCGATAGTAGTGATGGGGCTTAATGCCTTGCCAATTGGGCATTGTAGTCGTGTATGAAATACCAGATAGCCCCGATATGATTATCAATTTTTTTGGAGAACGATAGACTCTGTCTGACCAATCTAGAAATTCTTTGTCGAAGAGTATTATTTAATCTTTCAATAGGATTAGTTTGACCAGTTTCTTTACCTACTGCCCGATGACGTTTACGAGGAATTACTGTCTTATATGACTCCCAAAAGTCTGTGTAAGCAACAGCACATTGTCGATAAACTACTGGGAGACTTTTCCAGAGCTTTTTAGCTGATTTACGGCTTCTATCTCCTAAATAGGGCTGGCTGAATAATGGTAAAAACCTTTGAAAATAAGGCTTTTGACCTGTTAAAATCCGATGTTAGTGCCAGAATATAGGATTGAGAAAGAACCACATTTAGGACAACGAAATATTGAAGCTTGTGAATCTTTTGTCAGAAGATTATGTTCTAAATCTTCATCGCAATCCAACCAAAATTTAATGATCCAAGAGAAGATATTGATAAAAACAGCAATCATAAAAAGCAAATTCTTGACATTTGTCAGGTAATTATTTTTATTAGTAAATATTCTACACAACTCAGGCTAGATAAGCAAGAGAGCTACGCCACTACTATCGGATCACTACCAAACCCGACACCCCAGACGCTGATTATGGGGGGTTTAAGCAAGCGTCTATGATAAAGCGACGGAAACCGCGACCTCAGCCCTAGGCGGGTCGCGTGTAGTTCATGTTCTCATCCTAAAGGCGATCGATTTTCCCAAAACCCGTAAGGATTTAATCGTCATAAATGCGGCACTCTAAGGCATCGGGATTGGCTTCGCAGTAAGCCTGAAATGAGTTACTCCCCTGTTTTTTGGCCCGTTGATGGGAGGCTTCCGCCTGGAGTTCCTCCACCACATCCCAGGCTGCAGCGCAATCGGGAGAGGTTTCACCCTTGGCCGCACAAATTGCCCGCGCGTCTTCGCGAGCCGCTTCAATTTCATCTTCAATGAACAACCGCTTCGGCTTTTCGACAAAATCGCTCTTGAAGAGAATATCACTCACAGAAATAATGCCCAGCAAAGTTTTACCCTGAATCACTGGGGCGCGGCGAATGCGGGTTTGAGCAAATAACCGGGCCACATATTCCACCCCCAGTTCGGGATTGACAACCACACAGGGCTTGGCCATAATTTCATAGACCCGCATAGTTTTAGGATCGTGGCCAAAGGCCGCCACTTTGTAAACGATGTCGGTTTCGGTGACAATTCCATAGGGGTCCTGTTCATGGCGCGGTTCGACAATCAAACCCCGCAGTTTTTTTTCTTTCATCAATTTCACGGCATCGGCAACCGTTGCCGAACCACGAATGGTGACAACGTTTTGAGTCATAATTTCTTGAGCTTGTAGCATATATGGTTTGGTTTGGTTAAATGAAAGGACCGGTATAAACGCAAAAGTTGACTAGGGTTGCCCCGATAGCAATTTCCTAGACTCTTGTGGGCTGAGTGCCACTTTGAACACAGATGACAAAGACCAATGGGCGATCGCTGGTTTAGGCTGGGACGGCATGGCCGCAGCTGTGTTCCCCTGAATGCCTGGAGCATAGGCCTCCAGCACAGCGCCATTTTGCCAACACATGGCGATGAAATAATCACACACTGGGCATTCCGTCTGAGCAACCTGCCGGGCTGGACACTTATATCCTGCGGGTAGGCGATCGCTCAAGAGCCTTTGAGCTACGCTGCCACAGTTGGGACACCGAATTTCTATAAGCTTGTTCATCGCCATACCTCAAAATTAAATAGTGGTGTGAGAAGGAAAGAGTCAACGTCGGACGTTTGCCCAGAGTGGAAGACTATAATTGTCGTTCTACGGCTGCCGTAAATTCTTCATAGGGTTTAACCCCAACTAATGTCTCTATCAATTCCCCTTGTTTAAATACCATGACCGCCGGAATACTTCTAATCCCAAAACGTTTGGCCACGGGTTTGTTACTGTCTAGGTCAAGTTTGAAGACTTTGGCGCGATCGCGATAGTCATCGGCCAATCGATCGATCAACGGTGCCACCAGTTTGCAAGGTCCACACCAGGTTGCTGTGCAATCTACCACCAACAGTGATTCACTCTTTAACAGGGAATCAAATTCAGTTTCATCTTGAATAAATGTAGCCGTACCCATGTTTATATCTCCAGATTGATTTTGTGTAACTTAGGACAAATTCTTTTCTCGCTGCGTTTTAGAAGATAAATTCAGCTTTGAACCGCTCCTCCTCTAAAAATGCTTGGCCTTTGACCCTTTAACTTTGTCCGCCTCCCGGGGGTATCGTCTATAGTTTGGTTATCCCAGACATCGATGGTGACATCTAGTCCCTGCTCATGCAGGGGTTTTACTGTGTAAGTCGTCATCGGCTGCCCCCAATCAAAACAAATTTGCGACGTTAAGTTGCGATAATATGGTTTTGCAAGTTGTTGCATTTAGATACCCTATGACAGCGAACCCTTCCAACGATTTATCTGCCTGGGAGCGGCTAGAACAAGGCAGACAAGCAAAAGCAAGCAACGGTGGTTATGCGGGCTACGGCTCCCCTGCCTTTGGACAACGATCGATCGATGGGGAATTAGTGGATGATCCGGAAGAGTGCCGGATCATTGAACTGATTCGCCGTCATCACAAATCAGGGAAATCCTTGCAGAAGATCGCCGATTGGCTTAATGAACAGGGCTACACCACCAAACGCGGTCTACCATGGCAGCGTATTTCCGTAAAGCGGGTGCTGGATCGACTTTATGGAAAGGTGTCCAGAATTTCCGGAGTAACCCTTCAGGCCGACCAGAACCCAGAAGTACTCACCCCAGCGTCTGGTGATGCCGCTCCTAAAACCATTAGAGGCTGAATAACCCCTAAATAAAAAGTTTCAGGCTTTACCCTGTTACATCCCTCTATGATACACCGAAGTGGGTCTAAAATCTTTACGAGTTTAATAAAAATTGTAACAAAACGTTACATCTTTTAGGAAAAAGTTAAATGACGCTACACTTTGAGATAGTTTTAGAACGGGTTTTGGCAACTCTGAGAGTCTGGGTTCTTTGCCCAGTGGCTGTTCTGTCTATCTTGGCCTTTGCAATTGCAGGATGGTGCTGATGTCCCTCGATACACCTCTGAGTTGGGCCCCCGATCTGGAAAAGGCGATCAATCGCCAACCCTTGACGGTGCCGCCAACCACTTCTGTGGCAGATGCGATCGCCATGATCGGTCAAGCCCATAGTCGTCTGTGTTTGCTCACCGATGACCTATCCCCTCTAGCTGCTCCGGCCGGAGAAGCGCGTGTTAGCTGTCTGCTGGTGGTGCAAGGACAAGAGTTATTAGGAATTTTGACAGAACGGGATGTGGTGCGACTCACCGCCCAAGGAATTAACCTGACCGAGACAACCGTTGCCGATGTGATGGTACATCCCCTGATCACCTTGCCCCAGCAATCTGCTCAAGACATTTTTGCCGCCCTGTTTTTGTTTCGGCGCTACCGAATTCGCCATTTGCCGATTGTCGATGACCAAGGACAGTTAGTCGGGGTGATATCCCATGAAAGTATTCGCCAGATATTGCGTCCGGCCAATCTATTGCGGTTTCGTCGCGTATCGGATGTGATGACCACTCAAGTGGTACAGGCCCCACTCACCGCCACAGTCTTGCAATTGGCCCAGTTAATGGCCGAACATCGTGTCAGTTGTGTGGTGATCACCCAGAGAAATTCCGAAGACAATGACTACCCCGTTGGTATTGTGACAGAGCGAGATCTTGTCCAGTTTCAAGCAGTTCAAATCGATCTGCACAAAACTAAGGCCCAGACGGTGATGAGTACGCCCTTATTTCTCCTCAACCCCGAGGATTCCCTGTGGACGGCCCATCAGGAAATGCAAAAACGGCGGGTGGGGCGTTTGGTGGTTTCTTGGAACTGGGGTCGGGGGTTGGGTATTGTCACACAAACCAGTCTGTTAAGGGTTTTTGACCCGATGGAAATGTATGGGGTGATTGAAAATTTACAACAAACGATTCAACAGCTAGAGTCCGAGCGATCGCCCTCCCTTCCTTCCCCACCAGCGGACTTATTTCCCCAACAGACCCGCACCCCATCAGAAAAAGAGATCGCAGGCGATCGCGAATTATTACTTACCTTGCTGGACAATGCCTACAAAGACGTAAAGTATATGTTGGCTAACTTAGATATTGTCGTCGAGCAGCGGCGATCTTTGCTTCAATCTGTTCTCGATAAGCTTGAGTACCTCGGCCGTGAAATTAGCTCTTAGATATTCCTCTTCTGTCAGAGGAGGAGAGTTAGAATAGAGAGTGATAAATTCTCTGTTGGCATTTTCAGTGATACCATTTTTCACAAGTAATGGCAGAGATGGTTAATTGCCCTCACCCCTAACCCCCCCACCCCCCCAACCCCCCGACATCGTAGGGTCGTTTCATTCTCGCAAATGTCATTCAATCAAATCCTTATCTGGCAAGGTTTTCAGTCAATTTCTCAGAACAAATATCTGAAAAATTTTTAAAATGCCTTGCTTTGCTTGCCCCGTAAGCGATTGAAGACAGACAAACAAGGAATCAAACTAGAGAATGAATCAGCCCTACCCGACATCGGGGGGCAAGATACCTGCCAAGAATAAAGAAAAATGGTATGAGAAGAACCAGACGGCCTCGATTTTTGCTGTTGTGCAAAAACAAAAGAGTTGAGCGGAAACACTCAACTCCTCGGTTATCTATGCTTGATTCTAAGTAGGGAGGCACAATTATTTGTAGGATGGGTTAGGCGTTGGGTTTCATGCTTTAACCCAACCTACGTTCATCTTATATTTAATTCCACCCACCCACTTATAAAGGGTTATTGTGACTGCCAAAAACTTGCGCTTTTAGTGCATCAATTTCGGCTAATAACTCGCGACGATTTTCATCTTTGAGCAGATAGCGCCAGACAAACCAACCAGTGTAAACGATCCCAACTAATTGTAGGATAGGAGCAAGGAGGGGAATATCATCGATCGCATCTAAAACCGCTAGGGTAACTTTCACGGTGACAAAACTCGCCAAAATTGCCCCCAGAACGATTAAAGGTTTTTTGTATCCAGAGAAGAAACTACCGATATAATCGGGGACATTAGCCAGATAGGACATTACCGAATCCCAAACTGGTTCTACATATTCAGACCAAATCTGTTCGGTGCTGCTGCTGCTGGGTTTGCTCAGAGAGCCGGGTAAATCTGTTCTAATCGGATTTTTGGTCTCGGTGGGTTGCATTGATTCCATATTAACTGATCCTCATCATCAAGGTTAGATAGTGCGCGAATACGACCAACGGGGGTCAATTTTAACAGACTGAATAGACTAACTCGCTGTTGCCCATATTATCGGATAATTGCGATAGTAGGCGGAAAGTTTCTCAACAACTATTAAGAATCAAGGATTTAGCTTCTCAATTTTATCGTCAGTCTGACTGCAATTCTCTATTCTAACAGCAGGTAGCGATCGGAGTTGAGGAATCAGGGGGTGTCAGTTGGGTGCTAGGGATTGGTTGTTAGGATTACCAGATAAGATAATTAAATGCAGACTAAATATCTTCGAGATGCGTTCTATGGACTCCACAGTTAGCTTGCTTACCCGCATTACTCAAACACCCGGCCAGTGTGGTGGTCGTCCTTGTATTCGGGGGATGCGAATTCGAGTAAAGGATATTTTGGAAATGTTAGCGGAGAATGTGAGCATAACTGAAATTCTAGAAGACTTTCCCGATTTGGAACTCGCAGATATCCAAGCTTGTTTACTTTTTGCAGCACGGTGTACGGATTTTCCTAAACTAACGGCATGAAAATTTGGATTGATGCTCAACTACCTCCAACTCTAGCAAGCTGGTTATCAGCGACCTTTGATTTAGAAGCATCGTCCCTGCGAGACTTATCCCTTCGAGATGCTCAAGATATCGAGATCTTTGCAGCAGCGCGAGCGGAAAATGCCGTGATTATGACCAAAGATAGTGACTTTATTGATTTGGTTTGTCGTCTGGGAACACCTCCTCAAATTTTATGGTTAACCTGTGGTAATGTCACAAATCAGAATCTGCGGCGATTACTGACAGCTACTTTACCCGATGCGTTGAAACAACTAGAGCAAGGAACAATAATTGTAGAGATTAGCAATACTCCTTAAAGTCCTTCCCTATTCGTGGATAAGTTGCATGGGTGCGGTGCGAGGATCGATGATTTTCTGACCTAAACCCGAAAATTTGACCGCTAGATTCATTTTTTTGCCCGTACCGAGGATATGGGTCACTTCTCCTTCTCCAAAAGTAGAGTGTAACACTCGATCGCCTACCTGCCATTTTCTTTGATCAGAGACAGTTTTTTCCATGGCAACCACTTTTGGGGTCTTTTTCGGTTTCAGGTTGCTTGTGAGCAATTCTGGGGGCAATTCCTGCAAAAATTGGGAAGCTACCTTCATCTCTTTATTCCCCCAGACATATCTTTCTTTTGCGTAGGTTAAAAATAATTGTTCCTTGGCCCGAGTCACTCCCACATAACACAAACGGCGTTCTTCCTCAAGGGCAATGGGATCGTTTAAACTACGATTATGGGGAAAAATGCCCTGTTCTAAACCGACTAAAAAGACGATAGGAAACTCTAAACCTTTGGCGGAATGAAGGGTCATTAACGAGACTTTTTCTTGACCTTCCTGAAGATTATCTAAATCCGAGGCTAAACTAGCACTAGCGAGAAATTCCCGGAGATTGGTTTCTTCGTTTTCTTCTTGGAATTGTACGACGGCGCTATACAATTCTTGAATATTCTCGATGCGGGTATCAGCTTCCTCGGTTCCCTGCTGTTTTAATTCATCAATATATCCCGAATTCTCCATGATTTGATCTAGGATTTCACTAGCGGATAAATCGGTGATTTTTTCTTGCAGATTTTGGATAATTTTCGCTAACTTATTGATGCTTTTAGTGGCACGACCGGCGAGAGTATTAACGGAAGTTTCGTCGCTGATAATTTCCCATAAAGGTACTCCTAATTCTTGGGCAGCTTTGAGCAAATTATCGATTGTGGTTTTACCGATACCGCGTCGGGGAGTGTTAATAATTCTCAGTAAACTAACGGTATCAGCAGGATTGGCAATCACTCGTAAATAAGCGATCGCATCTTTAATCTCCTGTCGATCATAAAATTTAAATCCCCCGACAATATTATAGGGAATATTATTGCGAATTAACCCATCTTCAAAGGGACGAGATTGGGCATTAATTCGGTAGAGAATGGCAAAACTACCCCAATTTAATTCGGGGTTTTCTTGGGTAAATTCTCGAATTTTATCGATAACAAAAGCCGCTTCTTCCTGTTCATCTCTGGCTTTAAAAACATAGATACTCTCGCCTCCTTCTCTGGTGGGAACAAGGACTTTATCGATTCTTTGACTATTCTTTTCAATTAATTTATTTGCCGCTTGTAGAATATTCTCCCGTGAACGATAGTTTTCCTGTAGTTTCACCATCGTGCGGGTATCATCATCGGGTAAACCATCGCCAAAGTCCGCTTGAAAATTGAGCAGAATAGTAAAATCTGCCATCCGAAAACTATAGATAGATTGGTCGGCATCACCCACCACAAAAATCGATCGATCCGTCCAATTCCACTCACTTTTTTTCGTTTCACCATTGGTGGACAAAAGCCGAATTAACTCGTACTGAATCCGGTTAGTATCTTGGTATTCATCGACTAAAATATGCTTAAATTGCGTGTGCCAATAACCGAGAATAGATTCATTTTGCTGAAAAAGACGGACTGGAACCAGTATCAAATCATCAAAATCTAGGGCATTATTTTGGGCCAATTGCATCTGATAAGCCTGATAAACCTCAGAAATGACCTTTCCCCGAAAATGAGGGTTTTCTCTGGCGTAATCCTCGGGAGTTAACCCTAAATTTTTAGCATTACTAATCGCATAACGCAGATTGCGAGCATCAAATTTTTTATCGTCTAAATTCATCTGTTTGGTGACGATATTTTTCACCAAACTCTGGGCATCAGACTCGTCCATAATCGAAAAATTCCTTTGCCAACTATGACCATATTCATCCTGATATTTATTAATGTCATAGCGCAAAATTCGACCACAAAGACTGTGAAAAGTCCCGATCCAGAGTTTTTTAGTATAATTCCGATAAACTTGAGAAAAGAGTTTTTTCTGTTCGTATTCTTCTAAAAGTTCTAATCTTTGACCGTATTTTTCCTGTGCTTTCTGTTGAGCAAAAGTTTTTTCAATTCTAGTTTTCATTTCCCGGGCCGCCTTATTGGTAAAAGTGACCGCGAGAATATTTTCCGGCTCGACCCCGTGATGACGGATCAAATGGGCGATACGATAGGTTAAAGCGCTAGTTTTTCCCGATCCTGCTCCAGCAACCACCAACAAAGGGCCGCAAAAATGCTCAACAGCAAGGCGCTGGGAAGGATTGAGTTGTTCTAAATAATCGGCTGTGACTGTCATAATCTTTCCCTATAGCTCTGCGACCTCTATTAATCAGGCTACATCATCGAGACGGGGATCGGGCATTAGTCAACCCCTTCAAGAAATAAAAATTTTTTGGGCTAGTTTGTTTCAAATCGCTCAAGATTCTAAGTTGTCATCTACAATGGAATTAGCGGAGACGAAAGTTTCCGTTCACTCCTCACACCACACTCCGTCCGGACAATGTTCGGGCGGTTTCTTATTGAAAATACTCGATCTCTACAAATTCCCTGTTACACTGTATGATCAAAGATTTCTTGGAATCTTTGTGCGTTCAAATGTACTACTATGTGAGGGACATCACTTGTCTAAACGTTATTTGTTCACCTCCGAATCGGTTACGGAGGGACATCCCGATAAAATTTGTGACCAGATTTCTGATACTATTCTCGATGCTCTGTTATCCCAAGATGACCACAGTCGTGTAGCGGCTGAAGTGGTTGTCAATACAGGGTTAGTCTTGATTACTGGTGAAATCACCTCGAAAGCACAGGTTCATTTCGTCAATTTAGTTCGCAGTAAAATCGCTGAAATCGGTTATATCAACGCAGATAACGGATTTTCCTCGAATAGTTGCACCGTTTTAGTCGCTTTAGACGAACAATCTCCCGATATTTCCCAGGGTGTCACGGCTGCTCAGGAAAATCGCGAACTTCTCAGCAATGATGAACTCGATAAAATTGGTGCGGGAGACCAGGGTATTGTCTTCGGTTTCGCTTGCAATGAAACCCCCGAATTTATGCCCTTACCGATCAGTTTAGCCCACCGCATCGCTCGCCGTTTAGCGGCAGTCAGAAAAACGGGTGAACTGTCCTATCTGCGTCCCGACGGTAAAACGCAAGTATCGGTTATTTATGAAGATGGTCGTCCCGTGGGTATCGATACTATCCTTGTTTCTACCCAACACGATGCTACTATCGGCGATATCACCGATAATGATCTCGTCCAACAAAAGATTAAAAGTGATCTCTGGGAAGCGGTAGTACAACCGGTCTTCAGCGATTTAGAGATTAAACCCGATGCCAATACCCGTTATCTGGTTAATCCCACCGGAAAATTCGTCATTGGTGGACCCCAAGGCGACGCGGGATTAACGGGACGGAAAATTATCGTCGATACCTACGGTGGCTATTCTCGTCACGGTGGCGGCGCTTTCTCCGGTAAGGATCCTACCAAAGTCGATCGCTCCGCGGCCTATGCTTGCCGTTATGTGGCCAAAAATATCGTCGCTGCTGGTTTGGCCGATAAGTGCGAGATTCAAGTGGGTTATGCGATTGGGGTAGCTCGTCCGGTGAGTCTCTTCGTGGAAACCTTTGGCACTGGCAAAGTCGCTGATGATGTGATTCTCGACTTAATCAATAAATACTTTGAACTCCGTCCGGCCGGTATTATCCAAACCTTTAACCTGCGCGGTTTACCCAGTGAAAGAGGCGATCGTTTTTACCAAGATGTGGCCGCTTATGGTCATTTTGGTCGCAATGATCTCGATTTACCTTGGGAAAAAACCGATAAAGCCGCTATCCTCAAAGAAGCTTTGACTTCTGTGGTAGTATAGGGTTAGAAATTAACTGCAATTTTTGATTGAGGAGTAGAGTTTCAGGCTCTATTCCTTATTTTTGTCTAGCTATAGCAGTAAATCCGTTGAGTAACGCACAGAAAACGGGTTTCTCGGAGAAACCCGTTTTCTACTCATGCACTCATGCAAAACGGAGAATAAATAATCAGTTTTTAATAACCAGATTTAGTATCAGGAGATTATTTTTATTTATTCTCCTCACTCCCCCCCGCAACGCGCACGAAGTGGTCTCCCCATCTCCCCATCTCCCCATCTCCCTACACCCCACACCCCACACCCCACACCCCACTTCCGCTGCAGTTAATCACCCGCTGCAGGATCGCAGAATCCAACCCAGTAAGACTCCGATACCACCAAAGCGGACAATTTGCCAAAAAACCTCCCCCAGCAGTCCGCGACGGATTCCTTCCCAGAATAGGCGCTTTAATTCCCCTTCTTTGAGTAAATTGCTTTCTAAAATTACCTCTAATTCTTGAATCTGTTCGCGAATTTGTGCCAATTCCTTTTCTAGTTCAGGTAGGGGATTTTCCCGCCATTGGGGTTCTATTTGGCTAAATTGTGCCTCTAGGTCTTTTTTTTGCTGTTCTGCTTCGTTGATCTGTCGATAACGGTCTTTTAATGTTGCGATTGCCGCTTCGACTTCTTCAATTGCTTCGGTAAATTCTGCCGATTCATCGTTAGGGTATGGGTTTTCTTCTAAGGACATGGACTCGATGGGATTTCCTGCGTCTAAACTATAGTTATAGACGATTTTATGGTTTTACGAAACCTTTTGATTATGATTCCATCCCCTATCTCCTCCCCATCTCAGACTATTGATGATCTATCTACCCTAGAATTGGCGCGGATTTTGGCGGCACGTTTGGCGATCGCACCGATTGACTGGCATCGTCTGAAAGCCAATCGTAATGCTCGGGCTGCCGAACAATTAGGGACGGCTTTGGTGTTTTTATTAGATAATCAGCCAGAAGAAGCACTTCCTCGGCTACAACAGGCTACAGGCTGGCTCGATCGCTCGATTTCTGCTCCTCCCTGTCCTTCTCACGGTCATGGTCCTTAGGTGAACCAGCGTTCCTGTTTAATTTGTTTACAAAGTTTCAGTTGGGTTCCTTTTTGATTCCAGTGAACTTGGTCGAAGATTTGATATAACATACACAGTCCTCGGCCATTTTCCGCTTCTTCGGGGGGAAAATTGGGACAATCGCAACTACAGCCATGATGGGGACAACGTGGGGTAAATCCACAACCTTCGTCGGTAATTACCCAAGAATACTCGTCTTTACTGCTGGAAAAGTGAACGACCACGGTTTTGCTGGGATCGAGATGATTGCCGTGTTTAGCGGCATTAACTAAAGCTTCTTGCAATCCTAATCTAATTTCTGGTTCTAATTCTTCCGGAATACTAGCGGTCAGTAAATCTAAAATCGGACAAAGATACAAGGTGGAAGCGAAACTCATGGTGTTCCAGCTTCGTTTGCTTGTTGGCAGTGAAATAGCAATCACGCGCTTTACCTCTAGCTTTTATTCAATGACTGTTCTCTTACAGAAAGATTAAGGTCTCTTAACCGTCGATCTAGATGATTGCCATACCTAATGAGTCATATTTTATCCCTTTTCTGTCTCTGAGATTGATTAGATATTTTTATGATTGATCTACAAACCAATCGAGAATCAAGGCCACTTTGAGTGGGTAATTAATCAAAAAAGTAGTTGATTGGAACGGTCTTTAATATGCTATTATCCTTACCCATTGACTTTTCAGCCATAAACGGCTAAAGTGTCGGGTTTTTCCTCCTATTTCATCCTACCATATTCGCTGTTTTTTGTCTAAGAAAAGCGGCGCATTCGACGTGGGGAGTTTGGGGAAAGAAATCAGCTGTTTGCACTTCTAGCAGTTGATAATCGCCTGTTTTACAGAGATATTGCAAGTCTCTGGCTAAAGTTGCACTTTGACAACTGATATAAACAATGCGTTGACTTTGCAGCTGTAACAGACTATCGAGGACAGATCGATCGCAACCTTTGCGGGGCGGATCGAGTAGAATAATGTCGGGTTTAACTGTCAGTTGCGGTAAAGTTTTTTCTACTGCCCCCAAAATAAAAGTTGTGTTGGTAATATTATTTAATTGGGCGTTAATCTTGGCTCGATCGAGGGAAAAGCTATAGGATTCTAGTCCAATCACCTCTTTAACCCGTTTAGCGAGGGGTAAAGTAAAAGTACCGATGCCACAGTAGGCATCAATAAGAATTTCTTCACCTTTAAGGTCTAATTTCTGACAAATAACCGCAAATAAGGCTTCAGCAGCCTCTGTATTAACCTGAAAAAAGGTATCGGCAGCCAATTGATAGGTTAATCCGGCGAACTTTTCGGTAATATAGTCCCGTCCGGCGATAGTTTGAGTCTGACTGCCAAAAATAGCATTACCTCGCTCGGGGTGATAATTCACGGTTACACCGACTAAATTGGCGTATTTTGCCAGCCATTGCCGCGCCTGTGCCTCAATTCCCTGTAAATTATTATCGGTACTAATCAGGGTTAATAAAATTTCTCCCGTGTGGCGGCCAATTCTTAGGGATAAATGGCGTAATTGTCCTTGGTGGGTCTTTTCATCATAAATTGACCAGCCTTGCTCCTGAATATCCTGTTTTATCTCTGCTAGAAACGGATTTAAAGCCTGATCTTGAATCGGACATTGATTGAGATTAATCAGATGATGGCTGCCGCGACGATAATAACCCGCTTGCACATTGCCGGTGGGGGAAAATCCGAGGGGATAGGTAGCTTTATTGCGATAAGCGAGGGGAGAATTACCGGTGAGGGGAGGATAAACCAAAGGATCGCTAAAACCGCCAATTCTGGTTAATACCTCTTGTACTTGCTCTTTTTTGACCTGAAGCTGAAATTGATCCTCGATGTGTTGCCATTGACAGCCACCACATTTATCGGCAACGATGCAGCGGGGACGGATACGATGGGGAGATGCTTGTAGAATAGTTTGTAGTTTGCCGATCGCATGACTTTTTTTGATATAGGTGATGCGAGTTTGAATGCGATCGCCAATGACCGTATCTGGTACAAAAATCACCTGTCCTCGGTATTTTCCCACACCTTCGCCCGTATGGTTGAGGTCGGTAATCTCGATCTCGATTAAATCACCTTGTTGCATAGTTAGGGAAACCAGTTTTCAGCCAGGGTTTCTGCTGGGGTAATAATGACTTCTATAGGAATTTCTTGCCTGCTCAATTTCGAGACTATTTGCCTAGCTTTTCCATAACAAGAATCGAAAATTTCGAGGAGATAAGGTTTTAAACTAGGACTGTCTTCCAGCAGATCGGCAATTTGAACTCGAAAATTAATAATTTCCGCTTCCCATTTATTAGCATTATACTCCCTTTCCGTCTGCCAATAAACTAACTTGAGCAGATGAGCTAATAATTGAATTAACAAACTTTTGAAAGCCTGTCGATTATTTTTTCCTATGCTTCCTAATTCCTCGATCAGATTAGTCCAGTCAACCGAGGCAAAATCTTCCCGTCGTAATTGGTTAACGGTTGTCTCGATCCATAGCTGAAAATCTCGATCGTATAAGCTGATCTTCGAGATCGGTATTTGAGCGGTCATGGGAGGTAAACAGTAAAAACAATCCAACTCTATTCTACAATCAAAAATTAATTTTTCTAAAATCCTAGATCAGCTTTGGCAATTTTGGCCGCCGCTAAAACTTCCTCATCGGGTAATTCTCGCCAGTCGGTCGCACCTATTTCAGCATAGAATTTTTGATCGTAGGCGCGAGTACGAATTACTACCGGCATAGGGACCGCATGACCTAAAACTAAAGCTTGTTGTTTTGAGTCTAATTTCGCTAAAACTGATCGCAAACTTCCCCCTCCAGAAACCCCAGTAAATATGGCTTCGATGTCCTTTTCATCGTTTAATAAACAGGTGATTCTCGTCCCTACCTGAGACATAACTTCGTTATCAATTCCTGAAGGTCTTTGATCGACAATTAAGAGAGTAACAAAGTATTTTCGCATCTCCCTGGCGATGGTTCCAAAAATAGTTTGATGTACCACAGCAGAATCTAAAAATCGATGAGCTTCTTCAATGGTAATCACTAACTGTTGCGGTCGATCAACGGGGTTTTTAGTTTGTAAAAAATATTCAGCTTTTTTAACATAATTAGCATGAATCCGACGGGTGATCATATTGGTGGCTAACATATAGGAAAGCATATTACTTTGGGAGCCAAATTCAATAACAACGTGCTTACCTGCATCTAAAGCTTGTAAAACCTGATCGATATAATTGTGAGGACAAACACTTCTTAAATATTTCAAACTATCTAGACGCATTAATTTTCTCTGGAGGGACATGATTGATCCCGCATGACCCTGTTTTTCCGTACAGAAGATTTTAATATCCTCGTTACTCATATTTAATAACTGAGTAATCCAAGATTCTCCATACTCGTTATAGAGAATATTGGCATTATCTAAACTAGCTTCCGAGATGCCTAATTCCCGACCGATTAAACGAATATCCTCGATTTCAATTTGATTATAACTTAAGAATAATTCCTGCGCTCCTCGTACTCCCCGGCGTTTGGTAGAATCGGGATCGAGGGTATAAATTTCCACCTGTCCGGGGAATAATTGACATAATCCTTTCACCGTAGAAACCTCCTTCCCCTCTTTCATCGCTTCCCAACCGTATTCCGAGTGCATATCAAACATGAGGTTAACCCCTGCTTGTTTGCGAATAATGCCCGAAATTAGTAATCTGGTTAAAAAGGATTTTCCCGTCCCGGATTTGCCAAAAACACCGTTACTACGTTCCACAAAGCGATCGAGATTAATACATATTGGCACGTCCATGTCAAGGGGTTGACCAATAGCAAAATTCTTTCTGGTGGGGTCATCTTCCCAACCGAAAACCATGCGAAAATCCTGCTCACAAGCTTCATAAACTTGGCTAAAATGGGCGGGAATAGTTTTAACTGGCAGTAATTCTAAATCGGTGCTAGTTTGGGGTTGAAAAGAGCCTAAGGAAGTGTCAGAAACTGCGGGAGAATTACCTCCAGTCGGAGTAAACATGAGCATGGGAGATAGGTCAATAGTACCATAAGTACCGCTACCCGCTAAAACATCGCGCATAAAACTATCATCGGGATGGGGAGGATTCGCGATAATCCGGGGACTGGAGTTACCTAGGGAGACATCGGTGAGGAGACAGAAAAAACGCGAGCGAGTGCCTTGCACCACTAAAAATTTACCGACGCGCATATCCTCCACGGAAATATCCGGATAAAGACGGATTTCTAAACCTTCACTCAGGGAACCTTGAATAACCGATCCGAGGGGTTGTTCACTCATGCTAACCTTGATTTGTGGCGATGAATTATGAATTATGAATTATGAATGAGGAAGTGTTTTCAGTGATCAGTAAACAGTGAACTTAAAACTCAAATCTGATAACTGATAACTGATAACTGATTCAAGTCGGTTAATTTTTTTTCGGTCTATCCTGTCTAAAAATGAGGGGTTCGCAGGCAGGCACGGATTTCCATTATTAATACAAGTATATGTCAAGTGGCGGGGTTTTGTCAAGGGGTTTAAGAAAAAAAATCCGGTTTATGAACGGGAAGCAAGGAAATAGCCAAGGGAGAAGAGAATGCCACTAAAAAAGTGAAGATTAACCGCTATAAACTTGCAGTTACTGACTAGCTGAGGTTGGTCGTGATTTTGGTTAACGTGGTGGACTAATTGCCAAGCGAAAGGGAGACTAAGGAAGATTAAAAGGCTGAGAGGGGGATAAACCTGCAGCAGGACAAAAACTACCGTTAAAACGTAAACGAGAACCGTCACTACGGTTAAAACTCTAGAACCTTTTAAAGTACCCAAACGGGCAATAGGTGATTTTTTACCCGCTTTGAGATCATCGGCGACTTGATGGAAATGGGAACAAAAAAGGATGATAGAAGTGGTAATCCCGATAATAATTGAAGCCGCTAGACTAGAGAGAGAAAAAGCACCGACTTGGGAATAGTAGGCAGCGGCAATCGCCAAGGGTCCAAAAGTAAAGAAACAGATAATTTCACCTAATCCTTGATAACCGAGACGGAAGGGCGGTCCTTGATAGGTATAGCCCAAAAAACAGCAGAGGGCGATTAATTCTAGGATCATCCAATCGCCTCGCCCATAACTAATGGCAAAAATACCAGCAATACCCACTAATAGAAAAAGATTACTCAGCCAGAAAATTAAAGATTTATTGCCAGTTAAATTAACGATCGAATGAGCTTTATTAACATCGATCCCGGTATCGGCATCAAAAACATCATTACTGAGATTTAACCAAGCGAGAATTAAAATAGCTGAGAGGATAAAAGTGACAAAAATCGGGGGAGAAAATTGACCTGTTTCCTGATAAGCGATCGCTGTTCCCAAAATAATCGGTATAATCGCCACACTATACATTGGTGGTTTAAGGGCCGCTAACCAGAGTTTTTTGGGTGAGGGATTGGTGACAGTATCGCTGGTCATAGTTAAATAGGGTTTGCTGAAAAAGTTTTTCCTAGTAGTAGGGTGTGGGGTGTAGGGTTTTACCCATTTTTAGGTGGTCAATTACCTAATTTTCAGGGAAAAAGTGCCTGAATTTCCCCCCGATAACTCCAATGGCTAGCACTTTTTGATTTCAAAAAGGCCTAAAGATATTATCCAACAAGGTTTTTAGATTTATTCAGCCAGCCCTAGATAGTTCTTCAAAAATTGAGATGCGCCCAACCCGACACAGCCCGTTTTAGTGTCAAACCGAAATTTTCGCTAATCTTGCCCTGAGCTTAGTCGAAGGGTTAGACTTTGGTTTTGGTTTTTTCTGGCAGTTGACGACGGATAGCTGCACCGGCTAAACCCAGACCTAATAAACCGATAGCGGTCCTAGTTCCGGGTTCAGGTGTTTTGGTGGTGATTTCTATTTTAACGCCAGCCAAAGTGGAAGAGACGCTAGTACCAGTTTGAGTGAAACGAATGAACAGAGGAAGACTAAAGTTAGTAGGTACCACCGACGAGACATCGAAGTTGAAGGAGGTACTGGCAATAGTACCAACGCCACTGGCAAGAACGTTATTGAATACGTGAGTTCCGTGAGCAAAGAGATCGAACTCTAGTTTACCGTCAGCATTGGAAGAGTCGTAAGTGAATGAACCTAAAACATTAGCGGCGATGAAATTACCTAGAATTGCGCCGCCAGTAGCAGGAGTAAAGGGGTCTGTATCACCTTGTCCTGCATTGGTGATCGTAGCACTGATGCCATTGATGGGATCGGGATTGCCACTAGGTGGTGGTGGAGAAGAAGGGGAGTTAAAATTACCTGTCGTGGTTTGAAAAACAATCGGTAGGGAGGTAACGAGGGTTCCCGCTTGGACTGCGGGGGCAACTAGGGCAACGGTAGCGAAAGTAGATAATAAAACTGCGACTTGATGGCTTCTCATGATTTTTTCCTTGTCTAACAAGGGGATAAATTAGGCAAATTGCCTGAGTTCAAAAGGTTTAGGGGAACATCGGCAGAAAATTAACATCAGCAGAAAATAAGTAATACATAACTATTACTGTTGATTTTTATGAATATTCATGTTAATCGATGACTTTTTGTTGCGTCAAGAGTATTTTTGTTAATTTTTCTTTACATATAGCGGTTCTCACACCTGTGTGGCACAGTTAAACCTTTGCTAATTAAGCTTTTCAACATCGATAATGTACCTCTTGCGAACAGGAAACGCTATAAAACAATTTACACACGTATTACACACGTATATCCCCGAAAAAAGCTGATTTTAAGTGCGGCATTTATAAGTCAATATTATCCAATTCCAGGACCGGGAATAGGCATTAATCTATCGTATCCAATGAAAAAGCTCTATGGGAAAAAACTTCAGTTTGTCAAGACTGTTGGGGATATTTTGGGAAAACTTGACATAATCTTTCATCTCAGCCGAGAACAAGCCAAATATCTCATATAAATTCATGATTAGGGTGGGTTTTCTGGGGCGACTCAAGCGATCGCTAAAGATGTTATTATCTAGACAGTCAGCTGAAAATTCCCGCAACCTTCCTAGCCACCGATGAGAGCGATCGCTAAAGATGATATTCTTTATATTCACCATGAGGATGTACCTGTTTATAAAAAAGGCGGTTCAGTGGTGAGAAATAGTTATTTTTGGGCGCTAAAATCGATCGCCTGTGGAGCGCGTCGGGGACAGGATTGGGAGTTCGATGCCGAGGTGTGGGTGGCGCTGGTGCGGATGTTGCTCTGTTTTGCCAATTCTGGCTATTTGGGGGATGGTGAGACAATTTTAGAGTTTACTGTCGATTGTCCTATTCCCGAACCTCTGCGGGGGATATCTACTTACTTATAGCCTCGCTGAGATAGTTAGCGGTGGATTCCACTAGGGGAATAGTATTTTCGTATAACATTCGCGTCGGTCCGATAATGCCAACACTACCGACGGGAGTATCTCCCTGTTTATAAAAAGCGGAGATAAGAGTACAAGGGCGCATGGATTCCAGAGTATTTTCGGAACCAATGGTGATTTTGACTTTTTTAGTTGATTTTTCTGGTTCTGGCCTTTGTAAAATCAGGGGTAAAAGGCGATCCTGTTCTGCTTCCAATAGATGCAGTAACATTTGTACTTGTTGCCATTGGGCGAATTCTGGCTGTCGAATGACTTCAGCGACACCATGGACGATAATCTCTGGGGTGGCAGTGGATTGGAGACTAGCGCTGATTTCTTGGCTTAATTGTCGGAGAAAATGGGTATAACGGGCAAATTCTCGCTCGATTTGCTGCCAATCGAGGTTAATTAAATCTGCCAAGCAATAACCTTTTAATTTTTCCCCCAGAAAATTAGAGAGGATTTGTAATTCTTCTGCTAATCCATCCCCCTTGTCCGTTGCCATAGACTCAGGAATCTCTATCATAACCGAGCGTGTTTGTAAACTATCTGTAACAATAATTAACATAATCTGCCGGTCCGAGACGGGGATTAATTGCAGATGACGCAGGGTATTGGTGAGGGTGTGGGGAAGGGTAACGATAGCGATATAACCGCTTAAACCGGCTAAAAACTGGGTGGCCCGTTGCAGCAGACTTTCGAGACTCCAAGCAGGAGATTTAGCGTTTTGATGCAGATAATAGCCGATTTTTTCGCCGATACGGTCATCGGGAGTCATTAACTCATCGACGTAGAGACGATAACCCCAATCGGAGGGAATGCGTCCGGAGGAAGTGTGGGGTTGATAGAGTAAACCTTCTTTTTCCAGTTTACCGAGAGCATTGCGAATCGTGGCGGAACTGACAGTAAATTTGTACTCCTCTAGCAGAGTTTTCGAGCCAACCGGTTCGGCTGTGGCGATATAATGTTGAATTGTCGCCTTTAAGATATGTTGATAGCGATCGCTGAGATGGGTTCTAGCGGACATAGGGGAATAATCTTAACAAAAGATTTATAACATTTTTTTAGACAGTATAACGCTTATTCAGTTATCAGTTATCAGTTATCAGTTATCAGTAGTCAGTCCTCCGTGGGGAGAAAGGGGATAGTTTACCCCTCTCTTTTCCCGATGGGGGCGATCAAAATTAGTAACGGGGAATATTAGGATCGACGAGGAGGGCATAAGCATCGATGCCACCGTTAATATTTTTAACATTAGTAAAACCCTGACTTTGTAGCCATTGGCACATTTGCAGGGAGCTCATGCCATGGTGACAGATAACGAGGGTTTCCGCTTGGGGGTTGAATTGGGTGGCAATAGTGGGCGACCATTCTTGGTATTGACTCAAGGGTAAAATGGTAAAACTGGCCACAGATGCGATCGCAACTTCCTCCGGTTCGCGCACATCAATAAGTTGTAAATTAGGATCATGATCAGCTAAACGGAGAGCGAGTTCATGGACGCTAATTTCGGGAATGCTCATAGATTTGGTCTTAAGAATCGGTTATCTTTCCTTTAGAGTAGCAAATCGAGGGACCCTGAGCGGTTAGGGACTTGCGTAGGAATAATATCCCAGTCAAGTGGGGGGATTTGGTCAGTGCCAGAGCGGGGGGTGATATAATGGGGAAACGGCAGGTATTGAAGAGATTGATGCTTTTTAGTACGCCGATTAATCGACAAGCTGAATTTTGATGAATATCGAACAAGCCATTATCGAAAACTTGCGAAAACTTCCTTTAGAAAAACAACAAGAAGTCTTAAACTTCAGCCAATTTCTAACTCAGATAACTTCGCCAAAAATTGCAGAGATGACCTCCCAAGAAAAAGCAGAAGATTGGCTAAAATTTCTGGAAAGTCAACCCAAGGATACCCCCGGATTACCCGATGAAGCCTTAGGGCGTGAAACTATCTATGACTAATGGCTAAATATCTATTTGATACTAATATTTTACTGAGGCTGAGTGACCGAATTTCCGCTAATTATGCCTTAGCAAGAGATGCGACCTATATCTTAATAGAGCAAGGACATAAATGCTGCTTGACCTCACAAATTATCATTGAGTTTTGGGTAGTTGCCACCCGTCCTACTGAGGTTAATGGGTTAGGCTGGACTCCTGAAAGAACTAAAAATCAAATCAATCAATTTCTAACCAGATTCACTGTCCTCGAAGAAACGCCAGAGATATTTACCCTTTGGTTTCAATTAGTCACTGACTATAACATCAAGGGAAAAAGGACTCACGATATTAGGCTTCTGGCTGTTATGAAAGCTCATAGTATCACTCATTTATTAACCTTTAATCCTGATGACTTTGTTCCCCTTCCTAATATCATCATCCTTCAGCCGCAAGACTTACTTAATCCCTAATGGTGAGGAGAATTGCGGAGAACCAAAAAAGCGCATTTGCCCCCGGCTGGATTTCAGTTAAGCTTTGATTAGAGGTTATTGCAGGAGGGAGTTATTGATACCGAATAGATTCACCGATAGGTATTGCGCTGAAGCTATCTTTTCCCCAGTTTTTTATCCTCTGATTAATTTCTAAGTTGTACTGTATTCTCCCCACTTCCCCACCTCCCCACTCCCCAGCTTATGATTCCCCTACAATTAACCCTGAAAAATTTTCTCAGTTATCGCGAGGCAGTGCTAGATTTTCGCGGATTACATACTGCCTGTATTTGTGGTGCCAATGGTGCGGGAAAATCCTCTTTACTGGAAGCAATTACTTGGGCAATTTGGGGAGAAAGTCGCACCTCGATTGCTGATGATGTGATTCATGCGGGCAGCGATTATGCGCGGGTAGATTTCGAGTTTAGTTATGGGGGAGAAATCTATAAAATTATCCGTAGTCGTCACCGGGGGGGAAAAGCTTCTGGTTTAGATTTTCAGGTGATTAATGATCAAAGTTTTCGTCCTTTATCGGGCAAAAGTATTAAAGATACCCAAGCGCAGATTAATACTTATCTAAAAATAGACCATAAAACTTTCATTAATTCTGCTTATTTACGACAGGGACAAGCGGACGAGTTTATGAAACAGCCTCCCAGTGGTCGTAAACAGATTTTAGCAGAATTATTACAACTCGATCGCTATGAAATTTTAGCGAATAAAGCCAAGGATATATCGAAACAATTTGATGGACAGTCCCTCCAGATCGAGCAGCAAGTAGAAACTATCAAACTCCGTCTTCAGGAGAAAAATTCTTATCAAGAACACCTGCAAGAGTTAAGCACCCAAATTAACCAAATTAATCAAGAACAAGAGGTAAATAATCGGCGTTTACAGCAACTGCAAGGGGAAGAAAATCAGCGTCAGAATTGGGAAAAACAGCTGCATTGGCAAAGAGAACAGGAGCGAGCTTTATTAGCAGAAATTGAGAGATTAGACTGGGAAAAAGTTAGTCTAGACAATCAATTAAATCAAATAAGGACTATTCTTCATCGCAAAAATGACATTATCACCGCACACGAGCGCCTAATCAATTTAGACCAGAAAGAGGCCAGTTTGTCAAGTCAATTGCAAGCTTGGCAACAGGCCCAGTATGATAAACAACAATTAGAACAGAAATTACAGCAAAAAATTAACGAATTTACCCTTCCCATCCAACAAACGAGCGCTCGTTTAGAAGAATTGGGAAGACAGGAACAAGAAACTCAAAAAATTATCGAGCAAGCGGGGGATATTCAAGCAGGATTAGAGAAGTTAAATTATCATCGTCAACGTCTTCAGGAATTGGATAGATTAGCTTTAAAATATGCCCCTTTAAATAGCCGAAAAGCTGATCTAAATATACAGTTGGAACGGGAAAAAGCCGGGATTAATGCTCGTCGGGAACAACTGCAAATAAATCGGCAACAATTAGAGACAGAAATCGCTCGTATTCCTGTACTAAGAGAGGAAGCTCTCAATTTAGCCAAACGAATTAAGGAACTAGATAAAAAACAAACCTATTGTGAACGAGTGGAAGAAAAGGAAACCGTTAAACAAGTGGATAAAAAAAGTTTATTGGAGCAACAGAAAAGATATGAAGAACAACTTTTAGAGTTAACTGGTAAATTGGAAAAATTGAATATTCCCGATTCGGTTTGTCCTTTGTGTGAACAGAATTTAGACAGTCATCACCGTCATCAGGTAATCAGGAAAACCCATCAACATCAAGAACAAATTCAAGAGCAAATCTGGTCCCTACAGGAACAGATGGCAGACTGCGATCGAGATTTAAAACGTTTACGGGAGGAATTAGCCCAAATTAAACAAGAATTGCCTGTAAGATCGAATCTACAACAAAAATATGTGCAGTTAGAAGTCAAGTTAGAAACTATTGAAGAAAAGGAAATAGAACTAGAGAAAACCGAGGAGATACTTGTGGAGTTAGAAGCACTTTTACGCAGTGGTAATTATGCCCTAGAATTACAGCAAGAATTGCAAATTGTCAATCAAGAAATCGCCCTATTAAACTATGATGAACAAAGTCATGCTTTAGTCAGAGGAGAAGAAAAAAGATGGCGTTGGGCAGAAATTCAAGAATCAGAACTTAAGCAAGCAAACCGTCGTTTATCTAATATCAAGGCTGAGAAACCTAATTTAATTAATAAATTAGCTAGACTAGAACAGGAGAAGCAAGAACTAGGTCAAAATTCCCCACTTAAACAGGAAATTGAACGCTTAGAAAAGTTTATTCAAAACTTAAATTATGATCGCAGTGAACATCAGAATATTCAAAATCTGATCCGACAATTACAGGGGGTAAGATTACAGTATCAAGACTGGCAACAAGCAGAAAAAAATTATCCAGAAATAGCTGCTAAAATTGCTGACATTGAGCAAAGATTACAGCTGCGAAATCAGGATCGCCAGAAGATAAATCAGGAGTTAGCAAATATTAGTCAAAAGATTGGTACTTTGACTGACTATCGCCAAGAAATAGCCGCATTATCGACTAATATTCAACAGCGAAGACAGATAATTGATGGATTGCTCTCCCAAAAAGGTCGGGTTGAGGAGAAGTTACATCAACTGGAAACGTTAGGTAAACAACTGACAGAAAAAGAGAGCGATTTAGCTAAAGTTAAAAAACAATATACAGTTTATAAAGAGTTAGCCATAGCTTTCGGCAAAAATGGTTTACAAACTCTGATGATTGAGAATGTTTTACCAGAGTTGGAAGCACAAACTAATCATATTTTAGCTCGCTTAACCGGTAACCAATTTCATGTGCAGTTTTTAACCCAAAAAAGCGGTAAAGGTACGAAGAAACAGCGACAAAAGTTAATCGATACTTTAGATATTATTATTGGCGATACCCGGGGATCCCGTCCCTACGAAACCTATTCAGGAGGGGAAGCTTTTCGGATTAATTTCTCGATTCGATTAGCTTTAGCGAGATTATTGGCACAAAGAGCCGGAACAGCCTTACAAATGCTCATTGTTGACGAAGGATTCGGAACTCAGGATGCGGAAGGATGCGATCGCTTAATCGCGGCAATTAATGCTATATCCGCCGATTTTGCCTGTATTTTGACTGTAACTCATATGCCCCAATTTAAAGAAGCTTTTCAACACCGCATCGAAGTCCGCAAAACCGAACAGGGTTCTCAATTGATGTTATTATCCTAGGAAAAATATTGATGTAAAGATGGAAAAGATTACGATCACAGTAAAACTATTTGCTATTTATCAAGAAGTCTATCAAACTTCACAATTAAACCTCGAATTTCCTGCCCACACTTCCGCAGCAGCAGTGTTAAACTATATTATAGCCCCCTATCCCCAATTAGAAAGATGGCGCGACGTTACTCGTTTTGGAGTTAATCTTCAGTTTGTTTCGGGAGAGAAAATCCTCGAAAATGGCGATGAGATAGTTTTAATTCCCCCCGTTAGTGGTGGCTAAATGGGGTTTGCTGAAAAAGTACGGGCGAAGCATTCGGATAGAAAATCTACGGTTTCACCGATAGGTTATTGTCCGAATGCTTCGCCCCTACAGGACGCGGGCTGATGAAGACGCAAGGTTTTGAAGCACGATTCTCTCAAAATCTTGCACCTGTTTCGCTCGTAAAGCCACAAAACCCTTACCTTGCCTACATTTCACATTTATTCAGCAAGCCCTAAATGGAGATAGGGAAAATCACAAAAACTGCCACCTTTTTTACTTTTTCCCTGATATCCCGTGTCTAACTGGCAAATTCCCCCATCGGTAGAGCTTCCCCAAGAGTTTTTAAAAATAGTCCAAGACTACACCCCAGAGTCGGATGGCAGCGTCGTGGCACAAATATTATGGCATCGCGGTGTCCAAGATGGGGCGACTCTGCGGACGTTTCTGGATGAGAAAGCTTATCAGTCAAAAACTCCCTTTGATTTTGGGCAAGAAATGAACTTCGCCGTCAAAAGACTGGAAAAAGCCCTAAATAAAGGCGAAAAAGTGACTATTTGGGGTGATTTTGATGCCGATGGTGTCACCGCTACCAGTGTCCTTTGGGAAGGATTGGGGCAGTTTTTTCCACCCTATCAACAGTTAGATTATTACATACCCGATCGCCAAAAAGAATCCCACGGCCTCAATTGTCCCGGTATCGAGAAACTAGCGCATCAAGGAACCCGTTTAATCGTCACCTGTGACACGGGAAGCACGAATATCGCTGAAATTGACTATGCAAACAGTCTAGGAATCGATATTATCATCACCGATCATCATACCCTACCCGACGAGCGCCCCGAGGTGATTGCCCTGATTAATCCCCGCTATTTTGTGGAAACCCATCCTTTCTATCATCTTTCTGGGGTTGCCGTTGCTTATAAATTAGTGGAAGCGATGTATTTAACCCTGGCAGATATTCCCAGAAAACCCCTAGAAAATTTACTGGATTTAGTTGCGATTGGTTTAATTGCTGATTTAGTCAAATTGACGGGAGAATGTCGTTATTTAGCCCAAAAAGGTCTTCAAAAACTGCAAAATACTCAGCGTTTAGGAGTTAAAAAATTACTCGATTTATGTAACAAAACCGGAGATAGACCGATGGATATATCCTTCGGTATTGGACCGCGAATTAATGCCGTCAGTCGCATTTATGGCGATGCTAGATTTTGTGTGGAATTACTCACCAGTGAAGATGAAAAGCGTTGTCACGAATTAGCTGAACAAGCGGAATTAGCCAATATTCGTCGCCAAGAAATCCAACGGGATATTATTAAACAAGTTCAGAAAAAACTAGAGAGAATTGATCTTTCTACCACTAATGTAATTATTTTAGATGATCCCCAATGGCCGGCGGGAATTTTAGGATTAGTTGCGGGACAAATTGCCCAAGAATACCAGCGACCAACAATTTTATTAAGTACCAGTGAACCACCTTTTGCTAAGGGTTCCGCTCGGTCAATTCGTGAGATCGATCTCTATCAATTAGTATCCTCTCAATCCCATCTTTTACATCGTTTTGGTGGTCATCCTTTGGCCGCGGGTTTAAGTTTAACCATAGAAAATTTACCCCTATTTATTGAGGGAATTAATCAACAGTTGCGACGCACAGGAATTGATTTAACTTCCCTTTCTTCCCAGATAGAAGTGGATGCGGTGGTGACGGTTTCCCAATTGGGAAAAAGTCTATTTCGAGAATTAAAATTACTGGAACCCTGCGGGATGGGTAATCCGACACCGAAGCTATTAATTCAAAATTGTTATTTTCAAAATCTTTGGCATAAAAATCTTGAGGATTTAAAAGGCAAAAAAATTACTTATCCCCGGACAACTTTTGAGATCTGGGATAGTTCAATCGAGCAGGGATTCCCCGGTATGTGGTGGGGTCATCACAAAGATGAAATTGCTGCCGATACCCATTATAATGCCTTAGTCGAATTAGATTTTAATACCTACAAAAATCGCTATGAAGTGCGCTTAATTGCTCTGCAAATTTATCAACAAGAATCCCTAATCTATAGCAATAAAAAAGATTTTTTAATCGACAATCGCAATCGGGAAATTAATCAACAAGTTAGCCAATTAAATCCACTTTTTCTCTGGGAATGTCCCCGGGATTGGACAAAACTTTCTAGGGAATATCAACAGGCAATTTTACGGGATAAAAAGTTAGTTCTTGCCTATGCTAGTCCTTTAAAAAAATCCGCTCACACCACATGGATAAACCTTGTGGGGATTGGGAAATATTTAGCTAGAACTAAAACCAGTATTTCCCGTCAACAATTACAAAACCGCTTAAACCTCAGTTATCATACCCTAGAATTAGGATTAATTTCCCTAGCAGAAAATGGCTTTAAAGTCAAGAAAAATCAAGAAAATTTATCCTTTGAATTAGTCAATCATGAGGCAAAAATTAATAAGATTGAACAATTTCTAGAAGCGGTGGCCCTAGAAAACTTTCTCCAGCAATACTTTGCTACTGTTCCCCTAGAAATTCTGCAAACAATTCTTAATCACGAAGACTCGATCGATTTCTAATTAGGGGTTGCTAAAAAAGTTTGTTGGTGGGGTGTAGGGTGTAGGGTGTGGGGTGTAGGGTGTGGGGTGTAGGGTGTGGGGTGTAGGGTGTGGGGAGTTTTCTCAGTGAAGTGATTACTGATAACTGATAACTGATTACTGATTACTGATAACTGATTACTGATTACTGATAACTGATAACTGATTACTGATTACTGATAACTGATAACTGATAACTGATAACTGATTACTGATAACTGATTACTGATTACTGATTACTGATAACTGATAACTGATAACTGATAACTGATAACTGATAACTGATAACTGATAACTGATAACTGATAACTGATAACTGATAACTGATAACTGATAACTGATGATTACTGATTACTGATTACTGATTACTGATTACTGATTACTGATTACTGATTACTGATAACTCCTTGACCGAAGAATTTCGGGGGTTTTGCTAGGGTATAAACTTCCGTATTTTGTGCGATAGCTTGACGAATATAGAGAGGAGTTTGTAACATTCCTAGTAAAGTCATGCCATCAATTAAACGTAATCCTCCCGTAGTTGTATCGCTGATTAATTCATCCACCACCTCGGGATCGGGACGAGTATTTAAAGGATGATTAGCACAGAGAGTAAAACCCCAAGGGGAACCATAACTAGGAGTGGGAGCGCAATAGGAATGAACGTGGGGAAAAACTGCTTTTAAAGTATTCACCAAACGCGCATGATACATCACCGAAGGAGGAGAAACCGGGCCAGATTGGACAACCACAATGCCATTTTCGGCCAAAACTCTTTGTAGTTTTTCAAAGTATTCTTTCGTGAATAGGGGGAAAGAAGGACCCTCTCCGATGGGATCAACCAGATCGGAAATAATAATATCCCATTTATCGTTAGTGGTGTCTAAAACTTCTAAAGCATCAGCCACAACTAACTCAAAACGAGGATCATCAAAAGTGCCTTGGTGCATTTCGGGAAGATGTTCCTTACAAGCTGCCACCACATCCCCATCGATATCGATCATCATCACTTTTTCGATTGTTTTCCAACGCAATAACTCCCGCGTTGTCGCACCTTCACCACCTCCCAGAATTAAAGCAGTTTTTGCTTCTTGGTGGGCAATCATTGCCGGTTGCACTAATGCTTCATGATAAATAAATTCATCCCCCGTACAAGATTGCCATTTCCCATCCAGTACCAAGGCTTTTCCATAGGCCCCCGATTCAACAATATACATCTCCTGAAAAGCGGTTTTTTTGTAGGCTAAAATCCGCGAAACCCCATGACTATAAATGTCCCAGGGGGTAATATATTCGTTAACCCATAGATCCGCTTTTAGTTCACTTCCTGCCATAACTAATCCTCCTTGGGGTGAAAAAGGCACGATCTGTTATTATACGACAATTGACAAAATTCGATCGATAACCTGAAATTATCTCCCAGTCATCCCGAAGCTGCCGATAATCGATCGCTGAAAAACGGTAAGCTAGAAAAGATTAAGTAAGTAGTTATAATTAAATTGAAGATAGATTTTGCCTCTGATCCCCCCTGCCCCCCTTGATAAGGGGGGTGCCGATAGGCGGGGGGATCTCCCTTGATAAGGGGGGTGCCGATCCCCCCTTAATCCCCCGTTGATAAGGGGGGTATTTGATAATTTTTAACGCCTACCTACTTAGCGAACAGTAAACTTCTAGCCACTAACCTATGACCAAAAACGAGACTACCGAGAAAAAGATTTTTCTCCTAGATTTTGAGAAACCCCTCTACGAATTAGAATCCCGCATCGAACAGATTAAAGAATTAGCCCAAGAAAATAGCGTAGATGTCTCGGAACAAATTAGTCAACTAGACGAACGAGCTAATCAATTACGTCGTGAGATTTTTAGCAATCTCACTCCTTCCCAACGGCTACAATTAGCCCGTCATCCCCGGCGCCCCAGTACCCTAGATTATATTCAAGCCATCACCGATGAATGGTTCGAGTTGCACGGGGATCGCGGTGGTTACGACGATCCCGCTCTTGTGGGGGGTGTTGCCCGTTTTAACGGTCGTCCCGTGGTGATTATCGGGCATCAAAAAGGCCGGGATACTAAGGATAATGTGGCTAGAAATTTCGGCATGGCTGCCCCCGGTGGTTATCGTAAAGCCATGCGTTTAATGGAACACGCCCATCAGTTTAATCAGCCAATTTTAACCTTTATTGACACCCCCGGCGCCTGGGCGGGGGTAGAAGCGGAAAAATTAGGTCAAGGGGAAGCGATCGCCTATAATCTTCGGGAAATGTTCCGTTTAGATGTGCCGATCATTTGTACTGTTATTGGCGAAGGTGGTTCCGGCGGTGCTTTGGGGATTGGGGTCGGCGATCGCCTATTAATGTTAGAGCATTCTGTCTATACTGTGGCGACTCCCGAAGCTTGTGCCGCTATTCTCTGGAAAGATGCCAAAAAATCCGATAAAGCGGCAGTTGCCCTCAAAATTACCTCAAAAGATTTAAAAGAGTTAAATATTATCGATCAGATCGTTCCTGAACCCTCCAGAGGAGCCCATGCTGATCCGATTAAAGCGGCAGCCAATTTAAAAGCCGCTATTAGTGACAATTTAGAGGCTTTATCTTTGTTAACACCCCAACAACGGCGCGAATCTCGTTATCAAAAATTCCGCAATTTAGGCGTATTTTTAGAAGCTACAGCTTAATCAGTGAGCAGTGATCAGTGTGATCAGTTATCAGATGTGAGTTTTCAGTGATTAGTTTGTTTTGTAGATTTGCTAGGCTTCAGCTTCAGTTTGAGGGTTGCACCCAGAAAGCTATAATATTGATGGCAGGTTCAAAGACCAACCAGATGAAACGGCTCCTTCCCCAGCAAAAGTGCAATGGCATGGACGAGTATTATGGCTAGGAATAGGTTGCATCCGTGGCACGGAGAAAGCAGTCATAGATAGGGCAATTAGGGCTGTTTTTGAGCGTTATCACCTCTCTTTAGCCGCTATTGCCGGTATCGCCACCCTTGACATCAAAGCTGATGAACAGGGTTTAATTGCCTACTGTCAGGAGAAAGGATTGCCCCTAAAAACCTTTACTGCCGAGGAGTTGAGAGATATTAAGGTCCCCAATCCCTCAGCTATTGTCAACAAGGAAAGGGGAACCCCTAGCGTCGCCGAAGCTGCCGCTTTAAAAATGGGCGAGACTTTGCTAGTCAGCAAGCAAATAGAAGCAAAATCGGTGACTGTGGCGGTTTCTTTGGCAGCAAGGGAATATAGAGGATACAAAATCGATGCTTAAACAGATTTTATTTCTTAGTAATGGTCATGGCGAGGATTTAAATGCTAGTTTAATTCTGGGGGAATTACAAAAAATTCAGCCCCAATTATCTATAGCTGCTTTGCCTTTAGTGGGAGAGGGAAAAGCTTATCAAAAATTGCCAGTACCCATTATTGCCCCCACTGCCACTATGCCATCGGGGGGAATTATTTATACTAATCCTTTTAATTGGATTAAGGATATTGGTGCGGGATTAATTGGTCTAACTATTAAACAAATTCGGGCAGCTTTTAAAGTTAGCAATAATTGTGATTTATTGATAGCAGTGGGGGATATAGTGCCAATTGCGATCGCTCGTTTAACTGGTCGTCCTTTTGTGGCTTTTATTGTTTCTACTTCCAGTTATTACGAAGGTAGAATTAAATTACCTTTACTCACAGAATTATGTTTAAGATCAGACAAGTGTTTAAGGGTTTTTACCAGAGATAAATATACAGCAACAGATCTACAAAATCGGGGTATTAAAAAAGCGATTTTTGCTGGTTATCCGATTATGGATGTCCTAACACCAACGGGTAAAGATTTGGAATTAGATAGTCAAATTCCCATGATTGCTTTATTAGCGGGGAGTCGTTTACCCGAAGCTTTGAGTAATTTAGCTTTACAGTTACAAGTCTGTGAGGAAATAGTTAAAATTAAGCCGATGCAGTTTCGGGCTGCTATCGTTCCTAGCATCCGAGAAACCGACTTAGAAAATTTAGCTAAACAAGAGGGATGGCATTATTTAGGAGCGGGAAAATTAGAGAAAAATGGGGCTTTATTGTACTGTTATCGTGATGCTTTTGCCGATATTCTACACCATTGTGACGCTTGTTTAGCCATGGCAGGTACAGCAGTAGAACAAGCGGTAGGATTAGGAAAACCCGTCCTACAAATACCCGGATTTGGTCCCCAATTTACCTACCCTTTTGCTGAGGCACAAATGCGCTTACTAGGGGAATCGGTGATAACTATTGGACAGAAACCCACAGAGGTAAATTTATTTAAAAATGCCGCGGTTAAAATTATCGATATTTTGGCAGATTATCGTTATTTACACAGATGTTTAGAGAATGGTAAAATTAGAGTGGGAGAGTCTGGAGGTAGCAGAAATATTGCCGAGGAAATTTATATAAACCTAGGGTGTTAAGTAGCTGGTTATAATTAAATTAAAAATTGATTTTAGGTTCTATCCCCCCTTAATAAGGGGCATCTGAAAGTTTTTAATACCTACCTACTTAGGGCAGCGTAATCCAGCTTAAAATTAGCTCAATTACCTTTTAATTAACCATAGTCATTTTCCCGAACAGATAAAAACTCAGCCACTGCTTGATTAAAAGTTTCAGGTTCCCCTAAAAATGCCCAATGATTACCCTGTATCTTTTTAATCTCTAGAGAAGTTAAATACTTTTTATAGGATTGAATTTGCCAAGTAGTGCGATTTAATCCTTGTTGAGGAAGGATTAATAAACTGGGAATATCTAAAGTTTTAGTTAATCCAGCAAACCCCATGACATCCTCAAAAATTTCCCCGCGTGCCGATAAAGTAAATTTACTGCTCCAACTACCATCCGCTTTTTGTTCGATGGCATTTTTAAACACCTCTTGCTGTAAATTTGACCAACCTTTATATTGTTTTAATTGACGAGCGATCGCTTCTATGCTCTGATAACTATCAAAGGAACGAGTAATCTTTAAAAAGGGCAAAACCTGATAGAGAATCGGAAAAGTTATCCTAATCCAACTAGGCATTTTATCGATAAAAAAGGGATCGACTAAAATTAAACTCTTAAATACTTCTGGCTGTTGAGTTGCCCAAATTGCCGCTATTTTAGCACTCCAAGAATGACCTAAAATATGTGCTTGCGTCCAACCTAAATGATTAATTAAAGCCCTTAAATCGCCGATATAATCCTGAAAGTGATAACCGGTTGCGGGTTTACCGCTTTCCCCATGTCCCCGCAAATCTGGGGCAATAACTTGATAATTTGAGCTTAAATAATCGCCCAAACTTGACCAAACCAAAGCATGATCCGCCATGCCATGCAATAATAGTAGAGGGATACCTCGATCGCTCCATTGTAAATAGGAAATTGTCATCGAGTTATTGGTAAAAGTCCGGCGTTGTGGCATAAATTCTCGGCTGATTTTTACTCTATAATTTAAATATCACTTAATAAAACTTCATACAATGGCACTACAATCTCCGATCACTGCGACTAGCTTAGAGCAATTGTCTTGGACATGGCAAGGTCACACCATCCCCTACACTGTGCGGGGAGAAGGACAACCCCTAGTCTTAATTCACGGTTTTGGCGCATCTATCGGTCATTGGCGCAAAAATATCCCCGTTTTAGCGGAAAATGGCTATCAAGTCTATGCCCTAGATCTCTTGGGATTTGGGGGTGCGGATAAGCCCGCTTTAGATTATAGTCTCAACCTTTGGCAGCGGCAAATACAAGACTTTTGGCGGGAAAAAATCGCAAAACCGACCGTATTTGTCGGTAATTCCATCGGGGGACTGATTACCTTAATGCTGATGGCAGAATCTCCCGAAATCACTGCCGGAGGAGTAATTATCAACTGTGCCGGAGGATTAAACCATCGTCCCGAAGAATTAAATTTCCCTTTGCGTTTAATCATGGCTGCCTTTACCGGTTTAGTTAGTTCTCCCGTGACAGGAAAGTTTATTTTTGAACAGGTAAGGCAGAAAAATCGCATCCGTAACACTTTAAAACAGGTTTATCGGGATCATACCGCGATTACCGAGGAATTAGTCGAAATTCTCTATCAACCCTCCTGTGATGCGGGTGCGTGGGGAGTGTTCGCATCGGTGTTGACAGCACCCCCCGGACCTTCTCCCCAGGAATTATTACCGCAAATCGATCGCCCTTTATTGGTACTCTGGGGAGAGGATGACCCTTGGACACCGATCGCCGGTTCGGTAATTTACCAAGAAAGAGCTAAAATGGGAAATAATACCCAATTTTATCCGATTGCCAAAGCTGGTCACTGTCCCCACGATGAACATCCCGAAAAAGTTAATCAATTAATTTTGAGTTGGCTGTCGGAAATGGGGATTTAGTCAGTTATGGAAGATTTTAGCGATTAATAGTTACTGGAGAAATCTGCCAATCGGGGCGAAGATTTTTCGCCCCCCGGAGATAGACGTGCTGCATTTCCCCTTGTAGTTTGGGAGTATTAACGTGGAGAATTACGCGAATACACTTTTCTAGACTACCAGCGACGTGCATCTGTTGCACATCGAGGAGGGGGACATTTTGCCAGTCGGGACGTTCGCGAGCGATAGCAGCGGGGAAAATCGCGTCTAAATCCTGAGTTGCCGTAAAGATAATACTAACAATATCATCGGGATCGAGACTATTGTGAATTTCGATCGCTTCGAGGAGTTCTGTTACTGCTTCTCGTATAGCTTCAATAGTATTAACCGTTACCGTCGTTGCTCCCCGAATGGCTCGAACCTTCCACTGCACGATTGTCATCCTCCGCTAATCCTGATGAGTCAATTTTAGGGGTTAACGCGCCCTTTTTCTCGACTTTAATCTGGTCATCAGGGTCGGTATAACCACAATAGTTGTCCGTTCACTTCCAATTCAAATTCTAGACGCTGTAGGGTTTTTTGTAATCCTAGGGGTATTTGGGAACGATTACCCGTCAGACGACTGAGGAGGGGTTTCGGTTCTTCGATAGTCTGACATTTAGTTTTATCTGGGGGTAATCCTGCCAATTCTAGCGCCCAAAGTCGGGCATCTTCCTCGGTTCCTAAGCGATCAACCACTCCTAATTCTAACGCCTGTTGACCGGTAAAAATGCGCCCATCAGCAAAACTTTTCACCTGATTGACATCTAAATTTCTCGCTCCGGCGACGGTTTGCAGAAATTGCTGATAACTGGTATCGATCATATCCTGGAGAATTCTTTCTTCTTCATCAGTTAATTCTCGATCGAAGGAGAGAATATCTTTATAAGGGCCCGATTTAATCACTTTAAACGAAACTCCCACCTTATCCAACAATCTTTCTAGATTGTTCCCCCTCAGGATAACACCAATCGAGCCGGTAATCGTGCCGGGGTTAGCCATAATATAATTAGCCCCCATACCGATATAAACGCCGCCAGAGGCGGAAATATTGCCAAAACTAGCGATTATTTTGGTGGTTTTTTGTAACCGCTTCAATGCTTCATAAATTTCTTGGGAATCCCCCACGGTTCCCCCAGGGGAGTCAATGCGGAGAAGTAGGGCGGGATATTGCCTTTCTTTGACGATTTCTAGGGCTTTTAAGACTCTTTTGCGGGTATCGGAGGCAATTGCACCTGTAATTTCTATTCGAGCGATTTGTTTGCGGGTTTTCGGTTTAAAAGGCCAGACCATCAGGTTTAAGTATCTCTCAAAAAAGGACTCTTTCTAATCTAACGCTTTGATCGTTCTAGGTTAAGCAGACATTATATTTCAGAATTTAAGAACAAAATGTCTGGTTAAGTGTATAATAGCATTAAGTGATCAGAGTTGAGGTAGGCGAGGTGAACATTTGGGTAAGGTGGAATCCTTTAATTTAGATGGCTTAGATCTGTTTTTCAATTCTCATGATCATTTGCCACCTCATTTTCATGTTCGTAAACCGGGGCAATGGGAAATTAGAGTTTTTTTCTTGCTTTGTAATCAAGAAAATGGTCTAAAGTTTGAGGTAAAATGGCCCGCCAATGCCAAAATATCTAGTAAGGAAAAAAAGCAAATACTCGACCACGTTTTAGCCAATCGTTCTAAACTCCTGAGCGAATGGGAGGCAAAAGTCTGTATTCAGGGGAATTAATCATGTTAAACAAGCCAGAAATTACTGTTATAATTGAGGATAAAGAAAGTTATAATTTCTTGCCAGAGTCTCAATCTGTGCAGATTCTTTCCTTACCAGATTTAAAGAATATTGATTCTTTAAAAAAAATCTTTATTTGTACTTCTTTGACTGGTTTAAAAGCAGTGTCAGATATTGTCAGAACCGCTAGTGATAAACATCATCTGCGAGGTCTTTTTATCCGAGCAGACATTGATTCTATCTACTTGCCGCAACTATTTAAACGGGCCAATTTACGCACCCTGCGAAATACCCTCGTTTATCGAGATTTTACTTTACCGACAAGGGTAATTAATGCTTGGATATGGGGAGCGCAAGAACATTTAATCGCCACAGCTTTAGTTATTGGGGAAAGTTTATTAATCAGTCGCTGTGATTTCGATGATCTAGAAATTCCCTTTGCATCTATGCCAGCTTTACAGCGTATTCCTCTAGAAGAAAGAGAGAAGTTTATTATAGCAGAAGATGGTAGTTATATTCATTGGCCAGTGGTGGACATTCATCTTGATATAGCGGCTTTTTTGAGTGTGATTGAACCGGCAGCAAAACAAAAGTTTACAGCGATTAAATTAAAACATGATCAGATTTTCGGTCAAGCGATTGCCTCTTTACGCAAACAGCATCAACTGCGACAATCAGATATTATAGGAGTATCCGAGCGTCAAGTGAGACGCATTGAACAGGGAGAAGGAACAAAGGTAGAAACCCTTAATTTATTTGCTCAAGCTCACAACATGGAACTTAATGATTATCTTGATGCTGTTGCTGGGTTAATCGATAATACTTCAGTAGATTTGCTCCAATCTTAAGCTTTTAAACCTTGATTAATTCGAGTAATTGTGCTTCGGTTAGCTGAGTAATGCCCAATTCTAGGGCTTTTTCTAGTTTAGAACCCGCCGCTTCTCCTAGCAGTAAATAATCGGTTTTTTTGCTCACAGAACCCGTCACTTTCCCCCCGGCTTTTTCGATTAATTCTTTCGCTTCCTCCCGTTTGAGAGTTGGTAAAGTGCCAGTAATAACAAAGGTTTTCCCTGCTAAGGTGGCTTTAGTGGTGGTGGTTTTTGCTGCTGCGGCAAATTGTAAACCGGCCGCCTGTAATTTAGCGACTAAATCCCGATTAGCCTCGATTCTAAACCAATCATAGACCGATTGAGCGATTTCTTCACCGATACCATAGACAGAAGCTAAATCAGTCACGCTGGCGTTAGCTAACTCCTCCACAGTCCGAAAACTTTCGGCGAGAATTTTGGCGTTAACGCTGCCCACATAGCGAATTCCTAGCCCATAAAGTACCCTCGACCAGCTTTGATTTTTGCTCTGAGTGATAGCTGTAATCAAATTTAAGGCGGATTTCTTGCCCATTCTGTCTAATTTGGCAATTTCTGTTTTTTCGAGGCTGTAGAGGTCAGAAATGGCGGTAACTAATCCCTGTTCAATCAGCAAAATCACCACTTTTTCCCCTAATCCCCGGATATCGAGAGCGTCGCGACTGGCCCAATGTACTACACTTCCCCGCAAAATCGCCGGACAGGAACTATTAACACAGCGCGTCACCGCTTCCCCCACCGGACGGACTAGGGGAGATTGACATTCAGGGCAATTAGTGGGCATCTGGAAGGGTAAAGTCTGGTTAGGACGCAATTCTGGCAGGATTCTCACCACTTCCGGGATAATTTCCCCCGCTTTGCGGATAATTACCGTGTCACCGACTCGGATATCTAATTCGGCCACTCGATCTCTATTATGTAAAGTAGCCCTTTGTACGGTGGTCCCTGCTACCTGTACTGGTTCCATCACCGCCATGGGTGTGACTGCGCCGGTGCGTCCCACATTGACGATAATATCTTTAACTACTGTGGGGACTTCTTCGGCAGGATATTTTAAAGCGATGGCCCACCGGGGGAATTTTTGGGTGAATCCTAACCGATTTTGTCGCTGTAAATCGTTGATTTTGACTACGACACCATCGGTCATGTAGGCTAATTGATGACGTTTTTCTTGCCAATCTTGATAGTATTGCGCCACTTCTTGCAGGGATGGACAGAGTTGACGGTGGGGATTAACCAGAAATCCCATGGTTTCTAATCTATCTAAGGATTGCCATTGAGTAGTGATATGGTTATCGTCTAAATGTAGGGTATAGGCAAAAAATTGTAAGCGTCTTTTATCAACTATTTTCGGATCTAATTGTCGTAGGGTTCCTGCTGCTGCATTGCGGGGATTAGCAAAGAGAGATTCCCCTTTTTCTTCTCTTTCTTGATTGATTTTATCGAAGGTATCGAGGGGTAAAAAGGCTTCGCCGCGCACTTCCACAATTGCCGGGGGATTATCTATATTTAAGCGTAAAGGAATAGAGCGAATTGTCCGCACATTGGGGGTAATATCTTCGCCAGTGACTCCATCCCCTCTAGTAACACCTCTGACTAAAAAGCCGTTTTCGTAGGTTAAAGCTAACGCGGAACCATCGATTTTTAATTCACACACATATTCCGTGTCTTGGGTTTCATTTATATATCTCTGCCAACGGCTGCCCCATTTATTTAATTCTTCTAGGTTAAAGGCATTTTCGAGACTATACAGGGGAATATTATGACGAACAGAAACGAATTGACTAGAGATTTTATCCCCGACTCTTTGGGTGGGACTATCGGAGGTGATTAATTGGGGATAACGCTTTTCTAGGTCTTCTAATTCCCGATAAAGTTGATCATAAACGCTATCGGGTATAAAAGGATCATCAAGAACATAATAAGCATAACTGGCTCTTTGTAGTTCTGTTTTTAGTTGTTGGCAACGTTGTTGGATTTCTAAGGGGATAGTCATAATCGTTAATAATGCTACTGGGCAAAGACCATTTGAGGAGTTAATTGTAAATCGGGGAATGTTACCGATTTTATCCTATCTTCGTTATTAAATTCTGCCAGTTCATAAAATCCCGAAATCAGGGTTAAAACCGATATTTTTAGGGCAATAGGATCGATAATCCAGTATTCAGTAATGCCTCTTACCGCATATTCTGAACGCTTATAACGGTAGTCATCATCGGCATTACCAGGGCTAACGATTTCTACAACTAAGAGGGGGGGAAATTCAATCACTGCTGTGGTCATATTTCTAATCTCTTGACATTGTTCGGCAGTTAAAATCATTAAGTCTGGAATTCTCGATTTAGCTTTATCGGTGCGAATTCCCACCGTGGCGGGCATAACTTTCCAAGTTAGATTTAATCTTTTAATTTCTGCCATTAAATAATCATAAATAAAGGCAAGAATTAAAGCATGAAAGCCACTAGCGGGAGGCATGGAAATTAATTCTCCGTTAAATAATTCGTACTTATTATCTGTGGAGTCCTGATAATTTAAATATTCTGCAAAGCTATATATTTTTTGTCGGGTAGCAATCATGATAACCTCCAGCCGAGATTTTACTATTCAAAAACCATTTGAGGAGTTAATTGTAAATCGGGAAATGTCACCGATATTATTCTATCTTCTTTGTTAAATTCTGCCAGTTCATAAAATCCTGAAATCAGGGTTAAAACCGATATTTTTAGGGCAATAGAATCGATAATCCAGTATTCAGGAATGCCTCTCACTGCGTATTCTGAACGTTTATAACGGTAGTCATCATCGGCATTACCCGGGCTAACAATTTCTACAACTAAGAGGGGAGGAAATTCAATCACTGCTGTGGTCATATTTCTAATCTCTTGACATTGTTCGGCAGTTAAAATCATTAAGTCTGGAATTCTCGATTTAGCTTTATCGGTGCGAATTCCTACGGTGGCGGGCATAACTTGCCAGTCTAATTGTAGCCTCTCTATTTCCCTTTCTAACACCTTAAATATATATCTAAGTATCAAAGCATGAAAGCCACTAGCGGGAGGCATGGGAATTAATTCTCCGTTAAATAATTCGTATTTATTATCTGTGGAGTCCTGATAATTTAAATATTCTGTAAAGGTATATATTTTTTGTTGGGTAGCAACCATAATAATCTCTAGAAAAAACTTAATTGAATCTCCTTAAGGGGGGTAGGGTTGATTCATGAATCAACCCTACTATGAATCAACCCTAGGGTTAGGGGGGAACTGACAATTTTTAACACCTAGCTTTTTACTTAAGATTCGATATCCTCAACTTTTTTGGGAACTGTTGCAGTTAAAACCTCATTTCCTGTGGCAGTAACTAACACATCATCTTCGATACGGATACCGATACCTCGCCATTTTTCTGGCACTTCCGGCTGTCCTTCAGCAGGTTTAATATCGGGGGAGATATAAATCCCCGGTTCCACGGTTAAAACATGACCGGGTTGCAAAGTTTGCCAAGTTTCTTCGTTAACTTTATAACCTCCTGCATCATGGACATCTAATCCTAACCAATGACCAGTTCTGTGCATATAAAAAGGCTTATATTTTTCCTCTTTAATTATCTCATCAATATCGCCGACCAATAGCCCTAAATCCACTAATCCCTCGACAATTGTCCTCACGGCTGTGTCATGAAAAAGATTATAAGGATTACCGGTTTTTACCACTTCAATCGCCTTTAATTGAGCTTCCAGAACAATTTCATAGATAATTTTTTGTTCGGGGGTAAATTTACCATTAACGGGAAAAGTGCGGGTAATATCACCGTTATAGTAATTGTAGGCACAACCGGCATCAATTAACAAAAGCTCATTTTCTTGTACTTGGCGATTATTGTTGATATAGTGCAGAATACAGGCATTAGCACCACTAGCAACAATAGAAGGATAAGCAGGACCCATACCCCCTTCTAGGCGAAAAGTATGCTCGATTTCCGCTTGAATTTGATACTCGTAGTGACCAACTTTGGTAAATTCTCTGGCCCGATTATGTGCCTGTGCTGAAATAGCAGTTGCTTGGCGAATATTGTCCAATTCGGCCTCGGTTTTCAGTAAGCGCAAAGGATGGAGAATAAAATTAGTATCCTCTAAAGCAGTCGGTCCAGTGCCGCGACGGGGAAAAGTGGCGATTAATTTTTGCCAGTGCTTTAGAACATTTGTATTAAAAGTTTTGTCCCGTCCGAGATGATAATAAATTCGGTCGGCTTTTTCGAGATATTGAGGTAATTTTTCGTCCAATTCTTCGATAGAATAGGCCTCATCAGCAGCAAAAATCTCCTTTGCTCCTTCCACACCGTGGAGATAGCCTGTCCAGGTTTCTTTTTCCGGGTCCTTTGGCTGTACGAACAGGATAAACTGATGTTCGGGGTGATGGGGTGCTAAAACCGCCACCGCCTCTGGTTCATTAAATCCTGTCAGGTAAAAAAAGTCACTATCCTGACGATAGGTGTATTCTACGTCATTGTGCATGACCACCATGGGCGCACTGCGAAAAATTGCGGTTCCATTGCCGATTTTTTCCATTACCTGCTGACGACGGTGTTGAAACTCTCTGCGATCGATGCCCATAGATATTCCTAAAAATGTCACAATAAGTCCTAGAGTCTATTATCGCTAATATTTTTAATTTATGACCCCTGAAGAACCGGATTTTTCCCAAGATATCATCGAAAGGCGCGAGTTTACCCTAGCAGATTTTATCGCTCAAGAGGGGGCGGATTTCCTCAAAGGGGAATCTCCTGTCCCCAAATTAGTGCAGGTAAGGACTGAAATTAAACAGTTTATTGCCGCTAATTTAGGGGATTCTTCGGGAGCTTTGCAGATAATTTTACAGCTTATCGTCGATGAAGAATTAACAAAAGTCAGTCAAAATTTAGATAATCCCGTTCAAGCTTTACAGTTAATCCTAGAAGAAATTTTAGACAATCAAGAATTACTCTATGAATTAGTACACCGAGTCGATGTGAAATGGGGACAATTATACGGAGAACGTCCCTATTTTCAACAACCCAATCAAAAACCTCACCCTGAAGACGAATACACTCACAATTCCGTCAGAGATAAGTTAGTCAGTTTATTAGCCAGATTAGAACCGAATAAGTAGGGTCTGCTGAATAAATCTAAAAACCTTGTTGGATAAGACTTTTGGACTTTTTTCCCCTCAAAAAGTGCCAGCCATTGCGGGGATCGGGGGGAAAATTCCAGGACTTTTTCCCTGAAAATTAGGTAGTTGACCACCTGAAAATCGATAAAACCCCACACCCCACACCCAATCCCCCCGATGTCGGGGGGATTGGGGGGCCACACCCTGCCCCCAGGAAAAGCTTTTTCAGCAAACCCTAAGTAGTAGAGCCTATAGCAGTTATGAGGAGACTCCGAGACGATGCCCTATCAAGACATACCTTATCTTTAGGAAAAACTCTGTATTTTAATTATTTCTTAATAAACAGAGACTAACAGGACTGACAAGGAGTATCTATCCCTAGACAGACAACCGGGGACGGTCAGGGGTGAAAATAGGTGTAAGATGAAAAAATTCTCCGATAACTGTTGCCCTATCCCCGCGTGCCTATCTATTCCTACTATACCGCCGATGTTTTTAGCGATCGCATTTTTGGCGGTAATCCCCTGGCGGTTTTTCCGGAAGCGTCTGGATTAACCCACACCCAGATGCAAAAAATCGCCGCCGAATTTAACTTCTCAGAGACAGTCTTCGTTTTTCCGCCAGAAACGACCCAAGGCAGCAAAAAAGTCCTGATTTTCACCCCCAGTACCGAATTACCCTTTGCAGGGCATCCTACCGTCGGCACAGCCTATATTTTAGCCCTAATCGGTGCTATTCCCCCCCACCAAGAAACCACGATTTATCTGGAGGAAGGAGTCGGTTTAGTACCGGTAAAAATTCTCATGGACGGGGAAAAACCGGTCTATAGTGAGTTAAAAGTGGCACAATTGCCAGAATTAGTGGCGGATAATTATGCTCTCGATGATTTAGCGGCGATTCTTTCCCTAAGCGTTGCCGATTTCTTACCCGGTTATCCCCCTCGCGCCTTTTCCTGTGGCCTTCCTTTTTTATTCATCCCCGTTAGAAACCGCGATATTTTAGGGAAAATAAAACTAAATCTAAGTCTCTGGTCATCATTATTGGGACAATCCCCCGCTAATTCCCTTTTTGTCTGCTGTTTTGAACCAGAATCACCCCAATCTCGTCTCTATGGCCGAATGTTTGCCCCCGGTTTAGGAGTTATGGAAGATCCCGCCACCGGTTCGGCTGTGGCCGCTTTAGCGGGCTATCTAGGGGGGTTAGAATCTTCTAGGGAAGGGATGAATCAATGGACGATAATCCAGGGAGTGGAAATGGGCAGACCAAGCAACATACAATTAAAGTTTCAGAAAAATAACCGGTCAATTACGGAAGTTTCTGTGGGTGGTGCATCAGTTCTAGTCTGCCAAGGCAAGATGATAATTCCCGATGGGGAAGCACTTTAGCTGGTTAGAAAATGAATGGTTTCCGCTAGGGACTTTAGCTCTAAATCCGAGATTTTGTCATCATTCCAATAACTAATTTCTTTGCCTACTTTTTCGATAAAATAATTGGCTGCATAACGATATCTTTGTTGACAGGCTTCCCGAGCGAAATCCACCAGAGCTTTGGCGTATGATTCGGGGGAATGATTATTTTCTAGCCAAATTTGACCATTTTTACCGATAGTCTGATAGAATTGCGGATCGTGAAGAAATTGATAGAAATGTTGATGTAAATCGGCGATTTCGTTGCCAACAGTCACATAACCTACGGTATTTTCTGGCAACTCACTATACCAGCCTATTTTAGTCACTAAACTTGGCAAACCATGGCTCCAAATCTGCAGCTGACTGACGGATGCTTCTCCCATAGTAGGATAACGTAAATTGATTGCTAAATCTGCGTCAGCTAAGGCGGTTTCTAATTTGGTTTCCGTAACAAAACCATGCAAGGTTACTAAATTATTTAAATTTAAGCTATTAATTTTTTGAACGAGATAATTACTATCCCATAATTCTCCATAAATGTCTAAGCGAAAAGCTTGTTTTTGGGAAAAACTAGCTAAAGCATCCAGAATCATATCAACACATCTATTTTTTCCAATATGACCAAAAACAATTAGTTGATAAAAATCCCGGTTTTTCTGCAATTCGTAATTTGATGACAAATCGCATCTAGAATAGGGTAGGGGAAAATAAGCAGTAAGAAGCGCATTTTCTTGCCGAAACTTACGATAACCTTCCTGACTGTGAGTAATCACCCCAATAGCATTTTTTAACGCTAAAGGAGTCAGGGGATAATTATCAGCCATAAATTGCATAGTAATTTTCTGATCCCACCACATTTCTGTGGCTATTTTTCCTTCCTTTCCATAGTAATAGAACATTTGATTAAGATAGCCATCTAGGTCATTATTGATTCTAGCAATTTCACTAAAAAAATCCTGCAGCTTTAAATCATGAAGGACAACTATACCGGGGCATTGACAACTAATCCGCCAGATATCCTCATGAAAATCTGGGTTATTACCAATATGATAAATATTTATGTCTGCTTGGTTAATTTTTGACCACATTATGTTACCTCTATGGTAGGAGTTAACTTTAACATAGTTGTTTAGTTCTCGATCGTAAATTTTTTGATTAGTCCATAGTTCTAACTGACAATTTTTAATCAAAGCTGGCAAGATACAAGTCATGTAATCAGCGATACCAGTTTTAGCGGGAGGTAAAGGGGAAAACCAATTAATTTTCATGCGAGTAGTTTTTTGATAACGTTTGACCAATTAATATCGAGACTTTTGTAGTATTCACCAGCAGATTTACCTAAGTTTGCTGCCCAAGACCGATTTTCCCAAAGTTCGTCCATCGCTGCTGCTAGAGCATTAGCCGTCGGTTCCACAATTAAACCGGTTTCTCGATCACGAATAAATTCCAGGGGTCCTCCCGAATCTTGGCAGGTAATCACCGGTTTAGAAGCTAACATTCCTTCCAGGGTGACATATCCGTAATCTTCGTCAAAAGGTGGATAGATAACTCCTAGGGATTTAGCAGAATAGGCAATTTTTTGTTCATTAGTTATTCTGCCGATAAACCTGGCTCTTTCTGTTAGTCCCAGCTTGGCAATTTTTTCCTGCAAATAAATGTCAAAATTACCCTCGGCTTTACCAGCAAAAATAACTGGCACGGGGTGAGTTGTTTTTGCTAAGGCTTCCAGCACCAATTCCTGTCGTTTAATCCGATTAATGCGGCTGGGAAAAAAGAAATAACCCTCCTCTTCCTGAAAATAAAAGGAATCTGCATCTTGAGGGGGATGATAGACAGCCATAGAATCAACATTATTATAGGTTTTCAGACGGCGGACAACCTTTTGAGAAATTGTATAAATTCCTTGACATTCGGCACAAACTTTATTATCCGCTCTGATAATGCTTTCTCGAATCGCTAACCCGTTGGCACTGATATCTAAACCATCATATTCACCACCCCAGAGATCGTAGGCCTGCCGATGTTGATGCAATAACCATAGAACTTTATTGGGATGCTGAATTAAATAGGCGGGAAATTTTAGGCCGATTAATCGATCAATTTTCTGTCCGTAAAAACTTGATAAATCTAGCAAGCGACAGCTTAACATTGTGTCTAATATTCTCTCTAAGGGATCAGACCGAAAAGGTATTGCTACTATTTCAGCTTCGTGACCTGCTTCTTGTAGTGATTGACATAATTGTGTGGCTAAAATTTCCGCACCACCATAAATAAAGGGGGCTTGACTTGTGGCAATAATAATTCGCATAGATAAGCACTCAAAATAATCTAATTTTTACAGTTTATAGCCGATTATCGCATAATCCATCGGACCATAAAAACATTCATTAAATCGCTTGGCGATTTCCGAGTCTTCGCAGATAGCAGTTTCCGTTGAAGGGTTTAAATTAAGAATTTCTACCTCGGCAAAACCGCAGTATTGCCCTAGGAATTGAGTCATTAAACTGGGTAGAGGATTGCGGTGGGTTGGATCGAAGTAAAAATTACAACTGCCCACTAAAACATTAGCAGGATTGGGAGTCTCAAAGATAACCAAACCTCGATGACGCAGCACTCGAAATGCTTCATTTAATAGCTTGACTAATATTTCAAAGGGTAGATGTTCAATAATATGGAATCCCGTGATTACCGCCACGCTTTCGTCTGGCATTGATTGCAAATAAGCGATAACATCCCCTTCTAAAACGTCTAATCCTCGACTTTGACACTGTTCAATGACGACTCGGTTTAGATCGATACCTCTGGCTCTGTAACCATTATCTCGCAAAAGCTCTAACCACTCTCCCCGACCACAACCTAAATCTAAAATCAGCGAGTCTCCCGGAGCAATTTGTGCTTCTCTGAGTCGAGGAAGATATACTTCTAATCTCCTATTAATTTCCTCGCGACTGCCGCGAAAATGCTCCTCAAAAGCGAAGTAAAAAGCATCTAGAGAATGATCTAACTCTCCCGCAAAAATTTGCGCTGGTTCCCTCGAAAATCCCTCTTCCGATCCTGCTGTCACTTCTAAAAACTTATTAATTAAGCGCTTTTGTTGCAGTAAATCTATCTTCAAATAATGGCTATTTTGAAAATTCTTCTCATTACTATCTTTAATTTGGGTTTCTAGATACTCCTGCAATTGCTCGGTCTTCTGATACAATTCTCGATCGAGGTGTTGGATTTGGGTTTGCAGTCCCTCTTGAATTTGATTAGCGATCCGATCGCGCTTTTGATCTAGTTGCTCGATTTGGCTTTGCAGCCCCTCTTGAATTTGATTGGCGATCCGATCGCGCTTTTGATCTAGTTGCTCGATTTGGCTTTGCAGCCCCTCTTGAATTTGATTAGCGATCCTATCCCCCTTTTGAGCCAGTTGCTCGATTTGGCTTTGCATCTCTCGCTCAAGTTCCTGGATTTCTCCTTGGAGTTCATCTTGATTTTGCTGCTGCCGCTCCTGCCATTTTTGGTCAAGATTATGCAGTTTTTCCTGTAGATTTTGGGTATTATTGACCAGATTTTTCTCCACCGCTTGGCTGTAACCAGATAAACTCTGACTAACCGCCATTAAATTCTCTAAATCTCGCTGGGATTGCGATCGCAAACTTTCCACCTCTGATAATAACTGTCGATTTAATTGTAGGCATTCTCGCAAGGCACTGGCCAGATTGAAGTTCACTTCCCTTTGATCGCGAAATATGGTATTGAGAATCTTTAAAGCCAGAGCTTGCAAGGGTTTAAATAATAACCAGGGGAAACGTCCAAATTTCTCTGGCAGTTGGTTACGCACTGCCGCTCTTGACTCGGCTGTTTTGATAAATCCCTCTATATAATCGATTTGATTATTAATTGCTTCCCGATCAAAATCCCCCTTCAGGACTAATTCCCTTGTCGCTGCCGGTGGTGGTGGTAATGGTGCTGAGGGAACCCCAAGGTGCAGATTTTGACGCAGGGCTTCTCGGCGAATTTTATCAAGCAAATGCTTGACATTTAGATGGGGATAGTAAGTTTCGATAGTCATAGAAGAAAAAATTAAGTTTAATATTCTCGTTTATTCCGGAACCGACAGAGACGAAACTGCCACTATCGAGAATCTAGATTCTCGATAGTGACTACCAATCCCATCTTACAGGTTCCTGTACCATCAGGCTGGGAGGGCATCGCTGTTAAGACAGTTTTTTTCTGATAAAGTTTCCCCGAACAAGACATTTGCTGCCCTGTGGTGACGGAGCGGCAAGTTTCTGGCTCTCTCGACAATAGCCCATCAGGTTTTAGAACCAAAAAATTAAACCTCAGAATCAGAAAAGAGTTCGATAGATACCAGACTAGACATTTTTAGATTTGTTTCCGCTCCCTCTAACACACACAGATTAGCAGCCAGAAAAAATTCCCGCCAAATTCCAGCACCAGCAGTGAGGATCAGATGGCTAGGGTTGGACAAATTGCCCCAGCAAAATTGACCGAGGAAGTCGGACTAACCTATGGGTACATCTCGATAAACTAAGACAGTTTAAATATTGTAACCGAATTGCCAAATCAAGGTGAATCAGGGTGTATTCTGAGGGGTGGGGATATAAAGTTAGGTCTTAAAGAATCTACTCAGTCTGGTCGGGGTTCAGTCTTCAGCGATCATTACCGACGGTAGAAGACCTTGAGCGAAACTACTCCCACAAAAAAAAATTTTGCCATAGCTTGATAATTGAGGTCATCTATGCTATACTTTAGGGGTTCGTAATCTGAGATTTATTAAACTTCTGAAATCGTAGAGTCAGCAAGGAATCTAGGGGAGCATCTCATTTATGCAAGTGAGTAATTATACTTATCCTTAAAGCTGGTTTCTAGCAAGGCTTTCAAAATAGCTTGACATAAAAACCTGATTTAGGGGTTACAAAGGTGAGATGCTCCCGAATCCAGTTCTTTTTTATGTTTCAGATGGGCATCATTCAGACATTCATAAATAGCTGAAGAAAAGTCAGAAAAGTTTTCATAATATTTACCATATAAACATTTCTTTTTGACAAATTTCCACAACCTTTCAATTAAATTTAGATTAGGCGAATAAGACGGCAGATAGAGTAGCTCTATTGACAAAGAAAGAGCCAATTCTTCAACAATTTTACATTTCTGATAGCGGGCATTATCTAAGACTAGAGTGATGGGAATCATTAGTCCTAAAGCAGCTATTTTTTCAATAAGTTCACAGACTTGAGTTGCTGTAATATAAGTGTCATTAGTAACCAGAATAACTTCATGAGTTATTGCGTTCAATGCTCCTAAAACATTGAAGCGTTTACGCCCGCTCGGTGACTTAACAAAAAGTCTCTCAAAACACCAAACAAAACCGAGAAAAGCTCCCATAACAAAGTGAGCGGCATCAACAAAAAAAACAGCCCTTTTTCCTTCTTTAGCCTCATTTAGTCTGGGTTCTAGCTTTTTTTCTTTGTAGTCCTCTTGTTCATCTGGGTCAGCTTTAGAAGGAAGAGAACCTACTTTTAAACATTTCATTCCCATTGATTTTAAAAATTTTCTCACTTGGGTAGGACTTCGTTTTATTCCCGTCAATTCTTCTCTCCTATATACAGCTTCATTTATTGTGGCTGGTGGATTTTTCTCGAAATATTTTTTGAGCGTTTCTCTTTGAGACTCTAATTCACTTTTAGGGCGATAGAAGTTGATTTCTTTTAATTTTTCTATTCCGCCTTCTTGATAATCTCGAAGATATAGCAATTCTTGGAGCTATGAGGTACAATAGAAAGCAAATAGACAAATAATAGAACTTACCAGCTTCCTATGAGACCCTATTCCGTAGATTTTCGCCAAAAAATTATCGATGTCTGGAAGAAAGAAAAAATTTCCATTCGAGG
>NZ_JACJQV010000188.1 GCF_014696875.1 Microcystis wesenbergii FACHB-1317 | reverse complement strand
TCCGATTCCATCCCGAACTCGGTTGTGAAACTTCACCGTGGCCAAGATACTTGTCGGGTTGCCGACCGGGACAATAGCTCGATGCCAGGATTATTCTTTCCTACCCCTCAATCTCACCAGATTGGGGGGTTTGGTTTTTAGGAAAAATCAGAGGATTTTAAATCTAAACCTCGCTCAAATATTGTATCTATGGCTAACATTTCTCCGTCGCTAGTCATAAATTTATGATCTTTGGTTGCTTGGATAGTTTGGCCATTTTCTAGGGTGTATTCAAAGACTTCTTGTAAACCTCGCTCGTGCCATTGAGAGATTGGTTGACTATAAACAAAACCATTTTTATCTACACTATAAACAGTGCAGTTAATTTCTTCGCTCACAATTTTAGCAATTGGTAATAATCCGTATTCCTCAGTTAAAATTAACGTCTCACCTCCCAGACAATATTCGGCAAAATTTACCATCTGTTCAAAGAGATTTTCAGCGATTCTTTTTTCCACACCATTTTTAGCAGCACCATCGATAAACATCTCCCTTTGTTTCTGCATTTCGGAGGCTTTTTTCTTACCCATTGCTCGACGCAATAGATCCGCTTCTCCTAGGGAATAACCGGCTAAATCCTGCGCCATTTTCATAATCTGTTCTTGATAGACTAAAACTGCGTAGGTTTCCTTAAGAATTGGTTCCAATAAAGGATGATCATAACGAATGGGTTCTCTACCGTGTTTTCTGCCAATAAAGAGAGGAATTAATCCCGCATCTAAAGGACCGGGACGATAGAGTGCTAGGATTGAAGATATATCCTCAATACCCGATGGTTTTAACTCTTTAACGATCTGTTTCATCCCCGATGATTCTAACTGGAAAATACCTTCTAAATCCCCTTCTTCTAGTAATCCGTGGGTTTTGAGAATATCAGGAGGTAGTTTTTTATGTTCCCCTTTAGCCCGAATTTGCAGGGCTTTTCTTTCATCTAAAGGCAATTGATCCAGATCGATATCTATGCCCTGATTTTGTTTAATTAAATCGGCGGTTTTTTTCAGAGTAGTTAAATTTCTTAACCCTAAAAAGTCCATTTTTAACAATCCCAATGATTCTAAATCCTCCATGAAATATTGGGTAATTACCGCCCCATCATTATTTTTCTGGAGGGGAACCACTTCATCTAAAGGTTGGGAAGAAATGACGACTCCCGCGGCATGAACTCCGAAGGTTTTGTTAGTACCTTCGATACGAATTGCCATATCTAACCAATGACGCACATGGGGTTCCGTATCGTATCTTTCTTTAAATGCTGGTTCGGGAGTTTCATCGGAAATCATCACTTTTAAAGGTGTGGGTTTACCGCGAGAAACGGGAATCATTTTCGCCATTTTATCCGATTCGGCGTAGGGAATATCTAACACCCGCGCCACATCTTTTAAGACAGCTTTTGATGTCATGCGGTTAAAAGTAATGATTTGGGCAACATTAGCCTCCCCGTATTTTTCCGTGACGTATTGGATCATTTCATCCCGTCTCTCGATACAGAAATCCGTATCAATATCAGGCATAGATTTCCGTTCAGGATTGAGAAAACGCTCAAATAATAAACCGTGATGAACGGGATCAATATTGGTTATTTTTAAAGAATATGCTACCAAAGAACCCGCCGCCGAACCGCGTCCTGGACCGACGGGAATATCATGATCTCTAGCATATTTTATATAGTCCCAAACGACGAGAAAATAGGTAGAAAATCCCATTTTCTGTAACATTTTTAATTCGTATTCTAGCCTTTCTTTGTAAGTAGTTTCAATTTCGTGACGAGAAGGACATTTTAATCTTTCTAGTAATCCTAACCAAGCAATTTCTTCTACATAACTATCAGCAGTATGTCCGGCAGGAACAGGATAATTAGGCAGCCTTGGTTCATTAAATATGTTATAAGGTTCGACTTTTTCTGCTACTTCTAAGGTGTTATTAATCGCTTCTTCAATCACATCTTCTGGCAGATGATCACGAAAAAGTAAGCGCATTTCATCAGCAGATTTTAAGTATTCTGTGCCGCTATAACGGAGACGTTTATCTTCAGTAATTAACTTGGCAGTTTGAATACAAAGCAAGGCATCGTGTGCCTCTACATCGTAACAGGAAATAAAGTGAGAATCGTTAGTAGCAACTACTTTAATTCCTAATTCTTTAGCAATTTTAACTATTTCTACATTAACAATCCGATCTTCTTTAGAACCGTGGTCTTGAATTTCTAAATAAAAATCATCACCAAAAAGTTTTTTATACCATTTAGCCGTTTCCTTCGCCAGTTTCCTGTTATTAGCTAAAATCGCTTGGGGAATCTCTCCACCCAAGCAAGCACTGGTAACTATCAATCCTTCGTGGTATTGTTGGAGTAACTCTTTATTAATACAAGGACGAGCAAAAATGCCTTTACCTTGAATACCTTTCAGATTAGAAATAGTAGTTAATTTAACCAGATTTTTATAGCCTTGAGTGTTTTTGGCTAAAACAACTTGATGATATTTTCGGTGGCGAAGATTGACTTCAATATCGCCATTGACTACATACATTTCGTTGCCAATAATTGGTTTTATTCCCTTATTACGGCAGGTTTTAATTAATTCGATCGCACCATACATGACTCCATGATCGGTTAAAGCGATCGCCGGTTGTCCTAATTCGATCGCTCGATCAATTAGTGCAGGTAATTGGGAAGCACCATCAAGTAAGCTATAATCACTGTGAATATGTAAACCGACAAAAGACATAATTTTTCAGGAAAAAGTAACAAGTAAAAAGCAAAAAAACTAGAATTTACTGACTTTTAATTTTCAGCAATCACAGTCTATTTTTAGGGTTGATTGAGAATCCTATAGGGGAAAGAACTTTCTTCTAAATTAAACCATTGTTCTCGCAGTTTCTGGTTATCATTGCTGCCAACAACAGTATCAACAAATTTTTTCCATTCGGGATCGTTTTTGGGTAAAATACAGCCATAAAGTTCGGTGGTAATCGGTTGACTGGGTAGTAGCACAAATTGTCGCGGATCCTGTCCTTGTTTAACGAGTTCCCCCAGTAGAAGAATTCCATCACTAACCACTGCGTTTACTTCTCCCCTTTGTAATTTTGCCACTGCCTCACTTCGATCGCTGACAGCTTGCCAATTAGCCAGAGGATAGATATAACGAATAATACTATCGGTGGTGGTGTGGGGAATATAGGCGATCGGAACTGTCGCTAAAGTGTTATTAATATCTATTTTATCAACATTTTCCCTTTTAGTTAAAAATTGCGCTCCTGTCATAAAATAGGGAATAGAAAAATTAACCTTTTCTAGTCTTTCTTCCGTAATTGTTGCCGCATTACAGGATAAATCTACTTGTCCCTGTTCCACTTGCTGAAAACGATTATTAGTCGTCGCTTCTGTAAAGGTTATTGTAATCGGTTTACCTAATTCTTGTTCTAATCGACGTTGGACTAAGCGCATTAATTCCACTCCGTAACCTGTCCATTGTCCCGTTTTCTCATCGATATAACTAAAGGGAGTAGCGTCTTTTCTGGCTGCCGCTTTTAATTCTCCCGTGCGAGCAATTCTTTGTAAAACTGTTTCTGCCAAGGCTGATAAATGTAGGTTATTTATCAGTAAAAGACCTAGAAAAATAAACCAAAAGTTTTTAGACATATCAAGAAAGCAAGAAGAGGACAGGAGATAGGGAGAAAAAAGCTAACGGCCGATGTGCGATTAGCAAATGCTGCTGTATTTTAACTACGATCCTCGAATAATCCACTCAAACGTTCTACTTCTGTTTGTGCTGTGTACATAGGAGTTCCAGCCAGAATTCCGGTAACATTGCGGAAAGGTTGACCGATGTGCATACCTTGATGATCGATCGAAAACTCACGAATATCCTTATCGTGCATAGAACCGCGCATTTTTAAAACAGTGATCCCGCGGCGCATTTCTCCATACATTTCCACATAACGCAGCAGAATAATTGAATCGGTAATTGTAGAAATATGAGCTTCTGTAATCGAGGAACCTCCTAATAAAGTGGGAGTGGTGGAAGTAAATAATCCTCCCACCTCTTTTTGCTTAATAAAAGAAGTCAAACCGATAATAAATTCCCGAAATCCTTTCAGATTAGAAACCCTTTCTAAAGCAGATAAACTATCTACTGCCACTCGATTAGGTTGAAACTCCTCGATAATTTCCTTCATCATAATTAAATGATTTTCTAAACCCGTAGTTTCGGGATAACGGCAGACTACCTTTAATTTACCTTCCTTTTCCATGCGGTCATAATCCACACCCCAACCGGTAGCATTTCTAAATAACTGTTCTCGACTTTCCTCGAAGGCAAAAATTAAACATCTTTCCCCATTGGTTACTCCCCCGGCCATAAATTCTGTCACCATCAGGGTTTTTCCTGTTCCTGTGGCTCCCGAAACCAAAATAACCGAATCGCGGAAGAAACCACCCCCACACATTCTATCGAGTTCCAGACTGCCGGAAGTAATACGAATATTAGAGGATTTTTGTTCTAATTCAATGGCTGATAAAGGAATAATCACGGCCCCTTTGTTGGGAATAATTGTAAAAGGAAATTCTCCTTTTTGGTGATCGGTTCCGCGATATTTTAAAATTTCGATCGTCCTTCTTCTTTTCTCATCGGTTAAAACGTTGCGTAAAATCACCACATTATCGGCCACAAACTCCTCCACCCCATAACGACTGATTTCGCCGTATTCTTGGGTTCTTTCTGCGGTCATAATCGCTGTTACTTCCAATTCTCGCAAAGCGGTTGCCAGACGAAAAAGATCACTTCTCACTTGAGCGCTATCACTTAAATGGCTGAAAATTGCGCCTAAAGAATCCATAGACACCCGTTTGGCTTTATTTTTGCGGATAGCAAACTCAATGCGAGCGATTAATGCGCCTAGGTCGTATTCTCCCGTCACCATCGGCTTTTCTTCGGGTTGGGGGGAAGCATCGACAAAGGCCCATTGGCGATTTTCCTCCCACTGCCGGATATTCCAACCAAAACCACCCATATTTTTTCTTAGTGCTTGGGGTGGCTCCTCGAAGGTGACAAAAACGCCATTTTCTCCATTTTTGATGCCTTCTGCGAGAAATTGACAGGCAAACACCGTTTTAGCACTTCCTGCCGTCCCCGCTATCAAAGTTGCTCTTCCTTTCGGTAATCCCCCTTCCGAAAGAAAATCAAAGCCGGGGATTCCTGTTTCTAACTTCTCAATCAACTCTAGGGGATTATTTTGCGTCATTCTAAGTTCTCTATGAAAACGAGCTAATCTTTATTGTACCTATTTCAGTGACCAGTGATACCAGAAATTTATCCCTAGTTTGAGAGTTTGAGCATTGGTAATAAAATTTCCAAGACATAGTTTAAATGCAGGACAGCTTAACCCAAGAATAAATGGGGCGTTGTCAGATGTAAAGATGCTCCGAATCAGCTTGGAACTGAAATTACTTTGATAGCAAGGATTGCATTGTATCTTTCATATTCTGAGCTGACAACGCCTCTTTTCTAGCTTGACTTTCAACTAGCAACCATCTTTGTTTTATCCCCCCATAGTTAGAGCTTGTTTCCCGCCAGGAATAACCCGGTATTTCTGAATCGGTTAACTCTTTTTCTGAGATGCTATCGACTAACTCTTGAGCGGCTTTAATGCTGAAGGGGACTCGAGATAACCAACGCATTTCTCTCATTAGTCTTTTTAAACCCCAGGGCGCTATCGCCGACTATTAAACTGTCAAAGTCAACTTGTTTTTGAAATTCTCGGGCGATTTGACCAAAAACCGCTTTGTCCGCTTCATTTCCGTCACCTACTTTCAGGAATAAAGGTACATCTCCATCCCCACTTACGATTAAGTCAATCATAAATTGTTTTAAGTCAGGTCTTCGGTCGCGGGAGTATCCGTAGGTAATTTTTATTGGCTGTTGTCCGGTTTCAATTTCTTCTCCCACTGCTCCTGATTTCAGGATTTCTACTGTTGGGTATTCCTTTTTATATTCTCCTTCCACTGATAGAGAAGTCGAATCTAAATGGCAATTCTCGGTCGCTACACCAAATTTTTTCACGGCTGCTAAACTAATCAGTAGGAAAATGACCGAAACATTAAGTTGATAAAGTTTGTCCATTACTCGACCAATTTTATCATCATTTAATTGTTTGGGTTCGATGCCCTCTCCCAGCAAATGTTCGGTTGCTTTATCTTCAAAAAATTGAGGAAATAAATACAAGGACCCGGAGACAAATCCCAATCCATTCAGGATAATTGCTTTCACGACTTGCCCCGCTGTGACAATTTCTCCTCGCTCAATTGAGACTTGTTCGTTGATAATTTCAACGATTCCTATTTCATCGATAATTCCGGCTACTAATCCCAGATGGTCTAGATTTTTGACTTCAATTTCTGTTGATTGATTCATGGTCGAACAGTCCACTGCCTAAGTTTTCCAACAATTCCTATTTTTTCATAATTAGGGGTCTCAAGACCGCCCTAGCGGCCACCGAGAAAACCTTCACCAGCTAAGTATTTTTACTCAAGTCTCTGGAGGGGGACAGCTTATGTGACAGTTGAGGGTGCGGAATGTGGGATGGATTGTTTCTCCCTGCTCCCCGCTCCCCGCTCCCCACTATCCTATACTTTTTCAACAGGATTTGGTATCAGACCCCTGCCTAATATTATCTCAGGACTAAAAGGTTTTCTGGTGGAGAAATCGACCTAATTGACACTCCCATCGCTAAATATTCCTTGTCTTGCTACTGAGGTGGTGTTTTAGCGATTTCTGCTTGCTGTTTTGGCTTTTCTTTCTCCTGTACAACCTGGCTGAAATACCCTTCCACATCGCGCTGGATAATGTTTTCTACTCGTTGAGCAAAATCGGGATAGACTTCGGCGTGATTTTGGGCATGGCGATAAGAACCACTCAACTGGAGAAATTGCCAGCCCTCAATTTTCATCGCCTCGGCCGTGTTGCGATAGTGGCGATAGCGTTCGCCATAATGAAAAAACTCTTCAACGGCAGCACTGATAGCAACCACCTGACTTAAGCCAAAGGCGAGCCAACCGACTACTACTTTAACATCATTGGCGTTGATATTAAGACTGACCAAGGCTGGAACGATCACCCCCCCGATAATTGTGAGCAGTCGGAGAAAATAGTATTGGTTGCGGGTTGTCTGGGCCCGGCCTTCTAGCCACAGTAATTGATCGAGCCAGCGGGCTTTCATAAACTGCTTCTGTAAATCTGGCAAGTCAATCTGCTCGATCAAAGCACAGATTTCTTGCTTGAACTGATCGCGATAAGATTGGGACTTTTTTGGCATAATATTTGTACTTTTAATCAGTTAGTAGAAAAAAATTGCGGCTCTGGTTGATCAAGCTTCCCGATTCCCGATTCCTGCTCCTTGAGCTTTCCAATAATCAAACTTAGTTGTGTCTAGATGCTCGACAATCCCTCCTAATTGACGTACTTGCTTGACCATATCACCAGTCCCGCCACGTCCATCACCGCCTTTGCCATCCCAGAGGACAATCAACCGCACCCGATCGATTCCGTAGATCAAACCGGAATAGAGCGCCCAACGATTGTTGCGCTCAAAGGGATTGCTTCCTTGCGGGACTGCTCCGATTCTTTCTGGTTGTAGGTTGAGCGCGACCTGGGGATGATTCTTAATTCTATAGAAACGCTCTACCCAATCATCGCCGGCAAAGCTGACTGACTCTTCAATAAATTGAGCCGACTCGAAGGGCAGATAGACCTCGACTTTCATCTGGCGCTCTAAACAGGCTTCTAGAAACAGGATATCGCCCCCACAAGCGAGTCCCGGCACGATCGCCAGATCTCCGGCATCAGCTTTTAGATTATCGAGTACCTCCTTAATTTTTTGTTGCGCCTCGGTTTCCATATCCGAGGGAAACCGAGGCCTCGGGCGGTCTGGCTTGTCAATCATGTGGCCGGAGAAGAGGAAAACTTGCGGAGGTTCCTTCACCGTTGGGGAGGAGATCGCGGCTTCTTGATGTTCTATTCTCTCCAATTCTGCTTCGAGGACATCGAGGCCCGACTTGACATATTCAAGGCGGAAATTCAGGGATTCTAAGAGTTTCAATTGTTCTAGGGTTGAAAGTAAAGCAAATTTATTGTTCCAGAGCCGGTTGAGCGCCCTTTTATAGGCTCTGGCCACCTGTTGCGGGTTGCGGGCGGTACAGATGGCCAGATCGCCGAGGGAGAGGAAGACCCAAACATCGTTGTTATCCTTGAGAGCAGCACTGTCCAAGCTAAATTTAACGGCTCCAGACAGCACCGGCAACTCCTCTTTGATCGCTTTCTCTTCTGGATCGCTATCCTTGCCAGCCGGTGGCGCTAAATGCTTCAGCAGAGATGATAAGATCAGGGCGTTGATGCCGGAATAGTAATGATTCTGATCGAGGCGGTAGGCTTGCAGGTAAGTCTCAATCGCTTTTTGTAGTAAGTGGGCCGATGCGTAAGCTATTTGGCGGCGCTCCGCTTCATTGGAGATGCCGACCCATCGCTCCTTCCACATTTCCTTGTAAATGCGAGCTAAGTAGGAAATGGCATCTATATTGGCCGGTTCATCCCGCAGCAGCGACTCTAACTGTACGACTGCCTCATCATATCGCTTCAGTCGGCTCAGGTGAAAGGCTTCCTCGCGCCGGAATTCGGCATTTTTCGGCTGCATTGTCAGTCCGTTGCGATATTGCTGCAGCGCAAGTTGATAATTTCCTAGATTTCTTAAGGCTTTCCCCGCTTCGGCGATCGCCTCGCATTTTATTAGGGGGTTGCTCACTTCTTCGGTCAACAGCAAAACGTCACCAATGCGATCTTGGCGTTGGGCAATCACTACCCGTTTCCGCCAATTGTTGTACTCATCCCAGTAGCCAATGGCTAGGGGGGTTTGCAGGGACCGGCGATCGGGTTCTTCCAAGCCGTCGAGTAAATTGAAAATGGGGCTGTGAATGCGATTAGGGTCTGATTCCCAGGTAGCGCGAGCCATTTTAGCGATCGCCTGCTTGTCTTTTTCCAGGTATTGGCGATCGGGCTGGCCATTCTCGTCACAATGATAGGGGAGAGTGCGAACGTTAAAAATATCGAAAGGCATATGACCTCGTCCCGACTGGATATGAATTAGTCCTCGCTTGCGTAGGGCGTGGCGTACTCCTAACTCATAAAAAACGTTGGCATTATCAATGCTGAGGTCAGCAATTACCAGATCCGCCAGCAATAGTTCCTGAAACATATCGGTGAGGATATCGCCGCTGACGCTTTCTTCATCGGCTCGAAACGGCTCAAATCCAGCTTCGATTAAGGCTGGTTTAATTAAATCTTGATAGATGCTATTAAAATCTATCCAGCGGTCGTCTGGCCCTTTTTTCTTACCAAAGGGCATGACGACGAAGGCATGGGGCAATCCCTGGGGGCTGGCAGCGGTATCATGCTCTTGTTTCGGTTGGGGAACTAGCTCTAGGTTGGACTCAGAAACTTGTTCGGCGTTGGCGGTAGAATTTTTCTGGTTAATAATCTCTTGACTGGGCATCTTAATCTCCCTGACTCCAGCAAAATTTATCATAACTTATTTTAGTGAGATTGAATCCCCAGCCATTTTTTGTTAAAAAAGGGTTCTTCTCAACCTAGTATGTAAAAAGGGAAGAGCCTAAAAAACTAACATAGTTACCAACAGTAACAGTGCCAGATTAGTCGGCCAATAAAGTAGCTTTGGGATTAAGTTATTTTTATAATCAATCCAATCAATTTTGATATTAGAAGCAAAAAGTATGGCATTAATTGCGACTAAAAGAATCATTATATATAGTATAAAGTAGAAATAATCAAGATAAATAATACCTGCCGTGATAATTTTTTGTCTGAGATTAATCTGATCGATAATGACAATGAAAAGAAAAGCCCCACAAGCGGAAACGATCTCTAAAGCGGTAAAATCTTGATTTTCACCGCTCTCTTTATGTTTGATGATCAGTATTTGAATACAAAAAAGCAGTAATAGGACAACAATAATTATCATCATATTACTAATCAGTACATTGATAAAATTTCGTTGGAGAACAACCGTAAAATAGAGTTCGGGAAAATTGTCCTGGCCGATATAGCTGTTAATGCCAAAATTGGTATTATAGTTATTGAGTTTGTACTGGAAAAAACTACTCTTAATATCCCAACCAGGTAAAACAAAATCCTCTGCTAAACCGGGTAGGGAAGTAGGAACCATCAAATCGTAGGCATCAAAATCTGGGGTGAGGATGATATTTTTGTAGAAGTCTTTAGGCCAGAGGCGAATCCAGACATCTTTAACATCAAAGGGATATTTAGAATAATCAAAGTTTTCTCGGAGTTTAGCTTCAAAATACCAGACGATCACTTCAAAATTTTGGTCTTGATGACGATGAATCTCGGTTACATTGGGATCAACTGCTTCGGGAAGAATAAAACCCCGACTGACGTTTTGAGGGATATTCTTATCATACTTTTGCCAAATATAGCCCGTGATAAACACATCATTAGCATCTTCAAATTCTAGAGACTGCACAAAAACTCCTGTGGGAATATAGAGGGGGGAGTCTTTAGGGTTTTCGGATTTACGAGATTGCAAGAATTTATTTAAACCCGCTTTTTTCAGAAGCACTATATTGTTTTTCTGTTCGATTTTACGTTCAGAGATTTGCAGATACCAGATAAATCCGATTCCCGCCAGCAAGACAACAGAAGTGGAAGAAGAGACAGCCCAAAGACTGCGAACACTGCCTTTGTAAGCGCGAAAGATTAGGATAAATAGAAAAAAGAAAAAGCTAATTATCTGTAGGTTAATCAGCAGCAGTTTGTGATGTAAGCTCTTGGTATTTAATAAAATTTCATCTTGAACAAAGACAGCAATTAATGTCCAACCAGTAGTAGGAATAGGTTCAAAAAATATCCAGCTAGATTGTCCCGTTAAGGGATTTTCAAAATCCATTTCAATCTTAGATCCTTTAAGAGCTTTTTGGGCTGGAACTCGCAATTTTTCTGGTTTATACCCTTGAGAAATTATTTGAAAGATGGTTTTTTGCTCTTTAACCCAATCTTCTCTAGGACTATAGATAAAAGTTCCTTTTTTAGATAGGATAAATCCGTAGCCAGTCTTACCTAGTTTGAGGGAGTTCATTAAGTTTTTTAACCCATCTAGAGAATAGTTGGCGAAGACTACCCCAGAAGGAATATTTTTTTTGGTTTTCGGATTAAGGCGATAAAAAGGAGTGCTAAATTCTGCGAGTAAAGTGTTAGTTGCCGCTCCAAAATGAGGTTCTAACCAAACTGAACCGGAGGCTAAGGACTGGATATACCAATCACCCTTTCCGGGTTGAGTATAATCGTAAAAAGATTCCAGTTGCAGTAATTGCAGTTTACCCTGTTTTCTGATGTAGTAGGGACCATACAGACGCATCTGGGAATTGTAAGTATAGGGAGCATAAGCCGCACCGACACCGAACCAATTGGGATTTTGTTCTATCGTGCTTTTTAATCGCTCAAGCAACTGTCGGTCTTCAAGTTTACCCTGACTGATATCGTGGGCGATAGAATTGGCACTATCCTGGAGTTTACGAAGCTGGTTATCGATTTCTTTAGCGGCGCGGACAGCTTCTTGTCGGGCATTATTTTTCGCTGTTTCTCTGGTTTGATTTTTCTCCCGCCAGTAAGCATAAATGGTGAAGGTCGCCAACAAGAAACTGATGACGCAGAGAGTCAGGGACAGTCTAAAGATTCGTTGTTGCCAAGGATTAGTTTGAGGTTGCATTTTGACTTAACCTTATTTTATTTTAATAATCTTTGCCGAGAATCTGATCACAAAGGCGGCGATCGCTCTCTGTCACCTCAGAGTTATGCTGTAAATAATCCTTTAACCACTTGCAAGCGTATCTTTGGATATCTTGGGGCGTTAAATTGGAAGCCAAATCCCAAATAATTACTGTTTTGTTGCTGCTCCCGGAGACAAGAGTTTTACCGTCTCGACTAAAATGGATGGCGTTAACATCAGCCCCAAACCCCGGCAGCACATTCACCAAAGTACCGTCAAGTTGCCAAATTCTAATGGTATCATCAGCACTAGCCGAAGCAATTTGTTGTCCGTCGGGGCTAAATTTAACGTCCAACACCGAATTAGAATGTCCTTCGATGGTTCTAACAGAGGAAGGAAGCCATTGTCCCTTTTCATCAGTCTTCCAGAGTTTGATAGTATTGTCGTCACTCCCAGAAACAAGCATGCGACCGTCTCGGCTAAAATCAACCCCTAAAACGGAACTTAGATGTCCTTTGAGAGTGACAATACTTAGCAAAGTGCCATGGCCATCTATCTGCCAGATTTTGATGCTATTACTCGCACTTCCAGAAGCAATAAACTTGCCGTCTGGGCTAATCGCCACTGCTTGAACACCATCAGTGTGTCCTTTGAGGTTATTAAGTAATTTCCCATCTAGCCGCCAGATTTTAAGCGTTTTATCCCAATTTCCTGAGACAATTAACTTACCGTTGGGGCTAATTGCTACAGAGTGAACACCACCAGTATCTCCTTTCAAGGTATTGAGCAATTTACCATCTAGCCCCCAAATTCTGACAGTTCCGTCTAGACTTCCTGAAACAATAAATTGACCATTAGGACTAATTTTGACGGTGCTAACTGAACCTTTATGTCCTAGTAGCGTCCTCAGTGTGCCATCTTGCTTCCAGAGTTTGATTGTTTTATCGAAACTCCCTGAGACGATTACATCAGCATTTAAATCTACAGCCGACACCACATCGCTATGGCCAAAAAGAGTCGTCACTAATTCGTTGTAAGGTTTCCAGAGTCTAACCGTTTTGTCGTTACTACCTGAAACAATTTCCAGGTTGTTACCGTAGTTACGGACATCAACTGTATTAACTGCATCGCTATGTCCCTGGAGAGTCATCAATAAAGTACCGTCCAGTTTCCAGAGTCTGACTGTTCTGTCATAACTTCCTGAAACGATTTGCTGACCATCTGGGGTAAAAGTCAGCCCGTAAACAGAGGCTTCATGGCCACTAAAAGTGATGGTCGGCGAGGTATCGTCTAGCTTCCAAAGTTTGAGCGTTTTATCTCGACTACCTGAGACAATCGACTGACCATCGGGGCTGAAAGCGACCACCTTAACTGTATCCCCATGTCCTTCCAGCGTCCTCAATAGGGTGCCATCTCGTTTCCAGAGTTTGAGCGTTTTATCCCGACTACCTGAGACAATCAACTGGCCATCAGGGCTGAAAGCGACTGCCTTAACTGCCCCCCGATGTCCTTCCAGCGTCCTCAATAAGGTGCCGTCTCGTTTCCAGAGTTTAACAGTTTTATCGTTACCACCAGAGGCAATCAACTGACCATCAGGGCTGAAAGCGACTGCATTTACGCCATCTTTATCCCCTTGAATAGTTTTCTCTAAGGTTCCATCGCGCTGCCAGAGTTTAATCGTGTTATCCACACTGGCGGAGGCCAGCAGTTGCCCGTCGGGGCTGAAAGCCACTGCATTTACTGAACCTTTGTGTCCACCACGCTTTTCACCAAGAGTGGCTAATAAACTCCCGTTTCTTTTCCAGAGTTTGATCCTGTTATCTGCACTAGCGGAGGCAATCATCTCACCATCGGGGCTAAATTTGACTCCTAAAACATCGCCATAATGTCCTGAGAAGATATTAGCTTGTTTGATGCCATAGAGGGCTATCTTGAGCATCTCTTTCAGATCATCTTTCCGCTCGGGCGGTAGATTAACGAAAGGTATTGACTCTAAATCCGTTCGTAGCCGCTGGGCCTTCATAGCTGCTGTCAACGCTTCCAATTGTTCATTTAAGGCAAAGGAAGCTTGACTGGTTCGACCGACCGCGACAATCTCGCTAATGGCTGCTTGGCGATACTCTGAGGCGGCAAAAAACCCCAAGCAAGTCGCCACCGCCCCGAATAAACTGACGACGACTAACCACTGCTTTTGCCGTCTGGCATTTTTTTTCTCTTGTTCTAGGCGTTTTTCTGCCTCTTGGGTTCGTTCTTGCTGAAGCTTGAGTAACTGTTGTTGTCGTTCTTTTTCTGCTGTTTCCGCCGCTTCAATGGCTGTCTGACTAGCTTGAATAAATTCCTTATGTAACTCGGTTGCCGGGGGTTGTTTATTTTGTTCCTCAATTTTCTTTAACCAAGTTTGAGCGAGGACAAATTCACTGCCCCGGAGTAGTAAGTCAGCATTTTCTTGGCTATTTTCCCATTCTTTTGCTCTCTGTAACCATTTGCTATGGTTATGAACGTGATCTCTGTCTGTATGTATGGTTCTAACTAACTGAGTAAAATTGGTCAGAAAGTCCCCACCATGCTGACTAAAATCAAGCCACTGAATACTAGCTAAGGCAGCGGGCAAATCTTTGGCTGCAACTTTTTGGTGTAAGATCGGGATAATTCGCTTATTTAATTTTTGGGCATATTCCACCTCATCAGAACAATAAGGTGAATTGATAGATTTGGGAGAAATGATAAATACAAAGTTGTCGGAAATTTCAATGCCTTGATAAATTTCTCGCCGAAAATCTTCTCCCGAAGCGATACTTTCTTGATCGAACCAAGTGAGCTTACCGAGTGAAGTCAGAGCCTCATTTAATCTTCTTGCTAAATCTGAATCGGCACGAGAATAAGAGATAAAAACTTCTAAAGAAGATGGTTTATGTTGATTGAGACTAGCGATAATAAATTCTTCCTGTAGCGGTAAGGGAGGGGATTCTTTTCGCTGTTTAGCTACCTTCAGCCAAGCTTCAAAATGTTGGAGATTATAGCCTCGCAATAGGACACTAGGGTTGTGGGTTTGCTGCTGCCATTTCAAGGCTTTGACTAACAGCACTTTATGACTTTCATGATAAGCAACATCACTGTTTAATTCCTTCAATAATTTATCGATACTACTGCGATATTTTTCCCGATCTTCATATTCAGTTAAGTCAATAAATTGTAATTTCTGTAACTGGGAGGGGATTAACTCAATATCGGTCTTTTCAATCAGCAGAGGAATAATGCGTTTGTTGGTAGCAAAAGCGTGAGCAAGTTCTAGATAACAGTATGATGATTGCAGGGCTTCTGGAGATATTAAATAAACAAAGTTATCCGCCCCTTCAATACCTTTATTAATTTGCTCCTGAAAGGCAGTTCCCGTTTTAATATCCGTCTGATTAGTCCAGACGGTAAAGCCTTCGCGCATCAGAGTCTTGCGAATTTTCTCCTTGATGGCATTATCTTTTTCTGACGATGACAGGAAAACCTGTGTCATCAAATTATTAGCATTTTTACTACTTTCGCTAATAAATTCGCAGTGTAAGTCCGTGGGCAAGCAAGGCGGCTGTTCCTCAGTAAATCTATGTTTTAACCACTTTTCTGCTGCCTGTCTCTCTTCGCCAATTAACAGATAATTAGTTTGCTTCTGATTCCTTAACCAATTTAAGGCTTTAACTAAAAAAATACTGTGCTTCTGGACATAGTGTTGCTGCTGATCAATCGCACCGATCAAACCAGCAAAAGAGCTTTCAAAATCATCAATTTCTTCTCGGAAGTAGATCCAGTTAATTTTGCCGATCACCGGGTGCATATTCGGAAAACTAGAATGCCTTCCCTCGGCTTGATATGTTTGCCAGTCAGTTTCAGTTTTATCTGGATTTCTTTGCCGCCAAGTTTCTTGGCTAATTTGTTCAACATGAAGCAGCGGAATAATGCGCTTGTTGTACTTAATCGCTAGATTAATTTCTTTCAGGCAATATTGCGAATTAACTGAATGAGGTGCGATAATAAAAATAAAGTTATGTGTCCTCTCGATGCCATCATTAATCTGTTCTTGATAGTCCACAGCCAAGGGAATATCTTCTTCGTCGAACCAGACGTTTAAGCCTTGTGCAGTCAACCTTTGATTAAGCTTAATAGCAAAAGCTTTACTATCAGCCCGTCCATAGGAGATAAAGACATCAAAGAAATTTTTCATTTTACTGTCCCTGTGAACTTTAGAGAAAAAGAAAAGTTATTTGCCTACGCAGAGTAACTGGAGTTTGGCGTTGTCAGATCAGAATAGGAAAGATGCCATGCAATCCTTGCTATCAAAGTCATTTCAGTTCCCAGCTGATTCGGAGCATCTTTCAATTTGACAACGCCATTTTTTCTGACCAATCAGATTCACCCTGTAATTGCAGAGACTGAGCAGTTTCCAGAAACGTTTTAGGTGGTTTTACTTCATTGGGTAAAACACTTTCATTGACATCCTCGCCGCCGTGAAACGGACGGCGATTCCCAAACCTCACGATTTGGGTTTCTGCTTCTTTCCCGAAGGATTTTTCGCACCTGCCTTAACAGATTTACTCTGTTCTGGTCTTATGGTCGCTCTACAGACTGACACCGCAAGCCCTGCGGCCAAAATATTTTTACTGGCGTTAATATCTCGGTCATGGTGTGTCCCACAGTCTGGACAGTCCCATTCTCGAACATTTAACGGCATTTTCAAGGGCAATATACCCGCAATTACTACACCTTTTAGAGCTAGGAAACCATCTATCTATTTCGATGTAGTTTCTCCCATACCAACGGCATTTGTAGGCTAATTGTCACCCCCCCAACCCCCCCGACGTCGGGGGGGCAAGGGGTAGGGCTGTTTCATTCTCCCATGAGAATATCAAAAGTAAAAGCGATCACTATCAGGTAAAATGAGAAGTGACCGC
>NZ_JACJQV010000187.1 GCF_014696875.1 Microcystis wesenbergii FACHB-1317 | reverse complement strand
TGGAAAAAGTAGTCAATCAGCTTTTAAATGAAGGGGGATTGATTATTAAATGGAGTAGAAAACTTAAAAATAAGGGTAATGCTGTCAATGTAACTTAAATGCGTAAAAGCTTAGGGTCTGCTGAAAAAGTTTTTCCTGGGGGTAGGAGTCAGTAGCCGGTCGTCAGTAGCCGGTCGTTTCAGGCTTTGTTGCCCTTGTTTTTTGTACCAAGCGATGTACTACAAGAAGGATAATGCAAGGTTTTTGAAAGTCCCAATCCTATTTTCTTGCACTAACATCGGACTTTAACAGGTCAAAAGCTTTATTTTAAAAGGGTTTTACCATTATTCAGCCAGCCCTAATTAGGGCTAAAGCTTTGGCTGTTACTTAGGCTGCTCCCACAGCCTAGTGGGACTTAGACAAAAAACAAATCGAGAAAAGCCTCAACTCCAATCCCCGCTTGGGATTTACTTCGAGAAGCCCAAAATCGCTGAAACCCAGATATATCAAGGAAAATCATAAATCGAGGTTAACCCTTTGTCCCGTAATGGTTTGAGCCTTTTTTGCTGACCGAAAACGCCTAAGTCCCACTAGTAGCTTGGCTATGGCTTTTCTACCAGCACTTTTTGAGAATTTACTACGCAGTCCTCTTTGAAAATGCCGAGAATAGCTGTTTTTTGGTGGAAGGAATCGAAAACGCCAGGGGCGATGATGGTTTAGAATTAGAGGGGACCCTAGCGCTCAATTCCCCACTATTTGGAGAAGGATACTGGCTCAATTATGGTACACCCAAAGACTCGGAATTAAGGCAACAATTCCCCGAACCAGATTTGTATTCCGATTGGATGAAAATGGGAGAATATTTTTATCGTCTCAGTGGGGCATTAATTGCCCGGGAGGAGTATGATTATCCTAATTGCCGTCAAGATATTTCCCCATCGGAAGCAGTTAAAATAATCGAATCTTTTGGAGATAACAATTAAATTGAATTTATCTACAGTCATTTCTGATCTACAACAAAGAAGCAAGGAGCGGTTATCTTGGTCTGATTTTTGCTGGTTAGGATTAGTAATAATTTTGGGACTGGTTATTAGGTTAACACAATTAACGAGCAAACCTCCCTGGACGGATGAATTTGCCACTATGGTTTTTAGTATTGGCAATAATTACCAGATAGTGCCGTTAAATCAAATAATTTCCCTAGACACTTTATTAGCACCTCTCCAGAGCAACCATCAGGCAACTATTGCCGATGTAATTAAATTAGTTATTCAGGAGGACAATCATCCACCTTTATATTTTATTTTCGCCTATCTCTGGAATAAATTATTCTTTGATCGGGGAGAATATGTATCTTTAGAAGGAATGCGATCGCTGGCAGTATTTTGGGGAGTTATTTCGATTCCTCTAATTTATTTTATCAGTAAATTGGTCTTTAAATCTGGCTCGATCGCTTTTCTTGCGGCGATTTTAATGGCGGTTTCTCCCTACGCGGTTTTTATCTCCCAAGAAGCGCGTCATTATACTTTAGCGGTTGTATTTGTCCTCATATCTTTAGGCTGTTTTCTGAGGGCAAGCAGCAAAATTATCGACCATAAGAGAATATCCCATACTTTGGTTTTTTTCTGGTTAATTGTCAACTGTCTAGGGTTATTAGTCCACTATTTTTTTAGTTTAACTATCCTAGCGGAAGCGATAACTTTATTATGGATTTTATTCAATCAAATCCAACAAAAAAACTTTTGGATAACTAATTGGTGGCGTTTAAGTTTAGTTTTTTTAGGTAACTTGAGCTTTATTATTATTTGGTTTATCACGTTTGTACCCAAAGATTATGGCAATCAGATGACCGGTTGGATTCAGAGAGACAATGACAGTTTTTTGTCCGTAATTAGCCCCTTTTTTCAATTGCTGGGAACATTAATTACTATGCTTTCCCTGCTCCCCGTTGAATCAGAATCTTTAATAATTATCTTGATTTCTGGAGCAATAATGATCGGGTTTTTTCTCTGGATTATCCCACAATTAAAAACAGCTTGGCTAGACTCCTATAAACCAGAATTAGGCATTCTCTCGGCATTTTTTCTCAGTTCAATTGCTATTTTCTTTGTCATCACTTATCTGCTTTCGATCGATATTACCCGGGGAGCTAGATATAGTTTTGTTTACTTTCCCTCGGTAATTTTAATTCTAGCAATTTTATTAGATAATTGTTGGCAAAGGAAACAGAAAATAATAGTAATTATTGTAATTATCATGGCTTTAGTTAGTTCCCTAAGTGTGACTTTTAATTTAGGCTATCGTAAGTATTATCGGCCAGATAAATTAGTTACCACTATCGAAAATAATAGCAGTTATCCGTTAGTAATTGCCACTAGCTATAGGAGTTTAGTGCAGGTGGGAGAAATGATGGGAATTGCTTGGGAATTTAACCAAAGATTTCCCGATAAAAACCCTAAGTTTATCTTAGTTAACTCAGAACAAAAGCCAGATTTTAATCTGCCATCTTCTCCCCCTTTTGAATTATGGTTAATCAATTTCCATTCTTCAATAGATTTATCGGACTGTCAACCTTCAGAGTTATCCTCCAATTATGTAACAGGTTATCAATATCAAAAGTTTCTCTGTGGGCGATCGATGGATTATAATAGTAAAGTTAAGTAGGGCTATTAACTATGATTATTTGGGTAAATGAACAGATTGACCCCTGCGGTTTAGTACAAGCTTGTATTGCCTGTCAAGACGAACAAGCGGCAAAAGATTGTCATCAAAGTTGGTTAACCAATCTTACGGACGAACAAAAACAAGCGGGGTGGGTGGCAGTTTTAAGAACCGTAGAATCTTGGGATGATGTACCTGTAAATGCTCTGAAGTTAAGTTATTAAGTGGGTGGGTGGAATTAAATATAAGATGAACGTAGGTTGGGTTGAAGCATGAAACCCAACGCGCGCATAGTTTACGCTACCGCTAACCCATCCTACAAATAATTGTGCCTCCCTACTTAACTCTCCTGCAACAATCAAAAATCTTCCGTTAGGTGAAGAAACTCCAGACAGGAGATATCTGGCTAAAATAAAAAAGAGGGCAGGTTTTACCCCACCCTTTGATCTTATTTTAAACGAATTACTAATCGGCGATCGGGTTCCACGCCGCGACTTTCCGTGGTTAAATCGTTTTCTTCCTGAAAAAAGGCATGGATTTGGCGACGTTCCGCCGAAGATAGGGCTTTTAATTCTATTTCCTGTCCTGTTTGCCGCACTTGCGTCGCCGCTTGATTCACCCAGTCGAAAAGTTCTGACTGTCTTTGTTGACGATAGCCGTTGATTTCGACAATATAGAACTGATGTTCTGCCGACTCGACACCAATATTCAGAATCGTATTAGCTAGGGATTGAATCGCATCCAGTCCCTCACCCTTGTTAGCGAGGAGGAGTTCCACTTGTTGGGGACTCAATTGACTGCTATCAATAATTAACCAACAGGAGGAAGGTCCAGTTCCCAATTCCTGCACACCAATCTGGACATCTGCGGACATGGCCATCAACTTTAGCAGTTTTTCCAGCCATTGTTTAGCTTTCTCGCTATTTTGCTCCCATATACTCATTACGATGTTTTTTCCTTTTTCTTGCTAGAACGTTTTTCAAAGGGGAGAGCATCGCGGGATTTTTCCGTTTTTTCCTGTTCCGCTACCAATTTTTGCAGGTTTTCCGGTAACGGTTCCCGCATCAAAATCACCGTTTGAATAGTTTGGAAGATGTTCGCAGTTAGGATATACATCAATACCCCCGCCGGTAAGGGGAAAAACAGGAACATCATACTAAAAATTACCGGGGTGATTTTATTCACCGTTTGCTGTTGTTGGGCTGCTCCCCCCGAAGGCGCACCGGCGCCGGATAACTCTTGGTTAACATAGATACTAATACCGAAAGCGATCACCATCGCCAAGATATCCCAGTGAATTTCACCATCTGGACCGGTGGCCCCAATTCTTCCCAGGGCCTCAATAAAGAGAAAACCCGTATTAGCGGCAATCCCCGGCACGATAACTTTAATACTGGCATCTCCGGGGGCTAAAGCGACGATGGAACCGTCTTCATTAAGTTGCAGCAGTTCTTGTCCTTTAACCACCTCGTAGGTGGGTTTTAGGTTATTTTCCGGTGCTTCCGTGGCTAATTGGCCCAAAGACTTGCCCTGGTCGTTTTGCAAGTCGATTTTTACCTGTTCTCCCGGAGCGATTTTATTGCCTTGGGGTAAAAAAGCGGTGATGGGATAGTGGAGAGACTCGTCAATATAGACGTTTTGGGGTTTGGTGCCATAGGGTTGGCGCTGGACGAGGGCGATTTGTTCGGCCGGCAGCACCTGTAAATCGACGGTGTAGTTAATATCCGAGAAGGGGGAACCCCGCAGCGTCGCAAATAAAGCCAAAAGAATCGGCATTTGTAATAACAGGGGTAAACAACCGGCCAAGGGATTGCCCAACTCCTGCATTAATTTGCCCATTTCCTCCTGTTGTTTTTGCGGGTCATTTTTGTAGCGTTGTTGAATTTCTGCCTGTCTTTCCTTCATCAAGGGTTGAGTGATTCGCATTTTTCTCATATTGCGAATCTGGCCGGCGCTGAGGGGAAAGACGGCAAATCTGACCACCAGCGTTAAAGCAATGATGGCGAAACCGTAACTATGCACAATCCGAAAGAAAAAATCTAGGATTGGCAACATGATATTTGTGGAAATAAATCCGACTCCAAAATCCATGGCTTTAATCTATGCCTTCTCGTTTAATAGGGGTTCACTTTGACAAATCTAATTTATCGAATCTCGGCGATCGATTATTTTGTTTTATTGACTGATGATCGATTCTAGGGGACGACCGGTTTTATCGGCGACTCTTTCGGCAATATAGTCATGAATTTCCCGGAATTTCGGCATCGCGCGCATTTCTAAACGACTTCTATCCTTGAGAGTTACGACAATATCCCCCCAAATACCAATTCCTCTCGGCATTTTTGCCACTTTTGCCACTTCTGAATAGATAATATCCGTGCGATCGCGTCCCATCCAACCCCCGGTGATTGAAATCCGCCGATCGGTTATCTTATATCTTAACCAGATTGCCCGTACCACTGCCCCAACGGTCAAAGGTAAACAAATCACCGTAAATCCTAGCAGGATATTGATGATTAGGTCGCCGATGTGCGGACCCCCTTCATAAAAAGTTTCTTCTTTAATGCCCATGAATTATATTCGCCTTCACTAACAACTGCTTTAATTCTCGCAAAAAATGTTCATAATTGCACTCGATCGCCCCTGGACGGATAATGATTATCCCTCGCCATCCTGCCGCTATTTCTGGCAATAACTGCCGAATTACCGCTCTTATTTGTCTTTTTAGTCGATTACGAACCACCGCTTTTTTACTAACTTTCTTGCTAATCGAGATACCAAAACGACTGGGGAGAGGGTGATCTGGGCAAGAATCCTCTAAACTAATTAAGGTTAAGTGGGAACCGTGATAACGCCTCCCTTTTCCATAGACAGCTTGAAAATCCTGTCGATGTTTTAAGCGATGAACTTGGGGTAGTCCCACGAAAATTAGTCGGTTCCCAGAATAACCTAAACACTTAAACGATAGCGCCCTCTTTTCCGACGAGCTTTAATTACTTTGCGTCCGTTGACGCTACGCATTCTCGCTCTAAATCCGGAAGTGCGCTTCTGTTTGCGCGTGGTTCCTTCTAAAGTACGTTTACTCACTGCTGATTTTTCTCCTTAAGATAGAGTTACTCTATAGATATAAAGACACAATTTTCTATTATAACAAAATTACTAGGAATTGGGAAGCCCATGGTCAAGCTCCGTTTCGGTCGAGATATCTGTAATTGTCTCCCAGTGGCTGAAAAGCGCGAATGGTTAGTCACTAATGGTATCGGTGGTTTTGCCGCGGGAACTGTGGCCGGATTGCTAACTCGCTGTTATCATGGCCTCTTGATCGCTGCTTTGGCTCCACCGACGCAAAGAACGCTTCTTGTGACTAAAATCGATGAATCGGTACAATATAACCAGAAAATTTATCATCTGGCCAGCAATCGCTGGTTAGGTGCTACGATCGAACCGCAAGGCTATATTAATATCGAAAGTTTTCATCTGGAAGGCACAATTCCCGTCTGGACTTTTATCTGCGGGGATGCCTTACTAGAAAAGCGCATTTGGATGGAACAGGGAGAAAATACCACCTATACTCACTATACCTACCGTCGTGGCAATTCTCCCCTAACTCTCAATCTGACTGCTTTTGTCAATTATCGTGATTTTCACGGCAATACCCAGGGTTTTAACTGGCAAATGGATATTATTCCTCTGGAAAAAGGAGTCAGAGTGATTGCATATAACCATGCTGTACCTTTTTATCTATTAATCAGTCAAGGAGAGGTTTTTCCCGCTCATATCTGGTATTATCGCTTTGATTTGGCCGTGGAACGTTATCGTGGTTTAATCGATCGGGAAAATCATCTCCATGGGGCTAGTTTTTCGGCTACTCTTAAAGTGGGAGAATCGGTGACAATTGCCGCTAGTACCCGTCCCGATCCGAATTTAAACGGTCAATCTTCTCTAGAGTCTCGCTATCGCTACGAGAGTAGTCTGATTAATCCCCAGCAGCCCGAATGGATTCAACAACTTACCCTCGCTGCCGACCAGTTTATCGTTAGTCGTCCTCTCCGGGATCAACCGGAGGGCAAAACGATAATCGCAGGTTATCCTTGGTTTGGTGATTGGGGTCGCGATACGATGATCTCCCTAAGAGGATTAACTTTGACTACAGGCAGACCTGCGATCGCACGTCAGATTTTACTAACTTTTTCCCGTTATCTAGACCAGGGTTTATTGCCGAATTTACTGCCCGATGGGGGAGAAATGCCCGAATATAACGCTGTCGATGCTATTCTTTGGTATTTTGAAGCCATTCGTTCCTATTTTAACCAAAGCCAAGATTTTGAGTTTCTCAGAACTATTTATCCCGCTTTAAAGGAAGTGATCGCTTGGTTTCGTCGCGGCACTCGCTACAATATTCACCTAGATGACGATGGTTTGATCTATGCCGGCGAAGCGGGAGTACAATTGACTTGGATGGATGCCAAAGTTGATGATCTGGTGATTACTCCCCGCATCGGCAAACCCGTAGAAATTAATGCCCTTTGGTTCAATGCCCTCAAAATAATGGTTCAATTTGCCCATTATTTGGGCATGGATGCCACTGATTACGAAAAAATGAGAAAAATGACCTTAAAAGGGTTTTCTCGCTTCTGGGACGATTCTCTGGGGTATTGTTACGATGTTTTAGATACGGACAAGGGTAATGATGCCAGTTTACGACCGAATCAACTTTTTGCCCTGTCCTTGTCGGTGGAGGAGTTATTAAATTCCCCACAGAAAAAGGCCATTGTCGATATTTGTGCTTTAAAATTGTTGACTTCTCGCGGTTTGCGATCGCTTGCTGCCGATCATCCCGATTACCGTGGCGTTTACAGTGGCGATCGCTTAAAAAGAGACAGTGCCTACCATCAAGGGACAGTCTGGGGATGGTTATTAGGGGCATTTATCGAGGCCCATCTGAAAGTCTATCGCGATCCCATCCTAGCTGAGAGTTTTTTAACACCGATGATCGACCATCTTCGGGATAGCTGTATCGGTAATTTAAGCGAAATTTTCGATGGCAATGCCCCTTTTACCCCTAGGGGAGCTTTTGCCCAAGCATGGACAGTGGCAGAGGTATTAAGGGTTTGGCAAGTGATCCGAGAATTTCGGCCATAATCCTTTAAAATGAGCAATTGTTAGGTGTGTTAGGCCAGCTAAAGGGCTGACCCTAAAAACCTCAGTTCGACCGTTATAAACAAAACTCTCATGCAGAAACCGCAAGTTATTTTTCTCGATGCTGTGGGGACTCTTTTTGGGGTAAAAGGCAGTGTTGGAGCAATTTATAGTCAAATAGCAGCGGATTTTGGGGTACAGGTGGCGGCCGAGAGTCTAGAACAGTCTTTCTCGGCTATTTTCCCCACTTCTCCCCCCCTAGCTTTTCCTGACGTTGAACCGGCACAAATTCCCGAGTTAGAGTATCACTGGTGGCGATCGCTGACTGGGGCAGTTTTTAATAATTTAGGTTATCTGGAAAGATTTCCCGATTTTGAGGCTTTTTTTGGCGAACTTTACCATCATTTTGCCACGGCCGAGCCTTGGGTGCTGTACGAGGATGTCATTCCCGCTTTAAGACTCTGGCAGATTCAGGGGATCGAGTTGGGCATTATTTCTAATTTTGATAGTCGTATCTACCAAGTTTTGGCAGAATTAGGCTTAGAATATTTTTTTCGATCGATCACGATTTCTTCCCATGCAGGGGTCGCTAAACCCGATCCAGAAATTTTTCAAATCGCCCTGCAAAAACATGATTGTCCCCCCGCGCAAGCTTGGCATATTGGCGATAGTAAAAAAGAGGACTACCAAGGAGCAAAAGCCTTGGGTATGGAAGCATTTTTAATTAAAAGATCAATCGGTCAAGAGAGAAAAAGTCTCTGAGCGGGGATGGGGGATAGGTGATAGGGAGGGAATACAGACCCTACCGGCTAATACCTAACCCTCAAACCAGTTTAATCCCCATCGGGATTTTAGACCGATTCCTGGGATGGAATAGAAGTAGATTCTGACTGATCAGCGTTAGGATCCGCCTCTTTGGGGGCGGCCACTTTTACCAAAGCATGACGCAAAACCTGTTCTCCGAGAGTGTATCCTCGCACTAACTGCTCGATCACCGTGCCTTCGGGATGTTCATCGGTGTACTCCCGCATCATCGCTTCGTGGTAGGTGGGATCAAAGGGTTGACCTTCCGAACGCATGGGGGAAACGCCTAAACGCTTGAGACTCTCTACTAAGGTTTTATAGACCCCTTGGTAACTCTTGTGAATACCCATCTCGCCATCATTAGCCGGTTTAATTTGAGTACGGGCGCGCTCAAAATTATCCACCACGCCAAGAATTTCCATCAGGGTTTTGCCCTTGGTTTTTGTTTCCAGTTCCTCTTTTTCTTTCTCTGTGCGTTTGCGAAAATTGTCGAACTCGGCCGCTAGAGTGATATAGCGTTTCTTATAGGCATCAACCTGTTGGGTTTGCTCCTCTAACTGCTGCTTGAGAGTGTCGATCTCCTCTTGTAGAAAATCGATAGTCATGGCGCCTAGAAGGGAAAATTCCTCACTAGAGGCGGCCTTGTCCGTCACCGTTTTGGCTTCATCGGTGACACTGGTTTCTGATTCGTTGGCAAGAGATTCAGGGGAATTAGAAAAGGATTCTTGGTTTTCGTCGAAAATTGCTGAGTTATTTGGTTCTGCACTCATCATGGTATGCACGTTTGGGTTTAAATCTGGCGATATATGGCCATTCACTGCTAATTTTGGCCTTTAAACCAGTTAACAATCAAGTTTCAACCTTTAATGTAACATTTAATGTAACATTTTGTGGAGAATATCCATAAGTACCTAAGCAAAATTAATTACACATCTAAGCTCTCAGCCGTCAGCCTTTTGCTGTGATCAGTAAACAGTGAACTGAAAACTCAAATCCGATCCCTGATAGCTGTCTGGGGGTCTCGCTGTCTCGGGGTCTCCCAGTCTCGCAGTCTCCCAGTCTCGACTAGGAAATTAATTTGGCACGACTACTTATAGCGGTTTTCACAGAAGTGAGTCCCGATTGAAACGCTGAAACGCCTATCTATCAAGGGATTTACTATACTTTATTAGACTGAAAACCGCTATATATCCCCCCGAAGTCGGGTAGGGCTGATTCATTCTCGAAGACTAAAAAAAAGTAAGGTGAACAAACTCATGTAAAATGAGGAATGTTTAGCTTATCTTTTTATACTATGCAGAGGCTAATCGAAAAATTCAAGAAAGTAAAAGATTTTCGGAAAAGTTCTGGAAAAAGACACCAGCTATGGGTCGTACTTTTAGTCATTATCCCGGCAATTATGCAGTCCTATACTAGCTATAGGGCTATCGGTGACTTGGCTAAATACAACCAAGCCTTATTAACAAAATACTTTAAACTACCTAGGAAAAAAGTTCCCTCTTATTCAACCATTAGAAGGGTTTTAATGGGATTAAATTGTTCAGATATCTTATATATTTTTAACGAATAGGCACGGGAAGAGTATCAGAATAAAGAGGGATTAGATTGGATCGCTATTGATGGCAAAAGCCTGAGAAGTAACGTTATCAATCACGATGATGCAACCCAGAATTTTGTCATGTTTGCTTCTTTCTTTAGTCAGGAAACAGGTATAGTATTACACCTAGAGCGATGGGAGAATAAAGAAAGCTCAGAAGTTGATAAAGTTCAAGATATGGTAAGAAATACAGAGCTAACAGAGAAAATTTTTACTCTAGATGCTTTCCACTCTAATCGAGTTACTCTCCACGAGATTATTGATTATAATAATGACTATTTGATAACTCTCAAAGTTAATCAATTAAATTTATATAAACCCGTGGAGGAAGTGACAAAAAATTCTCAGCCTGTGAGCATTGATTGTGAAGACGACAAAAGTCATGGACGAGACCTAATCAGACTAACATCAGTCTTTAATGTAACTCATCCTTTTAATAGTGTTTGGGAACACATTAAAAGTTATATTAAGGTGGAAAGGTATGGTAAAAGAGGGGGAGAAGAGTATTATAATTGTGCCTATTACATTAGTAATTTTGTAGAAAGTGATCAGACTTTTGCTCGAAAAATCCGAGGTCATTGGAACATAGAAAATCAGTTGCACTGGGTAAAAGACGTAATTTTTAAGGAAGATATTTTACCTTGAACTGACTTTCAAGCTGTTAGTAATTTGTCAATTCTCCAAACTATAGCTCTAAATCTTTTCAGAGGTTTAGGCTTTTTATCCATTACAAAGGGGCAAAGATGGCTTGATAACAAGTGGTTCAGGCTTTGCGATTTGTTAGAATGAATCAGCCTCTGCCATTACTTTTGAAAAATTGTATACCTGAACTTCCCCCATACATATCTACTACAAGAGCCGAAAACCCTTATCCATCAATGGATGCACCCGTTAACTTTTCTTAATGTACCCAGGTAATTTGTAACATTTCTTAATGGACAAAATTCTCCTCCTACAGCAGATGTTATGGCCTTTTGTCAACGGGGAAGTCCAGGTATATTTAGGGCTGGCTGAATAAATCTAAAAACCTTGTTGGGTAAGACTTTTAGACCTTTGGTCAATCAAAAAGTACCAGATCTGGGAGTGATCGGGGGGAAAATTCCGGGACTTTTTCCCTGAAAATTAGGTAATACCATTTTTCATAAGTAATGGCAGAGATGGTTAATCGCCCTAACCCCCCCCCCCCCCTGCCCCTAGGGTCGTTTCATTCTCGCAAATGTCATTCAATCAAATCCTTATCTGGCAAGGTTTTCAGTCAATTTCTCAGAACAAATATCTGAAAAATTTTTAAAATGCCTTGCTTTGCTTGCCCCGTAAGCGATTGAAGACAGACAAACAAGGAATCAAACTAGAGAATGAATCAGCCCTACCCCTGCCCCCCCGACATCGGGGGGGTCGGGGGGGCAAGAGGGGGTAAGATACCTGCCAAGAATAAAGAAAAATGGTATAATTGACCCCCTCAAAATCGGTAAAACCCTACACCCCCCCTGCCCCCACGAAAAACTTTTTGCCGCCAACCCTATTTAAGATCGACTTCTCCACCCCAAGGATCTTTTACCTGGCGATTGACTAACATCTCAACTATAAATTCCCTTTCCGTGGCGTAGTCGTCCTCGTCATATTGGGTAAAAAGTTGGCTAGGATGTCCTCGTTACTCGCTCAAAGCCTTCTTCAGATCGACTTGTGCCAGCCGCACCAACAATTGCCAAGCATCACATAAATTACTCTTACCATCGGCGTTAACCCCAGCAGTAAGGGGCGTAAATTCCATTTCAAAATTATCAAAGGATTTAAAGCCATGAACTTTAATAGAGTTCAAAAATGAGAAAAATAGGCATAAAATTGCCTAAAATCCCTAAATAGAGCATTTAATTGATTAATGCTCATTCTTAATTCTCCGTTCGGCGGTTCGGCTGAGCTCACCGTCGAAGCCTGAGCTCACGGCCGAAGCCTGACTACTGACTACTGGCTCGGAGACTCCTCATCTAAGGTCAGATTTTTGATTTTTGCCAGAGGTCTAATATAAGTAATCCTAGTTTTAGGCAATAAGTAATATTAAAATATCAGCGCGGCATTCAACAAATTCTCAAAGGGGAATGGAAGTTTCATGGCGAATTCCACCATACTGGACAATCTTCTCAACTTTCGCCCGATCCTTTCCTACTAATAGCGTTCCCTGCTGCAACTCTGACTAAGCAACTAATCGACCAGGGGGAACGCACCTTACCGAATCAATTCCTGAGAGTATGGAATCTTAGTCTAACAAAGCCCAAGCATAACAGCTTATCTAGCTCAAGGCCGCCGGCTGACGGCCGACGACTAAAAATTAACATTGCAAGAAATCTTAACAATTGGCCAAGAAACTCGATCGAGTAGGTAGAATAGCAAGTAAATCATTTTGTAAACTCCAGTCGATTAATTAACCAGAATAGAGATAACCCAGAACGCCTGTGATAGATAAAAGACGCACTACTCGCGATCTCCCCCAAATTAACGAAAGAATCCGCTTTCCTGAAATCCGCGTTATCGATAGCGACGGCTCTCAACTAGGCATTATTACTCCTGCCGAAGCTTTGCGCGTGGCCGAAGAAAAGGAACTTGATCTCGTCCTCGTCAGTGAAACGGCAAATCCTCCCGTTTGCCGGATTATGGACTATGGTAAATACAAGTTTGAACAGGAGAAAAAAGCCCGTGAGGCCAAGAAAAAACAGCATACAGCCGATATAAAAGAAGTTAAAATGCGCTATAAAATTGATGAGCATGACTACAACGTGCGAGTCAACCAAGCGCAACGTTTTTTAAAAGCGGGAGATAAGGTAAAAGCGACGATTACCTTCCGAGGCCGGGAAATTCAACACTCTAACCTAGCCGAAGAATTACTGGCGCGCATGGCCAAAGATTTAGAGGATGTAGCTGAGGTACAGCAAGCGCCAAAAAAAGAAGGTCGTAACATGATGATGATGTTATCGCCGAAAAAATAACTAACTAATCCAGAAAAAGGGGCTAAAACCCCTTTTTTTCGGAAATACCCACAAGAAACCAATAACTTAGGACAAATGTATTGTCTGCGAATTAAGTCTCTAGATTGAAATCACAGGCACTCAAACCAAATCCGTTTTTAATAGTATGATTAACTCCCAATCGAACTTTAAAAACCCAGTTATGGATTGTTTCTCCGCAGCTCCGCTCCCCTCTCCCTGCTCCCCGATATCCTATGCCTTTTAAACAGGATTTAGTATCAAATGGGTTGACCTAGTAGCAAAAGAGTATTAAAATAGCTCCATTATTAGGTCAATGACTCTGGATTTAGACCTAATAAGCCACCCCCGCATCTAAATTGGTCTAGGTCGATAAGGAAACAGAGAACGCCAGAACACTGGAACAGTAAGGTTTATCTGCCTTTTTAGCTAACTTATCGAAAATTTGGGTTAAAACCCCGTCGTTTTACGACGGCTTTTCCTGATTTTTGATGTAGCACTTAAGAACTTCCAGAGGCGCACCTCCTACAGAAGAGACGAAATAACTGGGCGACCAAAGAGCGTCTTTCCCGTATGGCTTAGGATATCCAGCTTGTCCATACCTACGACTAGAGACTCCTTTTAAAGAATTGACCATTACAGAAATAGATAGTTTCGGCGGGTATTCAATTAATGCGTGTATGTGATCAGACTCCCCGTTAAATTCCAATATCTGAAAATTCATTTTTTCCGCAACTTCCCTAAAAGAGTTTTCAACCAAAGTCAGGCTTTTACCAGTAAAAACCTTTCTTCTGTATTTTGTCACACAGACCAAGTGTATCTTTAGATCGGAAACAGAGTTTCTTTCTCTTCGCAACTGACTTGACATTATCAACAGACCTAGTTAGAATAGACTACAGACACACACATCTTAACCCAATGAAAGCGAGGTATCAATACCGTATTTACCCAACAGACCAACAAAAGAGGCTTTTGTCTCAGTTGTTTGGGTGTGTGCGTGTTGTCTGGAACGATACTTTAGCTTACTGCCAAGAACTCTATCGACAAGGGGAGAAAAAGCCAAAATATACTGAGTTATCTAAAAGACTAACTCAAGTCAAAAAAACAGAAGAAAGACGGTGGTTAACCGAGGTTTCTTCTATTCCTTTACAACAGTCTTTGAGAGACTTAGAGACTGCTTACTCTAACTTCTTTACATCTTGTAAGGGCGAGAGAAAAGGAAAGAAAGTCAAACCTCCCAAGTTTAAAAAACGTAAATCTAAACAATCAGCAAGATTTACCGATAATGGTTTTACCGTTAACCAACACTGCGTTACTTTAGCAAAAATCGGTGATTTAAGAATCGTTTGGAGTCGTCCATTACCTTCTAAACCTTCTAGTGTCACCGTGATTAAAGACGCATCAGATCGCTATTTTCTTAGTTTTGTCGTCGAGGTTCAGCCCGAAATACTTCCTGATAATGGGGAGTCAGTGGGAATTGATCTAGGGATTGCTACCTTTGCTACCCTCTCAACAGGGGAAAAGATAGACGCACCGAAACCGCTAAAGAAACGATTAAAACGACTAAGAAGAGCACAGAAAAACCTTTCTAGAAAACAGAAAGGAAGTAACCGACGGGAAAAAGCTAGGAAACGAGTAGCTAAAATCCATGCAAAGATTAAAGACACTCGCACTGATTTCTTGCAGAAACTATCCACTAGAGTTGTTCGTGAAAATCAAACGATAATTTTAGAGGATTTAAACACATCGGGAATGGTTAAAAATCGCAAGTTATCTCGTGCCATATCAGATTTAGGATGGCGTTCTTTCCGAGATATGCTATCGGCAAAATCTGATAAATATGGGCGTGATTTTCGGATAATTTCGAGCTGGGAGCCAACGTCTCAGCGATGTTCCTGTTGTGGGAATATCGGCGGTAAGAAAGCATTAAATATCCGTGAGTGGGAATGTCTTTTTTGTGGGACTTTTCATGATAGGGATGTAAACGCCGCAATTAATATCAAGGTCGCCGGTGGACAATCGGAGACTTTAAACGGGCGTGGAGGAAAGTGTAAGACTTCTGTTAAAGAAGCATCATCCCGTGAAGCGTCAACCCAACCGAAGATCGTTCAATTAAGTTTGTTTGATCTGCAGGGAATCACCGTCCGGCCCCGGCGGTGAGGATGTCAAAGAAATATAGTCTTCAAAGCCTTGCCTAGCAAGACTCCTACGAATGATAATCAGTGCTTATCACACAAAGTAGAGAAGAGCCGAAAGTTAGACTTGAAAAAAAGACAAAGGAGAAAAAAATGATCTCTCTCTACATCATTGTGTAAGCTTTTTGTTAATGTCACATATTGGGTGCAAGCATTGCGCCCCTAAATTACCCCATATTAGTTGTTATGTGGGGGCCAAGGCATAAGCCCTCCCTCAGATAACTTTTTCTGATAACCATAAGTAAGGGAGAGCCGATAGGGTTCTTCCGTAACCATTTATTGATTATTATTCATTCTTAATTCTCCTGACTACTGACTACTGACTACTTACTCCTAACCTATCAGGACAATTTTTGACTTTTACCAGAGGTCTATTGAGGGTGAATGCGTGGATGGAGTAAACGCTCAACTGGTTGACCGTTTTTTAAATGTTCTTCGACAATCTGATTGACATCCTCTGGTTTAACACGACAGTACCAAGTTTCTTCAGGAATAATTCTCAGCGTGGGGCTAGTGCTACACTGTCCTTGACAACCACTGGTCCTAACGATGACATCTTCTGGGAGAGCTGCCGTTTGCCAAGCTAAAAGAAGCTCGGACGCACCCTGGATCAAACAGGAAGAATGCTGACAGACCATCACGAATCGCTTTTGCGGATAAGACATATTGCCTAAAAAGTTGAAAAATTAGAGAGTTCCCTGTCGATATTCTTGGGAGCAGCTTTGAGGAAGCATACCTTTATTTTGCCCCGAATCCCCGATACTAGCAATATAACTGAACTTCCCCCATATAAATATACTAGCTATGACTAAAAGTCTTACAGAGCCTGAGTTAAATCAATACAATACTAATGCCCTTTGCGATGATTTGCGGCGAAAGCAGGCTGAGAGCGGTAGGCAAATCATCTCAAGTCCATTAAAGCAACCACGTCAGTTACAGAGCGATCCCCGAAGAGCGTGATCCAATGTTGTCGGGACTCACCGTTCCCTTAATTTTTTTAGAGAAGGAGCCTCCAGTCGAGTATTCTGGTACTGCTCTGGTGCTGACATCTCCCTAAATCCTCGATCTAAAAAAGACAGGCTCAATGCCTGTCTAAAAAACAAAACAAATTACCTATTAGCTAACCACAAATAAGGAGTTTTTTGCGTCAAATTTCCAAGCAATACCATCGGGATCTCTGATGCGACTCCAATCGGCAAATTCTGTTTCGGATTTATTTTTCTTGTTTCTACCCAAAACGGCCGGGGTAACTCCTAAACGTTTAGCCAAATCCGCCAAACTCATTGATGAGATGGTTTCAGATAGAGTGGTTAGAGATTCTTCCCTAACTTCTGATTCTGATTGGGATAAAGAACTGTCAGAACTGTTCAAACTAGGATTAATTATCTCCTCCAGTTCTTGAATTACCGTTTCTTGAACAGTGATCGCTGCAGTATTTTCTTCCTCTTTTTCCTCAAATAATTTACCTAAATTAGTCAGAGGTTGGGAGGAGGAAATAACAGGAACCTCCTGGACAGAATTTTCGCTTTTCTCGGCCACAATCAGGGGGGATTTAGCCTCCTGGGATTGCTCTAAATTGGTCAGAGGTGATCTTGAGGCAGTAATCGCGGGAATTTGTTTTTCCCCTATTTCTTCTAAAGAGGGGTCACTCTCATCAAAAATACTACCCAAGGTACTGGCGGTGATAAAGTAATAGGCCATACCCTGATCGCCTACAGCTTTTTTTTGCGCTCCAAATTCCTCAGCTTTTTTGTCTAAAAATTGTCTAGCTAATTTGGCCGTGAGATTGGCTTTTGCCGATAGGTCAATCGGGGTGAGACAACCTTGATTGTCCTGTAAAAGTTGATTGAAATAGGGGTTAATCACCGTCGATAATTTTGACCAGCGATAGTCTTGCCACACCTTGACTGCCAGAGTTAAGAGGAAGACAAGTAGGATCAATGGCCAAGCGGTAAAAACAAGGATGATTAGCACCGCTAGGGGGATGATGAGGACGAGAAACCCCGCCGTTTGACGCTCGATAATTTTTCCAGTCATAATTTCATAAGCTGCCACAATTAAAATTCTTAATGGCTAGTTTGACTATCTCCTGCCATAAGTGTATATGACCAGTTTAGGCTTTATTGGTCACGCCGGTTAGTTCTAGTCGTTCAAACATGGCAAATCGTGCCTTCAGGGCCAGAGAATCATCAAGTTTTGTTAAAAAAACGGCTTTTTGATACTTTTGTTCTAAAGCTTTTTGGATTAACCAATCGGCTAAAAAGGGATTTTTGGGTAGTAAGGGACCGTGAGCATAGGTAGCGATCGCATTGTGGTAAAATGCCCCTTCATAACCGTCCTCTCCGTTATTTCCGTAGCCAGTAATCACCTTTCCTAAAGGAGAAACGGTCTGTAAATAGGTACGACCCCCGTGATTTTCAAAGCCAATTACTAGCGGTTTTTCCCCAGTCATAGCTTTTATTTCCTCCGCTAAGGGAGAGGCAGTAATTTCAAAAACCACGTTACCGATACAGCGTTTTGCATTGGGGCCGGGATGTTTACTTACTAGGTCTAATAATCCTAATCCTTCGATTCTTTGACCGAAAGCTGGTTCGTAATAATGCCCTAATAATTGCGGGGAACCACAGGTAAAAACCCCCGGTATTCCTGCCGATAATTGTTCTTTCATCGCCGCTGCTTTTCTCCCCTGTAAATCGCGCATAACGATCTCCTGTTGCCGATCCTGCGCTCCACCCCCAACAATTATATCTACTTGGTAAAATGTCTCGGCTTCTGTTTGAGCATCTAGGGGAATAATTGTCACAGCAATATCACGCCATTGACATCTTCTTTGGATAGTAATAACATTACCTCGATCGCCGTAGGTACTCATTAAGTTCGGATATAACCAGCCGATTTTTAGTTCTAGTTCTTGCATAATTTTTTAGGGGATTAGGGAATGGGGAAATGGGGGATAAGAGACGGACTGCATCTCAAGTTTGTAGAAATATCAAAAATTATTACAAATATATGAACAACTGCGTGTAAGCATCTCATACTAAATCCGCTGAGTATAGGCTACATATCAGGAGAGGCACTCCTGCAAGTGGAGCGACTCTTAAATTATGACAGATGTATTAGCAGCTGCGTGTAAGCATCCCACCGAAAAACTAATGCGCGGGGGGTTTGGGGGCGGCGCCACGCCCCCAACGGGGGGTTTGGGGGGTAGAACCCCCCAAAGGCTTGGATTGAGTGATAAAATCGGAAGTAATACTAAATCCGTTGAGTATGGGCTACATATCAAGAGAGGCACTAATGCAAAACGGAGAAGCAATAATCAGTTTTTAATAACTGGATTTAGTATCACAAAAAAAGCTAATGTAAGCTTGCGCTTATGTCCCCCTTTTCTAATTTCTACAAAATCTTTCGGCCCGTGAGAATCTCTCGTACTTCTAACATAGCAGAATAGGTGGGTAAAATATGTAAAGTTTCCTCATTTTTGGTGTTATTAAGGGCAATTTGTATCGCTTTTTTTAGATCGGATTCAACAATTAAATTAACGGGATAAGCGAGACTATCCTGACTATATTGTAAGCGCAAAGCCATGTCATAAAGTCGATCGCCCGTTACTACTAAAGTTGTTCCCAAACGGGTTAATTTTTCCGTATCCACATCCCAAATCCAAGAAACATCCGTACCGTCGGGGATGCGATCATTGAGAACTAAGAGAGTAGTAGAAGACTTTTCTTTCTGTAAAATATCAGCCACTGCGCGAATTGTTTCATTCATACCCACGGGATTTTTGGACAGTAAAATCCTAACTTTTTTACCCTCAATTTCTAATTCTTCCGCTCGACCAAAAGCCGCTTTAAAACCCTGAACTGTCTCAAAAATTTCTCGATCTTTAATCCCCAATTCCTGGGCTACTAACCCCGCTGCTAAAGTATTATATTTATTATAAACACCGATTAAAATCTGCGGCCAATCTTGACTATGAAAAGCAGGACTACTCTTTTTAAAGCCGCAACTAGGACAACTAAAATCCCCTAAATGGGAGAGATAAACCCCCCGATAATCCAAAGAAGCACCACATTTAGGACAGTAAATAGAATCGACAGCGTGGGGAATTTCTTCCAGATATAATTCTGGCTCACTTAAGCCAAAATATACAACTCTTTGGGGCAGTTGTTGACCCAAATGGGAAAGGGTCGGATCATCAGCATTGAGAATCACTAAAGTATCGGTGGGTAGGGGAGATATGGCCCCTTGCCAACGGCGACTAATCGTATCCACTTCCCCATAGCGATCGAGTTGATCGCGAAACAAATTTAGAGCTAAAATAGCGCGAGGACGACAATCTTTTAAAACCAAAGGGAGAATATTTTCATCCACTTCTAAAATGGCATAATCAGCCTTTAAAGTGCCGAATAAATTGGCATCGGCTAATAAAGCAGTGATTAAACCATTAATTAAATTCGCCCCAGTGGTATTATGGGTAACTTTTGCCCCCTGACGCTCTAGAATAGTTCTTAGCAGTAGGGAAGTGGTAGTTTTTCCATTCGTGCCAACCACCAAAATTACCCCCCGTCGGACTTGCCCACAGAGTAGCGGTAACAAACGGGGATGGAGACGACGGGCAATTTCCCCCGGCAAGACGCTGGCAGCCCCTAAACGGAGTCCTTTAACCACAGCAGTAACGGTTTTAGCCACCGCTACGGCTATCCCTAAACGGATGCGATCAAACAATTGCATGAACTGAGATTCTCATAGCTGTTTCGTGATTTTACCCCTAAAAGAAGACCGGTTAACAGGGTAAGTTCCCTAATTAGTTTCGCAGTTGGGGTAAATCTCAGTTTATTCTGGCTTTTTTTCTCCCCTAACAAGTTTTTTAATTGTAGTTCTGATCGGAAATTTTCTGCGTAATTCACTATAAGTAATTGTTGATTTTTCCTCAATCATAAACAGGAAAGCTTCTTGTGTAGAATTGTATTTTTGAGGATAGCGAGGACTGCTAGGGTGAATGGCGATTAAATTATAAAAATAAGAACCTTGGTTAAGAGAATGGAGGCGACGTATATCTTTAGTTAGAAAAGGCGCAGGAGCGAAATAACGAAAGAAATGGTAGCCAATTTCTGCTAAAAATTCTTGCAATTGCTCGATTTTAAATCCATATTTTTCGTAATGGGGTAAACAAACCTCAATATATAGAATGGGGTGATACTGTTTTAAGGTCTTCCTGGCTCCCTGAAGAACTTTAATCTCCATTCCTTCCACATCTATTTTAATAAAATCACACTGTTTTAGATGCAAATTATTTTCTATCCACAAATCTAAGGTTGTGGAAGTAAAGAGTTCTCCCTCCACCTCTGACGATTCAATAAATCGGGTGGCTCCCATGTTTTTAGGAGCTTTTTTAATAGAGAATTTTTTTTGATTGTCGCTAATAACATCAGTTTGTACTTGTACTAAATGTGAAACATTATTCAATCGCAGGTTTTCCAAGAGAATTTGATGAGTTTCTGGACAAGGCTCAAAGGCAAATACCCGTCCTTCAGGGGATGATAAACGGGCTGCTAAAGTTGAAAAAGTGCCAATATTGGCACCAATATCAAAGCAAACATCCCCTGGATGAATCATTTTATCGTCGATTCCGGGATAGACACTCGCCAAATCTCGCAGATTTTCCAATAAGTTAGCCATCTTCAGATCGAGACAATAAAACTTACCTTCAGGTGTATTAACCAGCCTTAAATTATCATTCATAAACTCAGCCTTGAAATATTTGAAAACATCATATTACGCTTCGAGAATTTTGTCAATATTCCAAGTCAATAGATTTCCAGAAAATGTAGCGCCTGAGTTAAGTTTTAGCTAATTGATTACAGGGAAGTATTCTTACAGCAGTTATCTTAATAGTAGAATACGAAATTTTCTTTTTGGGGAGTCAGCAGACCAGAGCGCGGAGACAATGCCAAATATACGTTACACTTCACCTTGATGAGAAACGCTTAATCAAAGTGATTGCCACTGCCATCAAATACAAAAAGCCTTTATCTGCCCCAGGGGTTCGTCTTTGAAAAAGACAGCCTATAATATAGGTAAGTTTTGCGCCGATTCTACCGCACACGACATTTTAGGGCTAGAGCTTATGGGTTTATTGACAAGATTGGGGATTTCACTGGGATTACTCGCCCTAGGCGGTACTGTGGGTGTGCTAGGAAATCAGTATTTAAGCAGAAAAGCACCCCTAGAGGTAAATAAACCGCCGGCAATCCTCCCCGCTTCTCTCTCTCTCCCTGTTATTACCCAAACCGACGGTAATGTTAATTTTATCGCCCAGGCCGTGCAGAAAGTCGGGCCGGCGGTGGTGCGGATTGACTCGGCCCGGGAAGTGGCCGACCAAATTCCCGAAGAATTTAAACAGCCCTTTTTTCGGCGCTTTTTTGGTAATGAAGTGCCGATTCCCAAGGAGCATTTAGAACGAGGAACTGGTTCTGGGTTTATAATCAGTACAGATGGACTACTTTTAACTAACGCCCATGTGGTGGAAGGGACAACCCAAGTAAAAGTGACTTTGAAAAACGGTCAAACCCATCAGGGTAAAGTCCTGGGGGTTGACAATATGACCGATGTGGCCCTGGTGAAAATTGAGGCGAAAAATTTACCGACGGTGACTTTTGGTAAGGCCGAAACTTTAATACCAGGGGAGTGGGCGATCGCAATTGGCAATCCCCTAGGCCTGGATAATACTGTTACGGTGGGCATTATTAGTGCCCTAGGACGCACTAGCAGCGAAGTGGGGGTTCCCGATAAACGGGTTCGTTTTATCCAAACCGATGCCGCTATTAACCCCGGCAATTCCGGCGGCCCGTTACTGAACGCCAAGGGTGAAGTTATCGGCATTAATACGGCAATTCGGGCCGATGCTCAGGGTTTAGGGTTTGCTATTCCCATCGAAACCGCCCAAAAAGTGGCGGGACAGCTATCTAGCAAGGGTAAAGCGGAACATCCCTACATCGGTATCCACATGGTGACGCTAAACCCAGAATTACGGCAGCAATTGAACGAAACTAAAGAATTAAACTTTAATATTGACCAAAATGAAGGGGTAATCGTCCTGCGAGTGGTGGAAAATTCCCCCGCTCAAAAAGCCGGGATGCAAGCGGGTGATATCATCGAAACTGTGGCAGGAAACCCCGTTAAAACCGCCGCCGATGTGCAGCAAGGTGTAGAAACCAGTGCGATCGGTGGTAATCTGGAAATCGAGATTAACCGCAGGGGTAAACAACAAACTCTCACCGTTCAACCGGGGGTTTTTCCCAGCAAAACTAGCGATTAAACTACTTTCAACCGGTCAAGGGGCGACCCCTTACCCTACACTGGGAGGAGAGAAAATAGCAGCGGAGCGATCGAAATTGAGGCAGCGGTTACAATTAAAATTATCAATTGGGCGCGGGGCTGCCCTTCTAATCGGTTTGCTGGGATTAACGGCCTGTCAACCTCCCGATCCGCCGAAAATTTCGCCGACAGAATCGCCTAAAATTGAGGAAAATGGCCGGTTAATTCTCAATAATGCCACCTTAGAACAGGCTAACCCCTCGGGACAACCCCTCTGGAAAATTCAAGTCAAAAAAGCTACCTACACCCAAGACCAAAAAATTGCCCGTCTGGAAAATATCAAGGGTAATATCTATCAAGATGGGAAAGTAGTTTTACAGGTTAGTGCTGACCGCGGTGAAGTCTATAAGGAAGGCCAGGAAATTCTCCTCAAAGATAATATTGTGGCTGTAGATCCCCGCAATAAAGCCATTATTAACGCGCCGGAATTGCGTTGGCTACCCAAGGCAGGTATTTTAATCTCCCCCAAAGGGATCAAAGGTAGTCATCTACAACTAGAAGCCAAGGCCCGCCAAGGACGCTACGACACGCGCCAAGAAAAACTAGAATTACAAGGTCAAGTGGTGGCTACCGCCAAGGAATCTCGTGTCGTCCTGCAAACCGAGCGCCTGTACTGGGAAATTCCTCAACAGGTCATTAGTACCGATCAAAAAGTCGCTTTTGATCGCTATATTGATAAAACTATTATCGATCGCCTTACTGCTATCGGCGGTCGTTGGGAAAGAAAAAATAATCAGGTTATCCTGCAAGAAAACCTCGAATATCGCTCTTTAGAACCACCTTTACAGATTTCTGGTTCTCAGGCAATTTGGAACTATCAAAATCGTAGCCTAACTTCCGATCGCCCCACGGAAATTTTTCAATATCAAGATCAAATCACTATTACTGGTAATCGTGTAGTGGTGGAATTAGGCAATCGTATCGCTTATCTCAAGGATGGGGTTAAGGGAATTAATCAGAAAACTGGGGCGCAATTGTATAGTCAGATCTTAACTTGGAAAATGTCGGAAAAAATTGTCGAGGCCGAGGGGAATATTATCTATGAACAACAGGAACCAAAATTTAATCTCACTGGCGATAAAGCGATCGGCACGTTAGAAGATAATAACATTGTTGTTACCAGTAGCTCCCCCGATCGAGTTGTCACCGAGATTTATCCCCGTTAACAGGGAAAATTAGCCAAAAAAAACTCTCCCCAAAAAAGGGAGAGAGGGGGGGTAAATATTTAAAACCTTACCATTTGAGCAGGTTAAACTGTTCCATATCGATGGTGTCGCGGTTACGATAGATAGTCAGGATAATCGCTAAACCCACGGCTGCCTCGGCTGCCGCTACGGTAATCACGAAAATAGTAAAAATTTGGCCTCGGATATTAGCGGGGTCAAGATAGTTGGAAAAACCCATTAAGTTAATGTTAACAGAATTGAGCATCAATTCGATCGACATTAAAACCCGGACAGCATTGCGACTGGTGACTAAACCGTAAATTCCGATACAAAATAAAGCCGCCGCTAATAACAAATAATACTCTAACTGAATCTGCATGATACCTCTTTCTTTTCTCCTATTTAGGGGCGGTTAATTCTCTAGGTCGTTCGGGTAATGTTAAAGCTGTGGCCGTAGGTTCTTCAGCTTTTAGGGTAGGGATAAGGTCACGACGAGCTAAAATAATTGCTCCGACCATGGCCATTAATAATAGCACGGAAGCTAATTCAAAGGGTAGCAAGAAATCACTAAAGAAATGCTTACCGATTTCTACTAAAGTATTAGTCACTACTGCGGGAGAAGTGCTAGAAATTGACCAAGGTGTGATTAAAACCATGGTCGATAACAGCACAAATAAACCCACACAAACTAAAGCAGTAGATGCCTGACGAATCCAACGTTTAGGAATATCAGAAAAGTCCTCTTGCTTGTTAACAAGCATAATAGCAAAGAGAATTAAAACGTTAATCGCACCCACATAAATTAGAATTTGTGCCGCCGCTACAAAATCAGCATTTAGTAAGAGATATAAACCCGAAATGCTGATAAAAACACCACCCAATAAAAAGGCGGAATAAACGATATTAGATAATAGTACCACGCCTAAAGCTGTCCCGATTACTAGGGCTGCTAAAATGCCAAAAGATACTATTTGAACGCCCTCGGCTAAATTCACAGTAGTTTCATCTCCTTTTATGTTTGAGAGTTATTAATTATTAGTTATCAGTTATCAGTTATCAGTTATTACTGTTAGATTTCCAAATCCTGACGGCTGATAGCTAACTGCTAATTAATCGGTAATTTCTTCTGGACGTTTACCAGCGCGTTGACTACCGGCGGGTAAATCGTGGGGTTCGATGACACCTTTAGGCAGATAACCTAATTCCCTCAGAGGTGTTACCATCGGGTCTTGGGTGACTTTGTAGGGTAAACGGCCTAGGGCGACGTTATCATAGTTTAATTCATGACGATCATAGGTCGCTAGTTCGTATTCTTCGGTCATCGATAGGCAATTAGTCGGACAGTATTCCACACAATTACCGCAGAAAATACAGACCCCAAAATCGATACTGTAGTGTTTGAGTTCTTTCTTTTTAATTTCCTTGTTAAAAGTCCAATCCACTACTGGTAAATTAATCGGACAAACTCGCACACAAACTTCACAAGCGATACATTTATCGAACTCAAAGTGAATTCTACCCCGATAACGTTCCGAGGGAATTAACTTTTCGTAGGGATACTGGACGGTAATCGGACGACGACGCATATGATCAAAGGTAACGGATAAACCTTCGCCGATGTATTTCGCCGCTTGAATGCTACCTTTGGCGTAATCGCTGACTTGTTTGAGGATGTTAAACATGATGGTCAGAGGGGTAGTAGGTTAACAGGACAAAAACGGAAATTAACCGCCAAAAGCAAAGGGAAAAGCTAGTTTTAGGGCGGCGGTAAGTAGTAGGTTAACTAAAGATACCGGTAGGAGGAATTTCCAGCCTAAATCGAGTAATTGGTCAATGCGAACCCGGGGTACGGTCCAACGCAAGAGAATAGCGATGAAGATGAGGAAATAGGCCTTTAATACTGTCATCGTAATCCCTAGGGAAGCGGTGATAATTTGTAGCCAAGGATTGGTTTCACTAACTCCCAACCAGCCGGCCAAAGCATTGACGGGGATAGGAAATTCCCAACCGCCAAGATAGAGGACGGCGAAAACTAGGGCCGACAGCACGAGGTTAACGTAGGAACCCACATAAAAGAGAGCGAATTTCATCCCCGCGTATTCGGTTTGATAACCGGCGACTAATTCCTCCTCCGCTTCAGGTAAATCGAAAGGCAGACGTTCACACTCAGCTAAAGCGGCAATCCAGAAAATCAGAAACCCCACCGGTTGGCGCCAGATATTCCAGCCTAAAATGCCATAACCGGATTGTTGTTCGACAATATCAATGGTACTGAGACTATTAGACATCATCGCGATCGCTAATACCGATAAAGCCAAGGGAATTTCATAACTAATCGATTGCGCCGCCGCCCGTAGGCCTCCCAGTAAGGAATACTTATTATTTGAGGCATAACCCGCCATTAATAAGCCAATGGGGGCAATACTGGACAAGGAAATCCATAAAAAGATACCTACGTTTAGGTCAGTAATCACCAGATTTTGACCGAAGGGGACGATGAGATAGGAGACAAACACCGGCATCACCACCAAAATCGGCCCGAAGAGGAATAACCAAGGGTCAGCTTTAGCGGGGACGACATCTTCTTTAAAGACTAATTTCAGACCGTCGGCGACCGGTTGTAAAACGCCCAAGGGTCCTGCGTATTCCGGCCCGATACGCTGTTGGACGGCGGCGGAAATTTTTCTTTCTAACCAGACGCAGACTAAAACCCCCACTGTGGCGGCAATAATCATCAGGAACATGGGTAAAGGCATCCAAATCGCTTTAGCCAGTCCTCCACTTAATCCCAAGTCTGTTAGGGATTTAATGAAACTTTCTTGTAAATCTATGCCTTGATTCATATTTGGCGATCGCTGTACTGTCAATAGTTCGGCATGGTCTGAAGATTTTTAAGCAAATCTTATAGCCTAGTATACAGTTAGTCGGTCTGAGGGTTATCAGAAAGTGACAAAGGCTTCAACTCATTAGCAGCCAAGAGAGTCAAGGAATCTTGATTCCCCCGCCGAGAATAGCTATTAGTCAATAGTTAACCTAGGTTGCTACCTATGGGATTAAGCAAAAAAAGCTGCTACAAAAGATAAAAGACGAGTAGCAGCCAAAAAAATGAAGGATGAGATTATAGCGATTTATTGCCTTTGTGACGACATTCTCAAAGCCATGAATCATCAAGAGGATTCACAGCAACAGATCAGCGATGCGGAAGTGATGACCACAGCTATAGTTGCCACCCTGTATGACAGTGGCAATTTTGAGAAAGGGAGAAAAGCAATGTCACAACCACAGTATATTCCGAGTGATCAGAAAATGAACAAAGGATTCAAGACTTATCTCAAGAGTTGGCAGAATGTCTCTATAAACAATCTCAAGTTAAAAAAATTAATAACTTGGGAGAAATAGAGGTAACGGTTAGAGACTTAATGATTCAGTATGTCAACCCAGAAATCGGTATTTTTTTGTCAAAACAAGTACCGAAGAAACTGGCAGTAGGCTCCGAACAGTAAAAAGTATTTTGGGGGAATTACCCATTACAGAAAAACAAGCAAAGAGATTAGAAATAAAGCCTCGAACTCAGATGAGTCATATCTTAGAGAAGCACTGTTTACTACTGAGCGGCGATGAATAGAGATGAAAAAGCAGAGAAGAAAATCAAATCATTGACAGGAATTGCTGTTTCTCACAGCACGCGGCAACGCCTTGTACATCGCTATCATTTTGAAGAATTATCCTCTAACACAGAAGTGGAAGAAATGAGCATAGATGGTGGGAAGGTACGACTCAGAACTGCCAAGGGGGAACCCTTAATTGGGCGTGATTATCAAGGAGTGAGTTTTCACCAATTGGGGGTAGCTGCCTTTTTTCAAGATAACTCAGCTTTATTAGATTTCGTGAATTCTCAAGTTTTGGCTAATCCTTTAGTTTGTTTAGGGGATGGGCATGATGGTATCTGGAACTTATTTCGTGAGATAGGAGAAAAAGAGCAACGCCTTGAGATTTTGGACTGGTATCATTTAATGGAAAACCTCTATAAAGTTGGGGAGTCATTCCAGGGAATAGAGGAGGTCAAGTCTCTTCTCTGGCAAGGTAAAGTAAAAGATTCTATCTCATGTTTTGAGGGATGCTCAGGTTCAAAAGTTGGCTCTCTTATTCTTTGTGTGATCTCGCGTAGCGAGCGCGTTGCGACCAGTTTAACTTATATAGGAGCGATCGATCTTTGTGTCCTTTGTGTCTTTCTGGTTCGTTCCACTGGCTCGCCAGCAGAACTGTATCTTAGAATACATTTTACCCACCAAACCCGAGAGAGCCAAAAGTTGAGAATTTTATCATTTATTTGAACAAGCATAAACATCGAATTATCAATTATGATTATTTTCAGAAAGAGGAGATTTCTCTTGGTTCTGGCTCCGGGTCATCTCAAGTGAAACAAATTGGTTTTCGTCTCAAAATTACTGGTGCGAGTTGGAATTCTGGCAATGTACCGCAAGTCCTTCGTCATCGTTGTGCCTATCTGAATGGTTCTCTTTTTTAACTTTTTTATTGATCTTATTAAGTATTTCTACTTATGGCCAAAGTGAGATGCTCCCCACTGATAACTGATAACTGATAACTGATCACTGATCACTGATAACTGATCACTGAAAATGCACGAACTAGGAATTACCCAAAATATTATTGAACTTGCTTTAGAACATTCGCGAGGAATGAAAGTTAAGCGCGTGGTGTTGGAGATTGGTAAACTAACGGCAATTATGCCAGAATCGATCGCTTTTTGTTTTGATACCTGTTGTCAAGGTACTAATATAGAGGGGGCGATGTTAGAGATTCTGGAAATTTCTGGTTTAGGACAGTGCCAAGATTGCGGAAATGAGCTAGAACTAGAATATCCCTACGGCATCTGCGATCGATGTGGTAGTCGCAATATAGTCATTTTACAGGGTCAAGAATTAAATCTCAAATCGTTGGAGACAGAATCCTTATGTGTGTAACCTGTGGTTGTTCTGATAACTCGGAAGTAACGGTAACTAATCCGCAAACGGGAACCCATGAACATATTTTAGCCGATGGTACTGTTATTAGTCATAGCCATCACGATCACGAGCATGAGCATCCCCATCATCCCGCGGAAATTCACGCTCAAATTCATGGTAATATTCTCCAAGTTGAGCAAAATCTGCTGGCAAAAAATAATCTATTAGCGGCACAAAATCGCGGTTGGTTGAAGGGGAGAAAAACTGTTGCTCTTAATCTGGTTTCTTCCCCCGGTTCGGGAAAAACTACCCTGTTAACTCGCACAATTGCCGATTTAAAAACCGCTATTCCTATCAGTGTCATTGAGGGAGATCAAGCTACAGCTAATGATGCTCAAAAAATTAGTGAAACCGGTTGTCAGGTTATCCAAATTAACACTGGAACAGGTTGTCATTTAGAAGCATCAATGGTAGAGAGAGGATTAATCGAACTCGATCCACCGATGAATTCTTTAGTCATGATCGAAAATGTCGGTAATCTAGTTTGTCCTGCTTTATTTGATTTGGGAGAAAATGCCAAAGTCGTCATTCTTTCCGTCACCGAAGGGGAGGATAAACCGATTAAATATCCCTATATGTTCCACGCTTCTCAAGTCATGATCTTGACAAAAATAGACCTACTACCCTACGTTAATTTTAACCTCGATCGCTGTTTAGATTACGCCTATCAAGTTAATCCCAATCTGAAAGTTTTTCAAGTTTCCGCTACCACAGGAGAAGGTTTAGATGCTTGGTACGGTTGGTTAAAATCACTGATTTAAGTTAAGTAGTAACACACCAAAAAAGTTCAGTCTAACCCCTAAAAACAATGACCCTAGCACTTGACCAAAATATTGATAATCAACTGTTGACTAAATTTCAACCCAAGATTATTGAAAATGAGGAAGAATATGAGCAAGCTCGTCATCTTCTGCTTAATCTAATTAGTAAACAGGATCGACTACCAGAAGAAACCGCGATGGTTAAATTAATGGCGACAATTATTAAGGATTTTGATGCCAAACAACCTCAACCCGAACCAGCTTCACCGCAGGAAGTATTATTACACTTAATGGGAGCTAACAACATGAAACAAGCTGATTTAGTTGGTAAAATTGGTTCTAAGGGGGTGGTTTCTGAGATTGTTAATGGCAAGCGATCGATTAGTAAAGCTCAAGGTAAAATTTTAGGAGAGATTTTCAATGTTTCCCCCGCTGTATTCATTTAATTCTCTATTAGTTTTTAATGAAAACAGCCGTCATTGTTCCCCCGATTAAATGTCAAGGTATCAAAAATAAACTGGTATCATCAATCAAAAGTTTAGCAGATCATCAAAACTTTGATCGCTGGATAGAACCCTTTTGTGGTTCGGAAGTGGTAGCTTTTAATTTACAACCCAAAAAGGCCTTACTTGCTGATGCCAATATTCATATAATTAACTTCTACAATGACCTAAAAAATCAGCAGATCAACCCTAATCTTGTTAAAGAATTTCTCGACTCGAAGAAAATGGCAACTTACTCAAAGAAAAAGGAGCAAACTATTATTATCAAGTGCGAGAAAGATTTAATCAAAATCACAACTACCTAGATTTTTTATGGCTCTTCGGGAATTGTTATGCAAATAAATAACCTAAGTTGCCACCCATAGATTAACACTAAAAGCAAGAACAAAAAGCATTACTTTAAGCTCAAACCCTTTAGCAGTAACAGCATGAATAGATTTGGGTAAAAGCTGGGATAGCAAGCTACCACTCGTTTCAATTACCTGGCGTTTATATCCCTCTTCTGTCACTCTAGGGAACGGGAAGACAGAAATGACAGGGAAAAACGAACTCTAATAGGGAATTGATAAATCGATTAATTTGGGTATATAGAAAAGAAAAGTAGTGAATTAGTCGAGGAGTAAAGAAAACACAGAGCCAAGATTTTAAACGATTCAAGTAACCGAAAGGCTCAATAAATAATCGAATATTGTTTAGGTTATCTTGACCTCCTTTCCCTAGAGACCACCAAGGATGAGTGCTCGCAATTGCTCTGGCCGTTTTCTGGTCGGATGACCGATTTTCTTTTTGCTCTCGCTCTTGAAAAACTGACCCTTGAAGGCTAACCATTAGGTACACACTCATGACTAGCTCCCACCATTTTTCGATGTCGCTATAATGGGTTAGACGATAATCTGACCATCCGAATTCGTTTTTACTTTGCCGGAAACCGTACTCTACCCACGTCCTCTCCCCGTAAATATTGCCCACTTCTTCAACACTTAGGGCTGGCTGAATAATGGTAAAACCCTTTTAAAATAAAGCTTTTGACCTGTTAAAGTCCGATGTTAGTGCAAGAAAATAGGATTGGGACTTTCAAAAACCTTGCATTATCCTTCTTGTAGTACATCGCTTGGTACAAAAAACAAGGGCAACAAAGCCTGAAACGACCGGCTACTGACTCGGAGACGACCGACTCCTACCCCCAGGAAAAACTTTTTCAGCAGACCCCACTTAGACACTCGATTCTCGTCATGACATACCAGGTCGTTTCCTCGGATATCGTCTCTTTATCTGTCGTGATCTCCCAGTATCTTAACTTCCTTCTTTTTCCCCAAATTATCTCTCTAATATACCGTTTCTCTCTCTCTCCATCACTATGAATACGGTCAAAAATATGCCATCGATTTCTTCGGACTCTCTGCCCAGGTCCCATTAGTAACGAGTGGTTGCTCCGAATCGCTACCGCATATTCTATAGTTATTTCAAATAAGAACGAGACGCTAGGCGACACAATAAGTACGAATAATTTCATCAAGGGATGTACCCACAGGAGCATACATTCTCGCTCTCTTTAATGCACTAAAATCATGCTCGATATCATTTAAGTCAGGAGAGTATGTTGGCAAAAACACTACCTGATGACCTGCTTCCTCTACCAGTTGTCTAATCACTGTCTTCCGATGAATTGGTGCATTATCCATAATTAATATTGATGTCATGGTTAAAGAGGGCAATAAATATAAAGATAACCAGCCTTCAAAGCCTTCCGCAGTCAGGCTTCTCGTAAATATCATTGGTGCAATCAAGTCTTTTTTCCCCTTTCTTCTCCCAGGAACAAGGTTCTCTCTTTTTCCTCGTTTTCCTTGTCTATCTCCAAAGACTTTCTTCCCTTTTTTTGACCAGGCATAAAGACAGTCTTGAAATTATTCAAACCCAGACTCATCAATAAATACAAGGCTTTTACCACCATATATTTTAATCAATTCTCTCAGGGTTTTATAATATTTTATTCTTTCTTCTCGGTTTCTTTCTCTATAACGAAGTTCTTTCTTTTTTCTGGTGATTTCCATTTTTTTTAAGGCATAGCAAATGGCACTTGGTCTCACTCCAAACTTCTCGGCTCTATCTCTTAATCTTGCTTCGGGATTTTCTTGGACATCTCTTTCTAGTGCTTTCCAGTCCAGCTTTCTCTGACGGTGTTTTACCTTTGTTGCTGACCCTTCTTCCCTACTCAGCCATCTATATATTGTTGCTCTCCCTATCTTAAATAGAGCGGCAGCTTTAGTTATGCTTCCTCCATTCTCTACATAATCGATTACCTTTTTTCTCAAGTCTAGACTATAGGACATTTTTCTGTATGGGTTGCTCGTTTCTCCTTATTTTACCTTATTTTTCACTTGTCTCACAATTATTTGAAATGACTATATCTCCTTCTTTTAATCTTTCTTTTGGTTTGTAGAACTCGCTTATTAACGGGATGGTCATACCTTCAATCAACCCATTATGGGTTGACACTCACAATCCCGTTCTCTACTTTTCCGATATTTCCGATGTATTGTCTTTTCACATAATCTGTCGTTTTTCCTTTCTTCTTATCCCCTGTTTCGTCTATTATTACGGTAATTTCTCTTTTCACTAACACGGATAATATAGCAATTCTCTGACTTATGAGGTACAGTAGCAACAGTGAGTAAACCAATTGCGAATATCTTTTTGAGTAACTTCTAACATAGCCAATTCAATCCCTTCTATTAAGTCTTT